>JBAVQA010000110.1:0-8710 GCA_049693595.1 Candidatus Acidiferrales bacterium | reverse complement strand
GTGCAGACCGCACGCCGCGTCGCCTTCAAAACGAAGGCGGAATCTCTGGAAGCGCTGAGGCCGCTGCTGCGCAATGGGCGCGTTCTGCCGCAGGTCCGATTCTCGGTTGGCGAGTGGCGCTCGGACGCCGCGGGCGTGCTCGCTGCCGTCACTGCCGCTCCTTGGGGTTCAGATCGGGTCATCGTGCGTAGCAGTGCACGAGGCGAGGATGGCGCCGCGAGCTCCCAGGCCGGGAGGTACGATTCCGTGCTCGGTGTCGTCGGCAGCGTGGCAGTGGCACAGGCAATCGACCGTGTTATTGGGTCGTTCGCGAACGACGGAAGCGACGACGACCAGTTCTTCGTGCAGCCCATGCTTGACCGCGTGGCGATGGCCGGGGTGGTCTTCTCGCGCAGTCCCAGCGGCGGCCCCTATTTCATTATCAATTACGACGACCGTTCGGGCCTAACCGATCGCGTGACCGCCGGTGTCGGCGACAATCTCGAGACTTTTCTATGCCTCAAATCGCGGCCCGATGCCTGCCCACCGTCGCTGGCACCGGTCATCGCTCTCGTCAGCGAGCTCGAAACTCTTCTAGCTTGTGATGCAATCGATGTGGAATTTGCCGTCGGCGACGATGGACAGCTCTACCTCCTGCAAGTCCGCCCGCTCGCCGTTGACCGCTGGGGACGGATGGCGGACTCGAAGGTCGACACTGCGCTGGCTGATGTCGCGCGCAAGGTCGAGCTGCTCAGCCGTCCGCATCCCTTCCTGCACGGCAGCCGGGCGATATTCGGCGTCATGCCAGACTGGAACCCCGCCGAAATCATTGGGGTGCGGCCCTGGCCACTCTCGTTGTCGCTTTATCGCGAACTCATCACTGACGCGATCTGGGCCTATCAGCGGGACAATTACGGGTACCAGAATCTTCGCAGTTTTCCGCTACTGGTAAGCTTTCACGGACTGCCGTACATCGACGTACGTGTTAGCTTCAACTCCTTCATACCACGCGATGTACCCGACGATCTCGCCGGTCGTCTCGTGAACTATTACGTCGATCGCCTCCTCTCCGAGCCACATCTCCATGACAAGGTCGAATTTGAGATCATCTTCTCCTGCTACACCCTCGATTTACCGAAGCGGATGGGCAGGCTCGCTGAGCACGGATTTTCTCCAGAGGACCTTGCCGAATTTTCGGGCGCGTTACGGCGCCTCACCAATCGCATCATGCATGGCGAGACCGCGCTGTGGCGGCGAGACCGCGCAAAAATCGACCTGCTGGCACGCCGGTTTCCGACAATCTGCAACGCGGAGATTGACAAGATCAGCCGCATTTACTGGTTGATCGAGGACTGCAAGCGATATGGCACACTGCCGTTCGCCGGTCTCGCGCGGGCGGGCTTTATAGCGGTGCAGCTGCTCCAGTCCTTCGTCGAGGTGGGCGTTCTCAATGCCGAAGAGGGTGCGACGTTCATGGCGAGTGTCGATACCGTCGGGTCGCGGATCGGGCAAGATTTCGCGCAACTTCCGAAGGCAGACTTCCTCGCACGCTACGGCCACCTTCGGCCGGGGACCTACGACATCCTGTCGCCGCGCTACGACGAGGCGCCCGATCTCTATTTCGACTGGTCCAGTGCCCGACCGACGGCGTCCGCACCGCCGCGCTTCGCGCTTTCGATCGAGCAGTTGCGCCGCATCGAACAGATGCTCAAGGAACATGAGCTCGACATCGACGTCTTGAGTTTGATCGAGTTCATCAAGGCCGGTATTGAGGGCCGCGAATACGCGAAGTTCGTGTTCACGCGAAGCCTGAGCGACGCCTTGTCATTGATTCGGCAGCTCGGCGAGGATCATGGCCTTTCGGCGGAGGATTGTGCATTTCTGAACTACGACGCCATCCGCACGCTTTATAGCGAGAGCGCTCCGGTGCGCGAGACGTTACTGGAGAGTGTGGCGCATGGCAGAGAGCGTTATGCGCTCACGCGCAATCTCGTGCTGCCGCCGATCATCGCGTCGCCCGACGAAGTGTTCGCTTTTCACCTTCCCCCGAGCCAACCTAATTTCATTACGCGAAAGACCGTCACCGCACCGGTCGCCTCAGTCGGCGACCCGCCTGAGAGCTTCGCTGGACGGATTCTTTTCGTCCCAAGCGCGGACCCGGGCTTCGACTGGATCTTCACTCGTGGTATCAGCGGATTCGTCACTCAGTTCGGCGGCGCAAATTCGCACATGGCGATCCGTGCCGGCGAACTCGGCATACCGGCCGTAATCGGCGCCGGTGAGGCCCTGTTCCGGCGATGGCAGACGGCGCGCAAGCTCTGCCTCGATTGCACGAACCAGAAGGTCTTAGTCATCGCATGATAGCGTTTTCGCCCATCACACAGCAGGAAAAAACAATCATCAAACATCAGACCTACGGAGGAAATTGATGGTCACCAAAACTACTGCGCCCAAAGTTAGTTGGGATTACACCGAACACGCTTCTCATTACGATAAGAGAGCCGACTACTCCAGCGACGCCATTAAGAATTTACTGAAAGCAATCGGCTGCTCCCCTTCTCGGCCCGTAGCCGAGATTGGTGCAGGCACGGGTAAGCTCACAAAAGAGCTGCTCAAGCACGGATTAACGATCAGCTCTGTTGAGCCCAACGATGCGATGCGAACAATTGGAATCCAAAATACTAAGGGCAAATCAGCTACCTGGTCTGTTGGCACAGGCGAGGCAACAGGATTGCCGACAAGCAGTGCTTACGCCGTTTTTTTCGGCAGCTCATTCAATGTCGTTGATCAAAGCCTTACCCTATCCGAGGTATCCAGAATACTCGTCCCCAAGGGCTGGTTCGCCTGTATGTGGAATCATCGGGATTTGGATGATCCGATTCAACAACGGATAGAGTCCATCATCAAGTCCTTGATTCCAACTTACTCGTATGGATCAAGAAGAGAAGATCCTACAAACATCATCAGTACAAGCGGCCACTTCTCTGCTACGAAATCGATCGAAGGAAGCTTTGTATGGAAAATGCCAAAGTCCGACGTCATTGTTGCCTGGAAATCGCATGCGACTCTCAAACGCCAGGCGGGCACTGATTCGGTATTCAATAACATCATCAAAGAAATCGCGACCTATTTGGACGAGCTGCCGGGCGTAATCGATGTGCCCTACACAACTCGGATATATTTTGCGCAAAAGATCAAGTAGGAAGGACTTTCGCCTCGCAAGAGCAGCCGTGCTGGACTGTACAAGGTTTTAGCCATCGCATGAAAAGAGTCGCAATTACCCAGAGGGTGTCCGTCGTCCCGGAATATGGCGAGCGCCGTGATTGTCTCGATCAGGGCTGGCCGCGGTTCCTGGCAGTGTGTGGACTGATGCCGCTGGCGCTTCCGAATGTTGTCGAGGTGGCCATGGCGCTATGCGCAGGTTCAGACGTTGCCGGTTTGGTGTTGACCGGCGGCAACGACCTCGCGGCTCTCGGTGGCGATGCCCCCGAACGGGATGCTACCGAGAATGCGCTTCTTGAACTGGCAGAGTCGCGCGGGCTGCCCGTGCTCGGTGTCTGTCGCGGGATGCAGATGATCCAGCAGCGTTGCGCGATCCCGTTGCGTCGCGTCGAAGGCCATGTAACACGACATCAGGTAATTCGCGTCGATGGCAAGCCCGCAGAGGTCAACAGCTATCATCGTTTCGCCGCCTTCGAATCACACCCGCCGCTTGACGTCTGGGCGGTCGCCGATGACGGTGTCGTCAAGGCCATCCGGCATACGATCCGCTCGACGACCGGGATCATGTGGCATCCCGAGCGAATGGACCCATTCGCCGCTGCCGACGTCGCGCTGTTCCGCCGCGTCTTCAAGGTGGCCTGATGCGCGCTTTGATCCTTGCCGCTGGTCGCGGCAGTCGCATGGGACGGCTTAGCGACGACCGCCCGAAATGCTTGGTCGAGCTCAATGGCCAGCCGTTGATCGAGCGTCAGATAGCGGCTCTCCGACGTGGTGGGGTGGACGAAATTGGGGTTGTCCGGGGCTATCGCGCCGAGATGATCGATTTCCCCGGCCTTTCCTATTTCTTCAACGAACGATGGGCCGAAACCAATATGGTGATGTCGCTCGCCGCGGCCGCTCCTTGGCTGCGCTCGGGCCCGGTCATCGTCAGCTATGCCGACATCTTCTACCGCAGCGAGTTAGTGCGCGGTCTGGCCCGCGCTCCCGGCCAGTTGGTTATCAGTTACGACCGGGCTTGGCGCCGCCTGTGGACCCGGCGATTCGCCGATCCTTTGGCCGACGCGGAAACCTTCCGGATAGATGCCGCGGGCCAATTGCTAGAGATCGGCGGCAAGACGACACGGATCGAAGATATCCAAGGACAATATATGGGCCTCTTGAAATTCACGCCACCGGCATGGAGTGCCGTCGAGGTGCTACTCAGTACCCTCGACGCAGCGATCCGCGATCGGCTCGACGCGACCGGATTGCTGCGCCGACTGCTCACCGGAAAGGAGCTCGCCATCGGCACTTTCGGCACCGACGGTCAATGGGGCGAAATCGACAATCCGGAGGACGTGACGCTTTACCAGAATATGGTACGGGAGGGGGAGCTCCTACTCGAGGATGCCCTACCAGGCAGAGAGCCGACGGCAGGATGACGGCGATCGTGACTGACGCACCCCCGTTACAGTTTTGATAAATGCAAAGCTCCGGATGACCGCACCGCCGCGCGATTAAATCTACTCAACTTACGCGCTGACCTTATAGGCGATTTTCTCAATCCGTCTTTTTGTCTCCGCATTCAGCTCATTGATAAAGTTTCTGAATCGAGGAACTTTTTCTTTAACGGCCCAATAGCCATAAGGCTTGGTTCTCGAAGGGGCTATACGTAAACCGCTCAAATCAACATCAGCCGACATGACTTCAGCGATCTTAGAAAACTCCTTGACCGGATCGACCATGAAGTCCTCAAGCCGCAAGGTGAGCGTGGCGGATTGGAGATAAAGCTCAGTTTCCTCAACAAATTCCGAGAACGACAAAAATCGCGGGCCTGGTACAGCCGCGAAAAAATCCGCAAAAAAATCAAGGTCGCCTTCGGCAAAGGCCTTGAATTCAAGAAAATTCTGCTCCAAATCGGCACATTGATCGTCTGTGTTCTTATAAAGGTGCGAGATAGTAGCATTCCCTATGTTGTCGCGAATGTATGTCCGCCACCAAATCCAATTTGACAGCAACGAATCGAGAGGATGACGATAGATAAAAATCAAATTGGCAAATCCCGACCTTGCCGCTTCCAATATACGGCTCGTTACCGCTGGCAACTCTTGAAAGCGAGAAACATGTCTGATTGTGGCATGCCCGCTGTAGATCATAGATGTCGGACCTGGACGGAAGTGGATCTCATCCTTAGAATATTTCGCCCTTTCTCCAATGTTCTGTCGTATCAGCTCGGTGATATACCAACGTCCGCTGCCGAACAGTCCAATAACACAAGCCGTTCTGTCGTTCCCCGGACTATGGATTTTCCAATACCAATCTCTTTCTGCCAAACGGTAGCAGATGGCCTGCAATTGGTCGCGAGGGGATTTTCGCGCGAATCTGATGAGCTTCTGAAGCATCTGCATCTAGCCCCGCTGATCCGATAATGAGTGTTGTATTTGGTTTGACCTGCCCCCCGTTTTCCAAACTAGTACACGACCTCGGAGTTGAGTCAGACTGCCTGAGAAATTCAGAAGCGTTCTAGGAGAGCGGCCAACATCCGTCGCAGCGGTTCCGCTTCTCTCCATAGCAGCTGATTGCCAACCAGGAGGGCGCATTTGGGCAGTACCACTCTGATCAAAAGGTGAATGAACCGACGGGACGCCAGAGCTATAGGGCGAAGGAGCCGATCTCCTCACGTGCGATTGTCATCTCGTTTCGAAGCCCCGCGAATACCGTCGCTTCACGAATAGCCGCGACGGATGGCCTCCAAGCAACCGGGACCACCCGCTATCAACTCAGCGCCCTCTTCAATGCCCTTGAAGATCAGGCTCTGCAGCTTCTCGAGCTGGGCATTGCTCACATAGCGGAATTCACAGACCCGCGCGGTTTTTCCGACTTCTTCAACCACAAAAGCACGGGCCAGAGAATGAGCATCGCCACGAGGAAAAAGACAAACCCTCCTTCATGGTGGAGCCTTCCAGTCAAGAATCCTGGGTCTACGTAAATGCTTAGCAGCGTCAAGGTCGCGATTCGTATCCCATTTTTGATAACGGACAGCGGAAAGCTCAAAAGGACCAACAGTAACATTTTCCACCCCGTCCGAAGGTACAAGTGAGCCGCTAGGAGGCATGTAATGAAAAGCGCGATACTGGAACGAATGCTGCTACATTCTTTCGCCACCTCAATCGTGACGCCTGGCACGGAAAGCAGGAACCCGTGGCGCAAAACGGGAGTGCCCACCGCCTGGAAAATGAGATACGCAATTTCAGTAGAGGCTTCCTGGAGAGCATGGATGAGACGATCCAAGACGACATCCGGCAGCGGAACCATTAATAAAAGGAATAGCAGTGGAAAGGCTCCTGCTCGCAACGCAACGGATCCGTAACAGAGAAGAAATCCACCCATCCAAACGAGGATCAGCGAAAAGGTCTTCAGGAATAGAGGCCAATTCCCGGCTGGTGGGAAAAAATCTCGATTCGCGAGCCAACACAGAACCAGCCCGCCCAGCGCTAGACCGACGCCGGAGTTTATGGTCGTCCGAGTTATCGAAAAGATGCTTTGTCGCTCAGAGTAGAGCAGGAAAAGAGCGATGAAAGGAATGAGAATGATGTGTGAACTGGAATCGTCGTGCAAGGAATACTGGACCAACGCGCTGAGCGTTTTATAAAAGACAAGACTGGAAATTAGGATAAATGCGACGAAGCCGGCGTGCCTTCTCGCGTTCCGCGTCGTTACACTCGTCGCAGATGTAGACATCACTATGCGGCCTCGATGAAAGCTATCCTATCCTGTTTCGAATACCCTGAAGCGAAACTAAGAATGAATGTTCTCAAGAACAACCGTTGCGGATGCCTCAGGTCATTGGCTGCGATCTTTTTGGAGCGCAGACAATTTTGTGCGAGTCAATGTGGCGCGCCGTTGAACTCGACTTGGGATTCCTGCTTCGATCCTCAGTGGGGCAAGGACGGCGCTTGGGCAGTGAGCCGCCGAAGGCTTGCGTCGCCGGGGAAGATTCTCACTCCTTCTTCGAGAGCAGCGCGCGGAGCGGAGATCGCCGAGCGCCACATTCGCTCCCGCAAGCGAGCTGTACGCGGTGGGATCCTCGTCCGGCGCCTGACGGACGTACATTCCCAGATGGTTTTTCGTCTCCGTCCAAGCGGTGCGCGGCGATGGCCTGCTCGGCCAAAGAACCCGCTCGACGTGAGGCGAGCAGCTTATAGAATTTGCGTCGGTTCCGGAATTTCGTAAGTATGAGCCAGCTTTGGATCTGGACTCCCAACCGAGTCTTTAAGTTCGCGCTGCCGGTGAGGCCAAGCAACGATGCCCAGGCCGCCCACAGAGGAGGCACAGCGCTCCTGGCTCGCGCGTGACAGCGCCGGAGTTGGTTACAATCAGTTCTGACGAACGTCCGTTCAAGCCACGGGTTATAATTCGAATGCGAACGGGCTGGTCTGGCAGAGCCGCATGCCATTGCGAATCTCAGTGATCGGTTAGGGCTATGTGGGTCAGGTGACGGGAGCATGCCTCGCCGAAATCGGGCACCAAGTAATGTGCGCTGACAAGAATGAATCCATCATCAGTGCCTTGAAGGCTGGGAAATCATCCATCTATGATCCGCACCTGGATGGAATCTTGGCCCGGTGCAGCCGGGAGGGTCGCCTGACGTTCACCACCAAGCCAGCAGAAGCTGTTCGCTCGAGCGACACCATTTTCATCTGCGTGGGCGTGCCGCAGCTCGAAACTGGCGACGCCGACCCATCCGCCATCGAAAACGTGGTACGACTCATCGCCAGCATATCGCCTTCCGCGAAACTTGTGGTGGTAAGGAGCGGCGCTCCTGTCGAAACGTCTTCGTGAAGCAGTGGAGCACGTAGAGTAAGCGTTCGAAGTCAAATGTAGAGAACTCGGCACCACCTTTCGGTGTCTTGATTTCGTATCTCATGGACATGCGGCAAAGTAGCGCCCATCGACCCTGAATCCAGAGGCTCTAGCCCATCTTCAGGGCGATGCAAGTCGTTCCCCAAGTTTGCGCGAACATCGGGCGAAAACTCACGAAGCGCTTTCCCGGTAGGGCAGAATAAGGAATTTTTATCCCTCTCAGAATTCAGGACACTGGACCAGCACTGTACCCAAGAGCAGTTGATCAGCCACCTGGGCCGGTGCAAAAATACCGGCGCTACAGGGTCTTCGCGCACCCCTCCCTCGCGAGACAGCACGCAAAATCTCTACTTTAGGAGTGCCAAGAATGCGCGCGAGGAAATCCATCCGAATGGGAATATGGCTGCTAGTCGCCGCCGCGGTGGCGCTGCCAGCGGCGAGGCTGGCATCGGGGCAGACCACTTCGGTCATAAATCTCGGCTCGGGATTTACGGCGGGCGCGATGACGCTGAATGGCAGTGCGACGCTGAATGGGACACAGTTGCAGTTAACCAATGGCGGGACGGCTGAAGCCGCAAGTGCGTGGTACAGTTCGGCGGTCAACATTCAGGAATTCACGACGAACTTCAGTTTCCAGATTACCGGTGGGACAAAGCCCACGGCAGAT
>JBAVQA010000109.1:0-3624 GCA_049693595.1 Candidatus Acidiferrales bacterium | reverse complement strand
CGTCAAATAATTAAAGACGTTTTGCACGGCGCCCGTGATGCGCGCATCGCTGGTCAGCAGGCTCAGGTCGGTGTAATAGCGCGCGGTGGAAGGATTGTAGTTTCCGGTGCCGAGATGCGCGTACTGGCGGATCTTGCCGCCTTGCTCGCGGCGCGCGATGAGCGCAATCTTGCAATGCGTTTTCAAGCCCACCACACCGTGAAATACCTGCACGCCGGCTTCCTGCAGATTCCGGGCCCAGCGGATGTTCGAAGCTTCATCGAAGCGCGCTTTCAGCTCCACGACAACGGCGACTTCCTTCTTGGCAGCGGCTTCAATCAAAGCGCGGACGATCGGGGAATTTTCGCTGGTGCGATAAAGTGTTTGCTTGATAGACAGAACGTCCGGATCCGTGGCAGCACTTTCAATGAAGCGGACGACGGATGAATAGGAGTCGTAGGGATGGTGCAGCAAAACGTCGCGCTTTCGAATCAGCTCGAAGAGAGCGCTGGGCCCGGGCTTCAACGCCAATTCACGCGGAACGAACGGGCGGAATTTCAGATCGGGCCGCGGGATGGCGTCGTAAAGATACGCGATGCGGGAAAGATTGGGCGGACCATCCACGCGAAAAATTTGCCAGGGCGCCAGCCGGAAATTCGCGACCAGGCGGTCGATAATTTCCTGATTAGCGCCGGCTTCGATCTCCAGGCGCACAGCTTCGCCTTTTCTGCGGCTGTGAAGCTGAGCGTCCACCGAATCCATAATGCTGCGCGATTCTTCCGCTTCCAAATAGAGATTGCTGTTGCGGGTAACGCGGAAAGCCGCGGCGGAGAGAACTTCGTAGCCGTGATATAAGCGCTCGGCGAAGGCGTGAATGACGTCGGATAGAAAAACATATTCGACCGTACCATTTGCCGATGGCACCTGAACCAGGCGGGGCAGAGCGCGCGGCACCGTAACAACTCCGAGATAGGGAAGCGAGCCGCGGCGTTTGGGCCGCAGCAGAAACGCCAGACAGATCGCCTTGTTAATTACGTGAGGGAAGGGATGAGCGGGATCGATGGTGACCGGCGTGAGCAGCGGTGCCACCGTCTTGGAATAAAAGGTACCGATGTGCGCGCGTGCGGCGGGCCGCAGCGAACGCATATTAACCACACGAATTGACTCTGCAACGAGCCCGGGGAGGAGATCTTCGCGCCAGCAATCGTACTGAGCTTTTACGAATCGGTGGATTCGAGCGGCGAGCTCGACGAGCACTTCGCGCGGGGTGCGGCCATCCGGGCCGGGATCTTTGACGCCGTGTTCGACCTGTTGCAAAAGGCCCGCGACGCGCACTTCGACGAATTCGTCCAAGTTGCTAGCAGTGATAGCGAGAAATTTCACGCGCTCGAGGAGAGGACTCCTGGCATCGCGCGCTTCTTCCAGTACGCGTTCGTTGAACTGCAGCCAGGAAAAATGGCGATTCAAAAATAATTGGGGATCCGGCAGCTTGTTTCGCGTCACGCTCGCCTCGGACGATTAGACTATCAGGATAAGCGGAAGGAAAGTATTACTGGCGTGTTACGCGGGCTGGACCGGATGGGTCAGGGATCGAAGGAGGTTTCGGTAGTGAACGTTGTCTACGCGTTTACATATTCGACTACGATTCCCTTCGTTTGCGAGTAAATGAAGTATTCACCAGGCGCAATGGCTTCCAGGCGATCTACTCGCGCGCGGGCTTCGTCGATTCCCGGCACGGCTGTGATCCAGAGGGGCCTGCCATTTTGAAGTCGCTTAAAAATATCAAAATTCGTGTTCATGACTACTTCCGAAAAATTCGTCTCCATGACAACCTCCGAAAAACTCGGCGTCTTTTTTCGACGCACATCTGTGAATAGGGCACACGGATGGCCATGGCGAGCGTCTTGTTGCCCATTTAGAATCTGACAGTTAGGAGGGCATACACAGTTCCATTGAGGAAATTTCTTCGCTTTACCAGCGTATATGGAGTACCAGGTGAGGACCGTCAATCCCCGGGTGGAATACTGAAAACCACCCTGCCGGTGGAAGCATCGCGAATGAAAAATGTTGCGGCGGATTGGGAAGCAGGGAGTTTTATTTTTTCTTTGGCTTCGCTCAACGAAGCCAGGTCGGCGATCCAGAGTGGGCTGCCGTTATCGAGTTTGACGCAGATGTGGATTGCCGATCCAGCGCGCTCTACCAGGATTAAAGAGCGCAAAGGACGAGTGATAATGAAGAGCCACTACGACCACAACGGCGGATTGGAAATCTACCCGTCGCTATCAGAAACATTGCAATAGGCATCGGGAAAGAACCTAGAAACGGCGCATTCGTGCGATCTAGCGGACAAGTCGAATTCCGGCTTGGACCGCACACACGCCAATCGATTCAGTACCGGCCCGGAAAATCCTAGCGTCTGGACTTTTTACGAGCGGTGCGCTTGCGGCCTTTTGCCTTGGCTGCGCGCTTGGATTTTTTCGCCGGCCGCTTTTTCTTGGCGGCTTTGGCGCGAGGACGGCGCTTACGGGTTGCCTTCTTTCGCGGAGACGGGCTCGATACCGCATTTACTTTGGCTGCGACGGTACCAAGCGTCGAACCAATGGTGCGGGCAACACTCGTGAGGATATCTTCTTCTTTGGCGAGAAAATCTTCAACTTTTCCGTCCGGGCCGTCAATCATTGAAAGCTCCTATAAGTTCTTGAGGTTCGATAGCCGCCGCTTGCATCAGCGGGTTTTACTTTGGGCCAGTCTCCGAGCCGATATGCGGGACGTCTTGGCCCAGAGCCGTGGCCAAAGCGATTTGGTGATCTTGTTCGTCCAAGAGGATATCGCGGATATGTTCGGCCATTGAAAATTCACCCAGGGCTTCGCATTGACGAACTCGGTCGCGATAGTTGCGGATAGTGGTAGTCTCATTCTCAAGATCGAACTTGAGCATGTCCCGAGCTTTTTCGGAGGTGCGAACGGGCTTAGGCTGCGTGGTGGGCATGCCGCCGAGATAGTCAATTTGATTTGAAATGACCAAGGCGTGGGCCAGCTCTTCGGCGGCATGCTTCTCAAGCTCACCAGCGATGTTCATGAATTCTGCGCCCTTCAAAACCTGCGAATAAATCACGTAGGAGATAATGGCCTGATACTCGCGCGCCAGATCTTCATTCAAAAGATCAATGAGCTCTTTCCGCGTCAAGTTCTTGGAACTCGGTGAAGCCGCCTGTTGCTTCATTTCGATCTCCCTCTCGTGGAGGCTTTCGTGCGCCGATTCAGTCCGGCACGATCGGTTTGGCCTCCATTGCAGCGCTTACTTTAGAGGCTCAAGCCTGGAACGTCAAATGCGTGATGTGAGAGCGGCAAGCGATGTTACCGCGAGCAACCAACGCGTCGGGGGAGTGGGGCTTCGTTCTTCCTCCCCCGAAGCAACAGAAATCTGACTTATGCGGACGCTTTTTTAGCTTCGCGATAGGCGCGTTGGCCTTCGCCAGCCGCATCTTTCACGTAGTCGGTAGCATCGTCGACGTTCTTTCTTACGTAGTCGGTTGCATCGTCCACACTCCTCTGAGCGCGGCGAACCCACTTCCGACCTGTAGAGACGGCTCCGTCGAGCGTATCCTGCGCGCCGCCCGCTATCTGATCGCGCGTGTCTTCGCC
>JBAVQA010000108.1:0-12771 GCA_049693595.1 Candidatus Acidiferrales bacterium | reverse complement strand
GCGGCCTGCGGACGGCGCGGAAAAAGTTCATGGATCAATTGACGGTCCATTTGTTCCAAATCTCGCCGCACGTCGAGAAACGGTTTTTGGTCGTCCGCTGGCAACTCCACGATAATGTCGCTCAGACGCCGCAAGGACTGCCGCAAGGAAATTTGAAGCTGTTTGAATCCGTTTGGATGCTTTTCCGGGTCCGGCTCTTTTCCTTCGAGAGCTTTTTGGCAGGCCTGCGCTTCGTCCCGATACTGCTGAAAAATCGCCAGCGCTCCTCCGAAATTGTCCGAGTCGGCGTCCTTTAAAATCTCCCGAAATTCGGCTTCGCTCAGAGGAACCAAGAGCTTGGCCTTTCGAACGGGATCCGTCTCGTTGGTAAATTTGGAACGCAACTCCGCAGTTTTGTTCTGCGGCAGCATTGTCTTCGGCATGGCTAACGCAAACGATGAGGCACAGGCGACAGTCCAGACAAGAGCCGCCAGCGCGATTCCAGTCATGCGGAACACGCGGGATGGGGACCTACTTCTTTTTGAGCTCGCGATTGAGGGTCCGAACGCGCGCCGAAGCTTCGAAGTACATGTCATTGTTCAAGTCCGTGTTCAACTCGAGAAATTTCTTGTACGCGTCGAGCGCCTGGGCCGGCTGCCCTAGTTTATCGTAACAGGTCGCGCGAATGAACCAGCTCCCCATCGGTAGCGTTTTCCGCTGAGAAAGCGCATCCAAGGCTTTCAGCGCCCCCGAATAATTCTTATTCAGGTACTGCGCCGTAACCAGCTCCCCGAGCACGTCGTTCGATGCCGGATTCATTTTGAAAGCGACGATCAATTCGTTCACCGCGTTCGGGTAATCTTTCTTCTCCAGATAAATATGCCCAAGCTGTGCAGCCATTTCCCCGTCTTGCGGCGCGAGCGCAATCGCTTTCTGCAGCGCGGGGATCGCATCGTCATAATGCTTTCTCTGGGATGCAATCTGCACGCGCAGCTTCAGCGCCCTCAGATTTTCAGGCTTGCCCGCCATTGCGCGATCGAGTTCCGCCAGAGCTTCATCGTTCTTGCCCAGCTCGGCAAGCTCCGCCGCCAGTTCCATCCGGGCATTCGCGTCATCCGGTCTACTCGCCAAATAAGCCGCTAGCTCCTTCGCGGCTTCTTCAATCTTTTTCTGCGCAATCAGAGCTTGAGCCAGCCCGATGTGCGCTTGCCCCGCCGCGGCGCCCGCTGGATTCAACGACAGCGCGTCCCGAAACACCGATTCCGCCTCCGCGGGACGCCCAGCCTTCAAGAGCGCCGCTCCAAGCGATGTCCGGATGTCCGGATCTTTGTCATCCAGCTTTTTCGCTGCTTCGTACTTATCGATTGCCAAATCCAATTTCCCATTCGCTTCGAGCGCCGTGCCCAGAAGCCATTTCGCCCGAGCATCGTCAGGCAATAATTCCGCCGCCTTTTGCAGAGGCGCAACCGCCGCGGCAGGATCGCTCGTCAGCAGCGTCAGTCCCAGGTTCTGATACGCCGCAGCCATCTTGGGATCGAGCGAAATCGCTTTTTCGTATTCCGTCTTAGCTTCCGCAGACTGCCGCATCGCAGTGTATGCGTAGCCCAGATCGTAGTGCACCGTCGCGTCGTCCGGCTTCTTGGCGAGATATTCCTGGTAGGCCTGCACGGCAGCTTCGTAATCTTTTCGGTCCATCGCCGCCTGCGCCTGCGCCTGCAAATTATTCAGCGCAATGGCAGCGCCATCCTGCGGAATCCGTGTTCTGGATGTGCCAACGGTTTGTGCGGAACTTGCCGCCCCAGCGCCGAGAAAAATACTCAGCGCCCAGCAGCAAGCCAGATACTTCGAAAGCGCTTTCATGGGTTCGGCAGCGAACTTTGGCCCGCGCCATTAGATGCCGGCGAATGTTCGTTCACGTGATTCGCACCATTGCGCGGCTTCAAAACGCCCGCCAGATACTTTCCGGTATGTGACTGCGAATTCCGCGCCACTTGCTCAGGCGTCCCCGAAGCCACCACGCGCCCGCCTTCCTCGCCGCCTTCCGGCCCCAGGTCGATCACCCAATCCGAAGCCTTGATCACATCAAGATTATGCTCGATGATCAGCACCGAAGCGCCGCCTTCAATCAATTTGCGAAACGCAGTCAACAGTTTCTGAATATCGTCAAAGTGCAGCCCGGTGGTGGGCTCGTCAAAAATATACAGAATGCCCGTATTTTCCTGCCGCGTAAGATGCGCCGCAAGTTTCAATCGTTGCGCTTCGCCGCCCGAAAGCGTAGTGCCCGACTGTCCCAGACGCAGGTAGCCCAGCCCCACTTCTTCCAGCACACGCAGCCGCGCAGTTACTTTCGGATTCGCGGCGAAAAACGTGAGAGCCTCGCGCACCGTCATCTGCAGAACGTCGTGAATATTCTTTTCTTTGTAGCGCACGTCCAGCACCGCGCTCTTGTAGCGCGTCCCACGGCATTCTTCGCAGATCAATTCAACATCCGCCAGAAAACGCATTTCCACCGTCACCGTGCCGTCGCCCTGGCAAGCCTCGCACCGCCCGCCCGGAATGTTGAACGAAAAATGCCCCGGCGTGAATCCGCGTTTCTTCGCTTCTGGCGTGGACGCGAAAACTTCCCGTATCGGGTCGAACGCCTTCAAATACGTCGCCGGATTCGAACGCGGCGTGCGGCCGATAGGGGACTGATCGACCATCTCCACCGCCGTCACCGAGGTGTCTCCGTCCAAGCGATCGCAGCACTCGCGCCAGTTTCCTCCCGTGCCCTTCAATTGCAATGCCTTGAACAGAACGTCATAGACCAAGGTCGATTTTCCTGAACCGGAAACTCCCGTCACAGCAACGAGCATTCCCAGCGGGATCATCACGTCGATATTTTTCAAATTGTGGCTATGCGCGCCGATTATCTTCAGAAACTTTCCCTGCGTCTTGCGCCGTTGTGCCGGCAATGCCACTTTTAATTCGCCGCGAAGGTAACGCGCCGTCAGGGAGTGAGCATCCGCAAGCATCGCATCGCGCGCGCCTGCAAACATTAATTTCCCGCCATGTTCTCCAGCGCCAGGCCCCAGCTCCAGAATATGATCCGCGCCCAGAATCGTGTCGGGGTCATGCTCCACCACCAGCAGGGTGTTGCCCAAATCGCGCAGTCCCTTCAGGATTTCGATCAGCCGGCTTGTGTCGCGCGGATGAAGCCCAATCGAAGGTTCGTCCAACACATACAGCGCGCCAACAAGATGAGAGCCGAGCGACGTGGCGAGCTGAATGCGCTGCGCTTCTCCGCCCGAAAGCGTCGAAGTAAGCCGGTCGAGCGTCAGGTAATCCAAACCAACTTCGTCCAGAAACCGCAGCCGCAACTGAATTTCTTCCAGAACCTTTTCGACGATGGTCGCTTCCGCCGGATTCAGCACCAGGCTCGCGAAAAACGGCCGCGCATCCTTCACCGTCATCTGGCAGACTTCCGTAATCGAACGCCCCGCAATTTTCACCGCGCGAGCCTCCGCGCGAAGCCGCGTCCCACGGCAGTCCGGGCACTGAGCGTACCCGCGATAGCGGCTGAGGAACACGCGCACGTGCAGCTTGTATTTTTTTCGTTCCAGGAATCCGAAAAAACCTTCCACGCCTTCGTACTTTTCATTGCGGTCGCCTTCAATGATGGCGTCGCGCTGCGCAGCAGTCAGCTCGCGAAAAGGAACGTCGACCGGAATACCTTTAGCCTTCGCAAACCGGCGCATGTCCATCGCGAGTTGCCGATAGCGCGGCTTGGTCCACGGCTGTATCGCTCCATCCGCAAGCGATTTGCTCTTATCCGGAATCACGCGATCGATGTCGAAATCGATTGTGTTGCCGAATCCCTGGCATCGCGGGCAAGCGCCGTATGGGCTGTTGAACGAGAAAAGTCGCGGCTCGGGTTCTTGATACGTCGCGCCGCATTTCTTGCATTCGAAGCGCTCGTTAAACACGAGACGATCCGCCGCCGCGCCGCCCGGCGCATCTGCTGCAAATTCTAGAATTGCTTCGCCGCGCCCCTCGCGGTAGCAAATTTCGATGGAGTCCATTAGCCGCGAACGTATTTCGGGCCCTAGCGCCAATCGGTCGACCACCACGTACACTGGCCGCGCGAAATCCACATCCAGCAATTCTTCCGGCGTGGAGAATTCGAATACTCGGGCCGCTTGATAAAGCCTGTTGAAGCCCCGCTTGCGCAAACTGATCAGCGACTCTCGAACCGCTTCCTGCGTCACGCGAACAGCTTTGCGCGAGCGAATTGCTTGCGGCGCATTTGTTGCCGTCTCGGGAGTGAGCTTCAACTCGTACAGAACGTAAAATCGTCTGCCTGCGGGAAGCGCCAGGACGCGCGCTGCAATCTCGTCCAGCGTATCCCTTCGCACTTCTTCTCCGCAGCGCAGGCAAAAAGTGCGTCCGATGCGCGCGAAGAGCAGCCGCAGATAATCGTATATTTCAGTCGCGGTGCCCACCGTGGATCGCGGGTTGCGCGTGGAATTCTTTTGGCGGATCGAAATGGCCGGAGCGATTCCCGTGATTTCATCCACGTCCGGCTTTTCGATTCGTTCCAGGAACTGTCGCGCGTAAGCCGAAAGCGACTCGATATAGCGCCGCTGTCCTTCGGCGTAAAGCGTGTCGAACGCCAAACTGGATTTCCCCGAGCCCGAAACTCCCGTCACCACCGTAATGGCGTTGTGCGGGATCACGAAATCAATATTCTTCAGGTTGTGAACGCGCGCCCCCCGCACCCGTATTTCTTCCACGTCGCCGGGCACCGCCGCACGCGAAGTCGCCTCGCCGGCAAGCTTGTCGGCAGCCGAGTCAGCAGCAGGTTTGTCTGTGGGTTTTGTCGCCATATGTGTAAACCCAAAATTATACGCTCCCTTGTCATTTGCATCAAACGCACCCATCCCGCACGAAACCGAGCGGCCGTGCCACGCGTCAAGTACAATTCTTTTGTATGCATCATCTGCTGTTTGAACTTACCGCCTGCTGAGCCCGCAATTGAATCGGGAGGCGAAAATGAAACTGAAAATGTGGCCTGTCTGCACTGTCTTGCTCGTCTTACTACCCTCTGTACTCTTTGCTCAAACACGCAAGCCCTTAACCAACGAAGACATCGTCAGCATGACCAAACAAGGATTCGACGCGCCTCTGATTGAGAAGGCGATTCAGACCGGAGACAGTAACTTCGACGTCTCGGCGCAAGCGCTCGTCGACCTCAAAAATGCAGGCGTCAGTCAGGACGTGATGGCAGCGATGTTGTCCGCGCATAGCAGCGAAGCTTCAGCATCCAATGATGCAGCGGCCTTGGCGGTAGTCACGCCTAACACTACAACCATGGATGTGTCTAAGCGCGCCTGCGCGTCCGGCAACAGCTGTCTCCTAAGAGAAGGCGATCAAATTCCTCTAAAGTTTGCAAACGATCTGAATTCGAGAACTGCTGCGGACGGCGACACCGTGGAATTCGTTCTCGATGATGATTTGAAAGTCGGAGATACAATCGTCGTTCCGAAAGGCGCCCATGCTCTCGCCACGGTGACGAACGTGAAGCGCGCGGGAATGCTGGGGAGGCCCGGCGAACTGAACGTACAACTGCAATATTTAGTGGCAGGCGATACTCGCATCAGAATTCGCGGCACTAAAGGGCGCGAAGGCCAAAGCGCAACCGGCGCGACGGTGGCTCTCACTGTCCTTTTCGGACCCATCGGGTTGATCAAGCATGGAAAGGAAGTCGATATGCCAGCTGGAACACCGCTAGTCGCCTACGTAGACCAGGACATCTCACTCCCGCCGATTAAGTGAGCCTTCGCCAGCTTCGGAGTCACCCGCAGAATATCCGGTCGCTCTGGTAAAATAGGGCCGTGCCTGCGGCCAACCCACATTTTGACCGTGTGATCTGGATCGTCCTAGATAGCGTCGGCATCGGCGAATTGCCGGACGCCGCCGCATACGGCGATGTCGGACGCGACACCCTGGGTCACATCGCGCGCTCCCGCCCGCTGAAACTTCCAAACCTCGTTCGCCTCGGCCTCGCGAATATCAAGCCTCTCGCGAATCTTGAGCCTCCCGCGAAACCCGCTGCCAGCTTCGGGAAGGGAGCAACAGTTTCTCCAGGAAAAGACACAACCACCGGCCACTGGGAAATGGCCGGCATTTGGCTGGAACAAGCTTTCCCCGTGTATCCGCACGGCTTTCCAAAATCACTGATCGAGGATTTTGAGCGTCAAATCGGACGTCGCACGCTTGGGAACAAACCCGCCTCGGGAACGGAGATCATCAAGGAGCTGGGCGAAGAGCACGTGCGCACAGGATTCCCGATCGTGTACACCTCCGGCGACAGCGTTTTCCAAATTGCCGCGCACGAAGACGTGATTCCGATTGCGGAGCTTTACCGTATGTGCGAGATCGCGCGGAAGTTACTGGACGGCCCGAATCGCGTAGGCCGCGTAATCGCGAGGCCGTTCGCCGGGACGCCGGGAAATTTTCGTCGCACCGAACGCCGCCACGACTACGCCGTCGAGCCGCCGCGCCCCATGCTCCTCGACGCGCTCGCGGAAGCCCAAATCCCGGTTTTCGGCGTGGGCAAGATTCACGACATCTACAACGGCCGCGGCGTCCAAAAATATGTGACCACAAAAAATAACGCTGATGGCATGGCCAAGCTCACCGAAGCACTCGCCCAACGCCCGAGCGGATTAATCTTCGCAAACCTCGTCGATTTCGACATGCTCTTCGGCCATCGCAAAGATGTAGAAGGCTTCGCCCGCTCTCTGGAAGAATTTGACGCCTTGCTTGGCCCTTTTCTCGCTGCCTTGCGTCCTTCGGATTTGCTGATCATCACCGCCGACCACGGCTGCGACCCCGATCCCGTGAATCCCACGACGGATCATTCCCGCGAGTACGTTCCAATCCTCGCCTACAGCCCGGGTGTGTCCAGCGGCGCAAATCTTGGCGCCCGCGCAACCCTGGCCGACATGGGCCAAACCATCGCCGAAAACTTCGCCACGAAGATCCCCCACGGCACCAGCTTTCTCAACTCACTCCACGGTTAATTCAATCAGATTCGACAGATCGCTCGCGATCTGGCAACGCCCGGTTTTGTAGGGGCGCAGCATGCTGCGCCCGCTGAACCGCCGCCCATGCCGATCTGTGCGCTGACTCCAGCGCACATGGTTCGCCTTTCGTAGCGCGGGCGTCTCGCCGGCTCTTTTGACTTTCTCGCCTGCATCATCTCACAAGCATATTGCGTACCAAGATTTTGTAGGGGCGCAGCATGCTGTGCCCGCTGAAGCGCGGCAATTAGTATCACTTGGCGAGGTTTTGAAACGTCGGAAGCGAGCTATGAAATCGCACGGCCGTGGAACCGCGTCAGAAACTTAATTACCCGGCGCCGCTTTGCTCGCGTAATACCCCGTCCGCGTTCGAACGGAAAGTTTCCCCCGCCCCTTCGGCGGAATCACTTCAAGTCTTACGGCGCGGAACGTACCATCTTTCGCAGTGTTGGTCGGGTAGTATCCCAGCGTGTACTGATTGCGAATGTCTCTCGCGATCTCCGTGCAGACAGTATCCACATCCGCTAGATTGTCCGGGAAAAATGCCAGCCCGCCGGTGGCTTCCGCGAGCGTGCTCAAATCCTTCTTGGATTTACGCACCATCTTTTTGTTGCTCTTGCGATCCTCATCGCTGAACACGCCCACCGCATAAATCACGGCGTTCGATTGCACCGCCGCTTTCACCGTGTAGGCGAAGTCCTTGCGGCTGGCGTCATCGTCGCCGTCCGTGATCACCAGCAGGACGCGCTTGTCCTTGTGTCCTTTTTTCAGGTGGTCCAGCGATCCGATGATCGCGTCGTACAGCGCCGTACTTCCTCGTGTATCGATCTTTTCAAGCGCTTCGTGCAGCTCTTCCGGATTGCTGGTGAAGTCTTCGTCCAGGTCCAGATAATATTCGTCGTTGAAATTCACCACAAACACTTCGTCCGCTTTATTGCTGGTGCGCACGAACGACAGCGCCGCTTCGTTCACCTGCGGGCGCTTGTCCTTCATGCTGCCGCTATTATCGATCACCAGGCCCATGGTCACTGGAACGTCTTCCTTCGTAAACACCGATATTTTTTGCTCGATTTTGTCTTCGAAGACGCGAAAATTGTCCTTGGGTATATCCGGAACGAACTGCCCCTTCTCGTCCACAACGGTCGCGTGCAATACCACCAAGTCGACCACATTTTTGATTGTGGTGCTTTGTCCCTGTGTTCCAGGCGTCGGCGGCGGCGGAGGGCTGGGCGGTAGCGGATTCTGCGCGCGCAGGCAGGGGCCGGCCAATAGCAGCACTACCAGGAAGAGGGAAGCTTTCGCCAAAGGTTTAATGGCCGGGAGCGTAATAGCCCGATCTTGAGTACACGGTGAGCGGTGGAAGTCCCTTGGGAGGACGCAGCTTGATTTTAACTTTGCGCCACTTTCCATCATGCGTCCGGTTGCTTGGTCTGTATCCCACCACATATTGATTGCGCAGCTCCATGCTGATTTTTGATGCGATGTCGGGCATGTCTGTAAGGCTCGTGACCGCGAAAGTACGCCCGCCAGTCATTTCGGTTAGTTCTGATAACAGGGCCGGACCTAGGCGTTCTTCCACCGTTGGCCCGCCACCCTCTTCATACAATCCGATGGCATAAATCTGCACATCTGCTTCTCTTGCATACTTCCGGATGTCCGTCTCCGTGTAACGGCTATGATTATCGCCTCCGTCGGATATCACGAGCAACGCTTTCTTTGTGTTGTGTGCCCCTTTCATTTCACTGAGGCCCAGATAAATTCCATCCAGTAACGCCGTTTGCCCGTGCGCCGACGTGAGCATCAAGCGGTTCTGCAGATCTTCAACACTGGCTGTAAACGGACTCGTAAGCTGCGCCCGGTCGTTGAAATTGATCAGCAGGAACTCGTCCTTCGGATTTGCCGTACGGAAAAATTGTACCGCGGCGGTCCGGGACTTCTCGATCTTGTCGCTCATACTCCCGCTCATATCGAAAATCACGCCAATCGATATCGGCACGTCCTCGCCTGAAAAGCGCACAATTTCTTGTTCCACTCCGTCTTCGAAAGCGCGGAAATTCTCTTGCTCCAACCCGGTCACCAGACGCCCGTAAGGGTCGGTGATGGTAACGTTAATCAGCGCCAAATCCGTTTCTGCCTTAAGCGCTTTACCCTTTTCTATTTTTTGCGAATTTTCAGGATGCACCGGTCCGGCGGGAGTTTCTTCTTGCGACCATGCAGGAGGCACTACTGAAGCGGCCAGCACAAAACCCGTGCAAAGCGCTGCCAGAGAATAGTTCCGCAATCGGTTCCGTGCGCGAACTCGCAACTGAACCCCCGGGAAATACTGCAAAACTCGCGCAGCGCCGCGAGTCTTTGTGTCTCTGGTCGGATTGTAGCACTCGCTTCTTCTAAAGCAAGCAACACCTTCAGGTAATATCATATCAAGAGCTTGCCGGGCGTACCCAGCCGGGCTAGAACCGGGGGCCGATCCGCTCAGCGCGGCCCGATTCTGTGATTTTACTAACCCTTCGGGTCTGGCTGTTTTAGTTGAGGTCCCGCGATAAAATTAGCTTGAACGTCAATTTATCGGCCCCGCCAGTCACGCCAAACCCGACGCCTGCTTCGATATTCAGGGTCTTGCTGTTGCGGTCCATGACGGCCCAGACCTCGTGAAACTGTTCGTTTCCCGGGAGGAAATGGCGCAAGGGTCCCAGATCGGCATACTCCTCAACGGCAACGGCCCATTTGTCGTTGAAGTTATAGGCGATTCGCGTTGCGGGAACGAATTCGAGCTTTCCCAAACCGCCGCTATAGTTGGTATCCACGATCGGGTTGAAGATGATATCCACTGGATGCAGGTGCAAGCCCAAGATGGGCCTCACCTCGGAGGTAATTCGCCTGGACTCCCAGTATTTGTAATTGACGCTCAGCTCGAAATTGACGCCGTAGAAAAACGTTCGATCGTGGGCGTGTGGCCTTACGAAGAGTTCGCGAATTTTAAAACCGTCAATCGAGCCGCCGCGGCCCTCCGAGTAAGCGGTGTACACCGGCAGGTATAGCCCCTGCTCAAACCAGTCGGTGACGCCGTAGGCCCATTCGACCGCCCCGTTGACCGAGTCGTTGGGAATGATCCCGCCGGGGAAATCGGGTTTCGTCCGTCCGATCGGGGTGAAATTGCTGTGCACCGTGACATTGAACTTACCCTGGTTCTCGATCTCAGCGTCGTACACTTGGATCTCGTCGGTTTGTGCGAAGGCCGTTTTCGGGACCACCGCCAGCGCTACTGCAAGCAGTGCAAGTGCGGGAGTGACGGCTTTGTGAAGGATAATCACGGCTTGCTCTCGGGACGACATGTGCCTTCGTTCAACTCGTCACCCTTTCGAAGGTGCAGACTATATCGGCCGGTTCATCGTCCGCAAATGGTTTTAGCGATTTCGCGGGAGTGGAATTCGCACCCGCCACGGTCGCCATCCACTCCATGCTAAGATGCCAGCGGCGGCGAAAGTAGCGAGTCCTTATGAATTCAACCCAGGCCAAGAAAGTCTTAGTCGTGGTTCCGGCGCGCTACGCTTCCGTTCGCTTCCCCGGCAAGCCCTTGGCCCAAATCGCCGGCCGCCCCATGATCCAGCACGTTGTCGAACGCCTGCGCGAAGCCGCCAGCGCGCCCCGCATAGTCGTCGCCACCGAAGACCAGCGCATCAAGGACGCCGTCACTTCATTCGGCGCTGAAGCAATCCTCACCCGCGCCGACCATCGTACTGGTACCGATCGAGTCGCCGAGGTTGCCGTGCACATCCCCGCCGACATTTACGTCAACGTACAGGGTGACGAACCCCTAATCGATTCCGCCACCGTAGACGCGGTAATCCAGGCCCTCACCGGCGATGAAGCCATGCATATCTCTACCCCTTGCGCCCCGATCACCAGGCCGAACGACATCATGGATCCCAACATTGTAAAAGTTGTCCGCGATTTCGACGGCAACGCGCTCTATTTTTCGCGCGCTCCCATTCCCTGGGTCCGTGATACCGGCGCCAAAGTCGCAGCGGAACATTGGAAGCACATCGGCATCTACGGTTACCGCCGCGACGCCCTGCTCGAATTTCCCACCCTGCCTCCCGGCGAACTCGAGCGCGTCGAGCAGCTCGAACAACTCCGCTGGCTGGAAAATGGTTTTCACATCGGCGTAGTCGAAACCGATTACGACGGCGTAAGCGTCGATGTCCCCGCCGACATCGAGCGCGTCGAAAAATTATTGCGCGAAGGCCCCGCAAAGTAGCCGCCGCTGACTTCTTGCCTACTTTTCCTAACTGTGAGTACCGATCTGGAAGGGCGGGGTTTCAACCCCGCCGAAAGGCGCTCGTTTTCTTCAGGGGTTTTAACCCCTGAAGCCGCACGCACAAAATCGCCTCAAAATAAAATCTAAAATGCTGGTTTGACACGCGCCGCCATTGTGACCATAATGTTGAGTACGCAGATTCTTTCCGGAGGAAGTCGAGCCCTTTGCGTTCCGCCCCGAAGTACATTTTCGTCACCGGGGGCGTAGTTTCTTCACTCGGAAAAGGCGTCGCGGCCGCCTCCATCGGATGCCTCCTCGAAAGCCGCGGCCTGAAAGTCACCCTTCAGAAGTGCGATCCCTACTTGAACGTTGATCCCGGCACCATGTCGCCCTATCAGCACGGCGAAGTGTTTGTCACCGACGACGGCGCGGAAACCGACCTCGATCTCGGCCACTACGAACGCTTCACCAACGCGCATTTAACGCGCGATCATAACTGGACGACGGGCCGCATCTACGAATCCATCATTACCAAAGAGCGCCGCGGCGACTATCTCGGAAAAACCGTTCAGGTGATTCCGCACGTCACCGATGAAATCAAAGCCGCTTTCCGCAAAGTTTCGTCCGGCCCCGACGCGCCGGACATCGTCCTCATCGAAATCGGCGGCACCGTAGGGGACATCGAGTCCTTGCCGTTTCTCGAAGCCATCCGCCAGATGCGCCTCGAGCTCGGCCCCGAAAACGTAATCTTCGTTCACCTCACGCTCGTCCCGTTCATTCCTACCGCAGGCGAACTGAAGACCAAGCCCACGCAGCACAGCGTGAAAGAACTTCTCAGCATCGGAATTCAGCCCGACATTTTAATTTGCCGCAGCGACCGCCAGCTCCCCACCGACCTGAAATCGAAAATCGCGCTCTTCTGCAACATGGCCGAATCCTGCGTCATCTCCGCTCCGGACGTGAAAAATATTTACGAAGTCCCCATGTCGCTCGCCGCCGAAGGTCTCGACGAACAAATTCTCCGCCTGCTTCATTTGCAAGCTCCGCCGCGCGATCTTTCCCGCTGGCTCGCCATGCTCGAAACTCTCGAGCATCCGCAAGGCGAAGTCCGCATCGGCGTGGTAGGGAAGTACGTTCAACTCGAAGACGCCTACAAAAGTTTGCGCGAAGCTCTGGGACACGGTGGCCTCGCCAACCGCCATCGGGTCGTTGTCGAGTGGATCGAAGCGGAGGAAATTGACTCACCCGCCACCGCTGAGCGCCTCTTGCGCCATGTGGACGGCATTCTAGTTCCCGGCGGCTTCGGCAAACGCGGCATCGCCGGAATGGTTCACGCCATCACCTACGCCCGCGAGAAAAAGATTCCTTTCTTCGGAATTTGCCTCGGAATGCAATGCGCCACGATCGAATATGCGCGCACGGTTTCGCGCATCGAGCATGCTGATAGCACCGAGTTCGACCCCGGCACTC
>JBAVQA010000107.1:0-2683 GCA_049693595.1 Candidatus Acidiferrales bacterium | reverse complement strand
TGCGCCGCAAGCCACCCGAGCGCGGCTTCAAAATATTCCAGAGGAATCCGGTGCAACCAGGTAGGCAGTGGCGGGATCCCGAAATATGCCAGGGCCAGAGTCGCAAAACCATGCCGGGAGAGAGCGGCCGCTTTGTCGAGATCGAAACCGCCGCCGGTGCCGCTGAGGACGATGACGGCGGGATGCGGGCCGCGCCCCGGCGGAATGAATAGTCTTCCAATTATTGGCGGGCGATCACTACTGCCTTGACCGCCGGCCAAAACATCTGCTCCCATTTCCAAGTCGCGCGTTTGCGTTTCGCCGGCCTGGAAATTCCGCAGGAGTTCCGCCGACGCGACCGTCACCCCATCGATTACAGCCTCGAACATCACGCGATCGGGCGACGCGTCTTTCTTTGCAAATGTCATCTGCTTATTCGAGTCCTGCGCCTCGAGCCGCATAGACCAGAAAAGTCCCATGGGGGATATGCCGCGATAACTGCCGCTTACAGGCTTTTGCACAGCTAAATCCACCGTGCCAAATGCATCGGCGCAAAATGTCGCCCGCGACGTCCAGCGACGGCCGAGGTCATCCTGCGTCGTAGCGCGAATCAGAACTTGCTGTTGCGGCAGCAAGCCCACCGCGCGAAAGCAGACTTCCTCATCCACGAATGCCGGATTCCGCGAAACCTGAAAATTAATGCCGCATGCGGAAAAGCTGGCAGGAACGATGGGAACCCCTATGTATTTCGAGCCTCACTTATAACACAACACTTACAGCCTCCCCAGGGGCGCAGGGGTGAGTCTTTTTGCAGACCTCATCCGTAGTATAGATATGATAGGCAGCGCTGCCATCTATTGGGAGGGGCGAGTGGGGCTCGAAAGCGAAGTAGCCCAGCTTCGACGCGGAGACCTGGACGCGCTTTCGGCGCTTCTCACGCGCTACCAAAACCGCCTCTACCGCTATTTGCTGCGGCTGGTGCGCGACCCGGCCGAAGCCGAGGACCTTTTCCAACAAACTTGGATCCGCGTGGCCGAGAGAATCCGGCAGTACGATTCCAGACGCAATTTCGAGGCTTGGCTTTTCACCGTGGCGCGAAATATTGCCATCGATCATCTGCGCCGCATGCGGCCGGAAAGTTTGGACGAGCCGATAGAGGGAGCGCCAGGAGAATCCGCAGCCACGCGTTTGCGGTCGAGCGAACCTCCAGTGCTTGACGGAATTGTGGAGCGCGAGCGCACCAGCCGCCTGGCTCACGCCCTCGATCTATTGCCCGTGACTCACCGTGAAGTTCTCACTCTGCGCTTCGAAGAAGAAATGAAGCTGGAAGAAATCGCGGAGGTGATCGATATCCCGCTTTCAACGGTGAAGACGCGTTTGCGCCGCGCGCTCGACAGGCTGCGCCAAACGCTCGAAACACATTACCCTGGAGAAGTGTGGCAATGAACGATCACGAGAAAATCCGGGAACTGCTGGCTCTGTCCGTTGCGGACGCGCTCACGCAGGCGGAAGAAGAACAAGTGATGAATCACGCGCGCTCCTGCGCGGAGTGTTCGTCCGAGCTGGATAGCTGGCGCCTTCTTGCAGCCGGAATGCGCCGGCTGCCGACTCCGCAGCCCAGGCCGCTGATTGTGGAGCGCGCACGCGCAAGAGCCGAAATCCGGTTTGCGGAAGAAGCCGAACATCGCTGGCACCGCATTGTGATGATCGGCGTGATTCTATTTGCCTGGGCGCTGACGTTGATGAGCTGGCCGGTGGTGCGGCTCGTTAGCGGCGGATTGCTGGGAATGCTGGATCCGCGCTTGAACCATGCTTGGCTGGGATTCGCAGTCTTCACGACAATTATATGGATGACGGGTGGCGCAGCAGCCGTGTTTTTGTCACTTCAGCAGCGGCGGGAAAGGAGATTGGCATGAGCGGATTTAAAAAACAGTTGCAGGTGATCCCTGGGATTGCATGGTTTCTGGGCGTAGCGGCTTATCTCTGCATGAGCATTCTCTTGTTCGTGGTCGCGTTGCCGGGCGACCGGCACATGCGCGAATGGAATCCGACAGGAAAAATCCTGTTTTCGTTTGGCCTCTCTCTCTTCATCTTCGTATTTGTGTTGCTCGTGGGCTATGTCTGTGGCGATGCGAAGCGGCGCGGTATGCCGTATGTGATGTGGACGCTACTGGCGCTTTTCATTCCCGATGGCATCGGCATCATTCTCTATTTCATCTTGCGCAAGCCCATGCCGAAGCCGTGCCCGGGCTGCTCCCAGGATGTTCCGTCAGGATTTGTATTCTGCCCACATTGTGGTACGCCGCTGCAACCCACATGCCCGAGTTGCGGCCATGCAGTAGAGCGCGGCTGGGCGAACTGCCCGCATTGTGGGACAAAATTGCCGTCACAGTCCGGTCGTGCGGCTTAACCCGCCGCCAATAGGGTTGCGCCGATAGAGCGCGCGAAACGTGGTCACGCCGCTGGACCCATCTCGCGCTGCACCAGCACGGCGTCAATGAAGTAACCAATCCCAATCGAGATAGGAATGATGCCGAATACCGCCGCCTGCATGGCGTCCGCTTCAAATCTCGACAGCGACATGAACGTCAACGTATATCCCAATCCGCCGGCGATAAGCAAAATTGCTGCTTTCCGCGAACGCGCGTGCGGCGGCAATTCCTCCGCGATGGGAACAGAAACGCCCTTGGCGATGGCTGCCAAG
>JBAVQA010000106.1:0-2945 GCA_049693595.1 Candidatus Acidiferrales bacterium | reverse complement strand
GACGAAATTTTCTGGAATTCAAAAAAAGGCCCGGAGGAAATGATCCGGGCCTTTTCTGTTTTGGTTTAGTGCAACGAGCTACGCAAACGTTCTGGCTTAGCGCAGCGAGCTAACGAACCCTACCGCTCCGCCGATTTCTCTACGGTTAGAGTGACTGTCGCCGTATGCGTTTTGCCGCCGCCGGTGCCCGTAATGGTGATGGTGTGGGCTCCGGTGCTGGCGCGTGTTCCGACTTTGACGGTCATCGTTGACGTGCCTGAGCCGGGGGCTGCGATGGGGTTCGTACTGAAGGTCACTGTTTGGTTGCTTCCTTCTCCGGAAGCGGACAAGGTGACCGCCGAGTCGAAACCGCTCAACGCCGCGGTGGTGATGGTGGACGTTCCGGATGAGCCTCTCACAACTGTAATTGCGGTGGGCGATGCGCTGATGCTGAAGTCAGCGCCCGCTGCCGCGGTTACGGTCAGAGAGACTGACGTGTTCTGCGTAACGCCTCCGCCCGTGCCGGTGACGGTGATGGTGTAAGTGCCGGCGAGAGTCGTCGAGGCCACAGCGATTGACGCAGTCGAGCTTCCTGAACCTGGGGCGGCGATTGACGTGGGATTGAAAGTTACCGTTACGCCAGTCGGCTGGCCGCTCGCTGTCAGTGCAACAGCTGCGTTAAACCCATTCGATACGGTGGTAGTGATCGTTGAAGTGCCGTTGCTGCCCTGTACCACGGAGACGGAAGTGGGCGAGGCAGAAATGGCGAAGTTAGGAGTCGGTGACGACCCGCCGCTGAGCGCGTTGATTAGGCCAACGCCGTTTGGACTGCCCCAACCGGTCACCAGGTCGTAGCCGGTCACTGCCGAATAGCTGCCGGATGTGCCGCTGGTGATGTCGTGGAAATCCGTGGCGTAGCTGGACGTAATATTCTGCGCGTAAATTGTTGGATTGATGAAACCGAGGGTCGCGTCGCCATTGGAAGCCAACTGCTGATTGACCAGGGCAATGTAGCCGGCCCACATGGGCGTCGCGAAACTGGTGCCGCCATAATCGTTGGCCGTGCAGGTGGTTTGGTCGGCGCAAACGTAAAACGTGAAGTTCGCGTTCGCCGAAACGTCCGGACCGTTGCGCAGCGTGGTTGAACCCTTGTTGCTGGAATTGATCACGCCCGCGAGTTGTTGCCAAGAGGGGATTGCGATTCCGTCCGGCGAGATGCCGCCGCCGCTATCAACCCATGCGGTCTCTGACTTCCATGCGCCGCCCGCGCTGGCGGTTACCAAATCCGTGCCGCCGACGGAAACGATATACGCATTGTCCGCGGGCCAAGCTTCATTGCGCGAAGACCATGTGGAAGAATCGCCGGAAGCCGCAAAGAAGTTCTGTCCTTGCGCCGACATCTTCTGGAAATAAGGATTGAGCGTAGTGGGATCCGCCGGTGTCCATCCCCACGAACAGCCAATCGTAGTGGGCAGCGGACTGTGCGTCGTCATGGCGCTGATGATCGCAGTGTCGAGAGAACCGATGTACATAACCAGACTCGACAGGCCGGGAGCCATTCCGATCGCCTGAGTCATGTCCAGCGTTTGTTCGGTGTCATCGCAATCGCCGCCGGCTCGCGTATCCACGCAGGATGTGCTGGTGCCGTCGGTCGAGAGCAAAGTGATTGGCACATTGTTGGTCTGGCCGACGTTTTTGTAATAGGTGGTCAGGTCGGCCAAGTCGGTGCCCAAATACTCAAACAGTCCGAGATTCTGGCCCGCGCCGGTGAGAGCTGTTCCGCCGTAGTAGGCTGCGCGCATGTCGCTGCCCAAGAAGGAAGCCGACGGGCCGGAGCCGGTGGTTGCGTGCGACACAACTTTATCGGCATCGATTCCGTGCGCCGCAGCGTAGTCGCTCCTCTTAACGTACAAAGGATGCGGGATTGAGAAATTGTCCAAACCGGAGACGTGCCAGAGCGGGAAAGGCAGGTCGGTGGTGGGCTCGCGATCCGGTCCGTAAAAAATGCGGTCTTCAGTGGGGTGCTGGTAGGTGCCCATGGTTATGTGGAAAGCTTTCTCGACGGCGGAGACTGGGCCGACGATCTGAACGTCCATGCCGTCGCGCGAGCCGCCGACAACAGTGAAGCCGTTCGCTTTTGCGAAACGAACCACGGCGTCATAGTCTTGCTGGGTGGGCCCGAATTTTTCGGTGAATTCCGGCACGGTAAGGAAGCGGCGGTACATGCCGCTGGTGGGATCGGAAAGTTGTCGCAAGAAATTGTCTAACTCAGGCTGATTGCGAAGCGGCAAAACAACGTTGAGGTGCATGGACTGTGTTGCGGGAAGCCGCCCGACGGACGGCGCCTGCCCATTGAGAGTTGCTTCGCGCACATGACGGGTCAGCATGGACTGTCCCTGCGCCTGGGAATTCATCGTCACAATCGCAATAAGAGCGGCGACCGTGAGTAAAAACTGACCGATTCTCCGGACCATGGTGTCTCCTTTGTGGGAATGTCACAGGGATGCCCGGATCGGTTGGGAGGACACGGCCAGCCCCTTTTGTGCGGGTAAGGTACCACCGGAGGACATTAACTGTGAAGGAAATTCGCTCTTTGTTTCTTGCTACACGCGCCTCCTCGCCCCATTATCTCTCGCCTGAATTCTTCGCCTACTCTGCTTTTGCGGTCATGAGGACGGGGACGTCGGGGTCGGCGTTCGAGGAACTGGGTGCGGAAGCCTCGCGCAAATTGCATATCAGGAATGCTCCGAAGTCGTGGACTGCGCCTCGAATAGATCCAGATCGCGCTCAACACTGCGCAGGACTTCATCGCTAATCTTGTCTTCGTTGCGGAGATGGAGAAGCGCGGCGCGCTGCAGAGAGCGGACGTGCCCAGACAGCTCCCTGAATCGGGCGTAATCCTGCGGCCGATCGCCGCTCTCCGCGAACACTTTGCCTTCCAACAAGTTCAACTTGTGATGCTGCAT
>JBAVQA010000105.1:0-1703 GCA_049693595.1 Candidatus Acidiferrales bacterium | reverse complement strand
GGCGCGGACGATGCAAAAGGTGGCGCCGTCCGATCCTGCTTCTCCGTTCTCGATCACCCGCAACTCAACCATCGCGTCGAAGTCACCTCCGGCGTGCTCGCTGACGAGTCCGCCGCAGCCCTGAAAGCTTTCTTCTCCGCCAGACGTTAACCACCGCCCTCTCGGTCCCTGTTCGTCTTCCTTCCAAAGTTTCCGTTTTCAAGCGCTTATCTGATTTGCTCTACGTGTTTCAATCTGCCTTACGCTGGCTCTTCGGTTGCGCTACACTTTCGACGGAGAAAATATCGAAATGTTCAGCACGCGTAGAATGAGTTTCAGCGTCAGAAGTTTTTGGCGAATACTTGCGAATTACGGATTGTCTCTGGCGCTTCTTTCGGCGCCCGCTTCCCTTCTCGCGCAATCTTCCCCTCCGACGCCTCCTGCCGCGCAAACGCAAAATCACTCTGCTCCGCCGTCGCAGACTCCCTCCCCAACGCCGCAGCCCCTTTCCCCTGCAGCCAGCAATCGCGAAAACCTCCTCGCACAATTCAACGACTCTCTCGAAGAACTCACTTCGCGCGTCTCGCCTTCCATCGTCCAGGTCCAGGTCACCGGCTATCGCTCCATCGAAGCAAAAACTCAGGACGAAACCGGCCTGATCGGCAGAGAGCGCAGCCTGGGTTCGGGCGTGATTGTTGACCCGGACGGCTACGTCATCACCAACGCCCACGTGGTGAAAGGAGCCCAACGCATTCGCGTCGTCATCTCCTCTCTGTCTTCTGGCGATTCTCAAGTGCGCGACAGCCTTGGCCTTGCCGACCACATTCCGCCCATAGACGCAAAAATCGTGGGCGTGGCCCCGACCATCGATCTCGCATTGCTGAAAATCGAAGCCAAAGGTTTGCAAGCCCTTCCCTTCGCCGACTATTCAAAATTGAAGAAGGGCCAGCTCGTGCTCGCCTTCGGCAATCCCGAAGGTCTAGAGAACTCGGTCACCATGGGCGTCGTCAGCTCCGTTGCGCGCCAGGCCGATCCCGGCGTTCCTTCCGTCTTCATTCAAACGGACGCGCCCATCAATCCTGGAAATAGCGGCGGCCCGCTGGTAGACACGAACGGCGAACTCGTCGGCATTAACACCTTCATTCTTTCCGAGTCCGGCGGCAGCCAGGGCCTGGGCTTCGCAATTCCTAGCAGCGTCGTGAAATTCGTTTATGAAGAACTCCGCAAGTACGGCCGCGTGCACCGCAGCATTATTGGAGCCGTCCTCCAGGACATCACTCCCGATCTCGCCGCAGGACTCGGCCTTTCCAGACAGCGCGGCGTCATCGTTTCCGATGTGGATCCCGACGGGCCCGCTCAAAAATCCGGCCTTCAAATTCAGGATATTGTTTTGAGCTTGGATGAACGCTCGATCGGAAGCGTCCCCCTTGCCGAAATGATTATTTCCACGCGGCCCGCCAGCGCCATCGTCCAAGCGGAAGTGCTGCGTGGCGACAAAAAAATCACGCTGGAAATTCCGGTAACCGAAGAAAAGAATGACGTGGATCAGCTGGCCGGCCTCGTCGATCCCGAAAAATCTCTAATCTCCAAACTCGGATTTTTCGCCGTGGAGATTGATGACAAACTCGCGCGGCAATTGGAAGAATTGCGCGAACCGTCGGGCGTGATTGTCGCAGCCATGGCCGCGGATCTCCTCGGTCTGGACACTGAGTTGCAAACCGGTG
>JBAVQA010000104.1:0-5647 GCA_049693595.1 Candidatus Acidiferrales bacterium | reverse complement strand
TGCATACAAGCCCCTTCTGAGTCACGATAGTGGGCTTACGATATTAAGAATGCCGCCGGGAGTTTCGTTCTGCGGTCTTTTTCTCCCAGCCATTCCGTTTCTGAGCAAGGAAACGCTAGCACATTGTGGGCCGGTTGTCGCGGGTCGCAGCGCCCCCGCGGGATCTTGCTACGCCAATACGCGTCCGAGATAACGCCGTAGTGAAAGGCACAAGAGCCGGCGGGACGCCGGCGCTACGAAAAACGGGCGCCACTCGGTGAGTCTGGGCAGCGCCACAGCGGGCGCAGCATGCTGCGCCCCCACGGGACATTGCTACGGCAATACGTTTGGGCGGAGAAAGCGGGCTGAACACGCTGCCGCGGATCAGACTTCATTACCGACGGACTTCCGCGCGCGATGGAGGTCTTTTGACGATCGGGAAAAGTGCGAGTCAAACGGCGCGCCAATGGTTTTGACGTAGGTCCAATTCACTCCGCGAAAATGGATGAGGATTACCGTCATCACCTTAGGATTGCGATTGTGTTTCGCGAGATTCAGGGACTGAGTGTTCACAGCGCTGATGGCTGAAACCGCCCGTGTCAAACCGCGATCGCGCGCGTATTCGTTCAAGGCGCGAGTCATGGCGCTGTGAATTCCAAGACCGCGCCACGGCGGAACAACGAAGGAACCATACCGGAGGGCTTGGTTCGCGCGGAGAATCCAATTTACGCCGAATGCGAGCTCGGCGCCGTTAGCGAAGGACATCCACATGAATCCTGCCGCCTGGCGCTGCACGTATGCGACGGCCGCGGCGTCGCCCCGCCCAAAGCGAAACTCGACGTCTGCCGAAGGGATGTTTCCCATGGAGGAAATCTGCGCAGCGATGTCTTCGAGATTTTCCTTTCCGACGTAAATCCTAACGTCGACTTGCTCTTTCGCGTACGGCTCCGGTAAAGGCTGTCGAAGATCGGTCTGAAAAATATGCCAGGCATGCCAATACATGAATGGACGCAGGATTTCACGCAGAGCGAGCAATGAGGAAAAAAACAAGCCTCGGTAGCGCAAGGCCTCGCCGATGGATTGCCGGCGTATCGAAAGCCCATTGGACATGGTTTCGCCTGAGGAAGCGTTCGGTTGCAACTGGGTCTTGAGCGACACAATACGCCAGCGGCCCATTTGCGTCAACCGATTGTGATAGCGAATGTGGACATGGCTGCGGCTGAGTGTTAGTTTCAGTTTGAACGCCCACACCACGAGAGGAACTCGAGAGGAATTCATGAAAGCGATCGTTTATTCGCAGCATGGCGGACCCGAAGTTTTGCAGTACACGGAAGCGGCGAAGCCGCAGATCGACGCGTTCGAAGTGCTGGTTCGCGTGCGGGCTTGCGCCCTGAATCACCTCGATCTTTTTCTGCGGGCCGGACTGCCTGGAATGAAGATTCCTCTTCCTCACATTCCTGGGAGCGACATTGCGGGGGAAGTGGCGGAGATAGGAGCGAAGGTTACGGGCTTAAAAGTGGGCGAACGCGTTTTGCTGCAGCCCGGGATCTCGTGCGGGCGTTGCGAGCAATGCCTGGCGGGAAATGACAATTATTGCCGCCAGTACATGCTATTCGGGCAGATGGTGGACGGCGGGTGCGCGGAATACGTGAAATCAGCGGCCGTGAACATTGTGCCGATGCCGGAGAATATGTCGTTCGAAGAAGCGGCGGCGTTTCCGCTGGTGTCTCTGACTTCCTGGCATATGTTGATCACGAGGGCGCGACTAAAGCCTGCCGAAACAGTTCTGGTTCTTGGCGCGGGCAGCGGAGTGGGAGCTGCGGCGATTCAAATCGCGAAAGCTGCGGGAGCGCGTGTGATCGCCACGGCCGGGACCAAGGAAAAAGTAAAAAAGGGGAAAGAACTCGGCGCGGATTTGATGATCCTGCATTCGGAGAATGACATCGCGGAGGAAGTGAAGCGCATGACCAACCGGCGCGGGGTGGACGTCGTTTTCGAGCACGTGGGACAGGCCACATGGGATCAAAGCCTGCGAAGCCTTACGCCCGGCGGAAGGCTGGTTACCTGCGGCGCGACGACCGGATTCGACGCGAAGATCGATTTGCGGTTCCTGTTCGTGCGGCAGCTTTCGATACTGGGGTCGTTCATGGGAAGCAAGGCGGAATTGTTTAGCGCGCTGGAACTTTTCCGGCGAGGGCTGCTGAAGCCGGTGATCGATGTGGTGCTGCCGCTGGAAAAGTGCGCGGAAGCGCATGCGCGCCTGGAGAATCGCGAGCAATTCGGGAAGATTGTGTTGCGCGTAGCGTAGCGATGAATGTGAATGGGACTGCAGTGCAACGCCACGAGAACCGCTTGTGCTGAACGGTTACGAGCCGGAAACGAAGCCGATGTCGGCGAATCGGAAGCTGTGGCTCGCCTTTTCGGCGGCACTGCTGATCGTGCTGTGTTATGTGGGCTGGATTTTCTATTCGCGGTGGCACGAAAACCACGCCATCAACGAAGAAGTGACCACGGAAAGGAAAGAGAAGGACCAACGTGACGCGGCTGCAACGGTGGAGAGTTTGGGAGGCAGCGAGTTCAAGATCATCGGCTTTTATGCTTCACCAGGCTTGATTCATCGCGGCGAAGAAGTGACGATGTGCTACGGCGTGTCGAATGCGAAGTTGGTCAGCATCGATCCGCCGGTGGGGGAAACGTGGCCGTCGGTAAATCGCTGCATGCAGATCACTCCGAAGAAAACAACGAAGTACACGTTTACCGCCGACGATGGGAAGGGAAGTACAAAGACGGCTGAACTGACGATTGAGGTGAAATGACCCAGCGGGACGACACTAACCACTCTTAAACGAATTACACGTGGTCGCGCAACGCGGCCGGTCACACTCGCGCCAAGCTTTAATTCGTGGCAGCATAGCGATTATGACTACGATACTGCTGCTGACCCTATCCAACATTTTTATGACTTTTGCGTGGTACGGGCATCTGAAATACCGTCAGGTGCCTCTGTTCAAGGTTATCGTGATTAGCTGGCTGATTGCGTTCCTTGAATACTGCTTCCAAGTGCCTGCCAACCGGATCGGCTCGTACGAGTTCACGGCCGTCCAACTTAAAACGATACAAGAAGTGATATCGCTCACAGTGTTTTCAGTGTTCGCGGTCTTGTATTTGGGCGAAAAACTAAAATGGAACTACCTGGTGGGTTTTGGGTTAATAGTAAGTGCGGTCTTCGTGATCTTTAAGAAATGGTGACCGCGAGCGGTCAAAGAGACGAGGATAAGCGATGAAAAGGATTTTTGGGATTGGATTGCTGGCGGCAATGCTGATGCCTGCGCGGGCGATGGCGCAAAGCGCGTTTGACGGGACCTGGAAGATCGATCTGTCCCAGACGCAACTGCCCACGAAGCCGGGGGTGTATCTGCTGCTGAACGGAATTTATCATTGCAAAACTTGCATCCCGCCAATCGACGTGCGGGCTGACGGCCTGGACCATCGGGTCGCCGGAGATTCGTGCTACGACACCGTGAATATCAAGGTGCTGGACGATCGAACGGTTGAGGAAACGGATAAAAGTAAGGGAAAGATCGTGCACACCGAAAAAATAACCGTCGCGCCGAGCGGGAACACGGCCACTTGGGAATTTGCCGATAGTTGCGACGCGAACGGCGAAGAGGTCACCTGGAAGCAGATCTCGGTACGCGTGACGAAGGGGCCGGTTGGATCGCATCCAATTTCGGGCTCGTGGAGAGCCATGAGGATCGTGAATTCGTCGGAGAACGGGCTTACTGCAACCATGAAGCTGGAAGGCGATACTTTTAGTTTTATGGATTCCACCGGGCAGAGTTACGCGGCGGTATTGGATGGGCCGGACGTGCCGTTCAAGGGTGACGCCGGCAATACGACGGTATCGGTGAAACGCGTCGCCGACGATACGATTGAGGAGACCGATAAGCGCGCGGGGAAAGTGGTTAGCGTGACGCGCTTTACGGTTTCTGCTGACGGCAAGACGCTGAACGTCGCCATAAGAGACAAATTACAGGGAAGCTCGATGCAATTTGTGGCGGAAAAACAATAGAGCGGAGTATTTGAGGCCGCGAGTTCGAAGCTACTTCAAAATATCAAGTTTCCGACGAGAACCAGCGCGAGAGCCAGAACAGTTCCGGTCACAACAGCCAATAGAAACCAAGTCAGAAATCGAGGACGTGATTTCGGCACGCCCAACATGTGCACGGACGGGTCGGACTGATCAAAATAGCTCGCATGGCGTCGTCTGGTTTCCTGTGCCATCCGCCAAATGCTATCACGTCATCCGTTATTCGCAGGGGTATGTGCCTTGGAAGTAAACATGGACCACCTGCGACGGTTTGGACGCGAGAACTTTATCTTTGAAGGTGTGCTGAAGAGAACAGTTTTGCATCCGCGCCAGGCAGATAGTGGGTGCTACCGCGATTTCGAAACTGTGAATGCAGGAACCGCGGTCAGGAGCCCACCTATATGCACCGTACACGTCAGCTTGTCAGCGCACTATTTTTGACGGCTGCTCTTGCGGCAAGCGGATCTGCTTTAGCCGCTGCAACGCCGCAGGAGGTTTCGGTCCGAGTTTACGACTCGCATCATCACGATTACCACAACTGGGACGACCGCGAAGACCACGCCTACCGAGGATACCTGATAGAAAGGCACCAGGATTATCGCGCGTACGACAGACAGAACCAGAGACAACAGGCCGCTTATTGGAACTGGCGGCACAACCATCCGGATTAAGAGCAAGGAAGACGTTTCACTGGACGTCGGAGCCAACGGTCGCGCCACTTTTCCGGGTACCGGAGAGCGGCGTGACTTTGCTTTCTGCGCGATGCAAAGTGTTCGAGGTGACAAGAAAGTGAAACGCCCTATTGGTGTGACAATCATCGGGCTGCTGACGTTCCTTGGAGCGGCAATTTTAGCTCTGGGCGCGGTTGGTTTCTTTTTCGTCGCCTTCCTGGGAATGACGGGTGGCGATTCGGGAGATCCTGCGTCCGCAGCGATTGCGGGAATGGGGATTGCGGGAGGATTTTCGCTGCTGGTTCTTGCGGGTGTGGCCGGTTGTCTGGCGGTTGGGGTGCTGGAATTGCGCGAATGGGCTCGGATCGTGTCCGTCGCATCTATCGGCGCGGGTATCGGATTTACGATTCTCAGCCTCTTCGCCGTGCGGAGATATGTGGTGCTTCCGGCTGTGCCGTCGATCTATTGCCATTTGCTGATAGTGACGACGGCCGTCTGGATGTTGGCATACTTGCTGCTGCCTCGAGTGAAGCAGGTATTTAGCGCAGTGACGGCGCAACCGTCTCATTGAATGAATTTGCGTTTCGTTCTAGGTGAGAGGGTGTAGCCGCAAAGCGATTCGATGTTTGTTGTTCCCCAAGTAGCGAATTAGACTCCACGGCAGATGCATGAGTACCCAGGCTCGCGGGCTTCGCCACATGCGATTGCAATGGTTGGCGCTAAGGTGCAAAATGTTGATGTAGGCGGGAACTGAACGCGGGCGCGTTGCGCGTGCGCTGAGGATCGATCGAAAAGATGGCGATTGAGCTAGCGAAGGGCGTGACGCTGGAAGCACCGGGGCAGGATGCAAACTTCCTGAAGGATGAGGGAATTTTGCTCGCGTCGCTGGACAAAGTGGTGAACTGGG
>JBAVQA010000103.1:0-3926 GCA_049693595.1 Candidatus Acidiferrales bacterium | reverse complement strand
CCAAGACCCAGCGCGTACAGAATCTCCGTAGCCGAAGGTAACAAAGAACAAATCCGCATGAGTGCAGCTTCCTATGAAAACAATCGCGCCGAGGATTTTGAACGAATTAGAAAACCGATTCTATGACCTGCCTGCCGCCGTCGCGCGCGGGAGAAAGTCCGCAAAAATAAATCCATCTCTCTCCACGATCTCACCCGCCGTGACAGGGATGGGTTGGTTGAACATCGGTCCGCCATTTGCGAACGTGTGAAACTCCCCGTTTTCGCCGCACGGGTCCACATCCGGCGGAAGCTCACGCAAAAAGTCCGCATCGAACCTTCGTCCAGCAAACGAGGGGGCAAGCTTGCGAGGATCCACGCACGTCAGGTAAGCCGAAAGACCGTGCGCGATCATTTCTTCGGCAAGCTTCCGCGTGTCGCGCCGCCAAAGCGGAAAAACCGGCGTCATGCCGCAACCGGCGAGTTGCTTCTCACGATACGCACGAATGTCTTCGAGAAAAAGATCTCCGAACACGATGTGCCGAACGCCTTCGGCCCGTGCGCGTGCCATCGCTTCGCCCATCGCCTGCTCGTAAATTTCATTCGTACAAGGCGACGGAATCCCCACCTTTATCAACGGAAGCCCCGCCGCAGCCGCTTGCATCTCCACCAGGCTTTCTCGCACCGCGTGCATGGCCACGCGTGAATATTTTTGATTGACGGTCGTGAGCAGCGCCACAACGTCAAATTCCGCGCTTTGACGAACCACGTGAAGCGCCCAAGCGCTGTCTTTGCCGCTGCTCCAAGCCAGCCACGCCCTGGGCCGTGTACTTTTTTCGGATTGGAAATCGGCTCCCATTGATTTGTCCCGCTACTTGCAGGAATTCTGCACCCTAACGAACCGCGCTTTTGTCCCGCGGCCTAACGATAGATAAGGTATTTCGCCCGCATCGCGCGAAAGTTTTTCAACCCAGGCGCCCACCCCGCGACGATGTCCTTGGGATTATCGTCGAGTTCCATCCGCTTGACCGTTGATTGCGATCCCAATAGCTCGATCATTTTCGCAATCTGAAATTGCTGCGAATACGGACGGCGTAACGCCTCCGCAATTTCAAGCCCCATAAGTATGGACTCGAAATCATCCCGATCTGTAACCTTCAGTTTGACGCCATGGCACTCCTGCCCGGCGTACGGTCCTGTCTGGGGAGTAAAAGACTGCGCCGAAAAATGCACTCCCGCAATCGAGCGCCTTTTCAATCTCTCGAGCAGGTCATGCTGGAAAATCCATGGCGCGCCAAATTCCAGAAATGCGGAATCGGTGCCCCGCCCGACCGACACTCCGCCCGCCTGCAGAATCTCGATCCCCGGATAAGGAACCAAATTCGCAACAGTCGGCAAATTCGGCGATGGTGGGATCCACTGAAGGCCCGTCATCCAATACATATCGCGGCGATGCCAATTTTTCATTTCAACCACGTGCAGGTCCGCGCCAATCTTATTTTCCGCGTTGAACATTCGCGCCAGCTCGCCAAGCGTCATCGCATACCGCACCGGCATCGGAAAATATCCCACGAATGACAGCTTGTCGGCATCAAGCATCGGCCCTTCGATAATTTCGCCGCCCAGCGGATTCGGCCTGTCGAGCACCAAAAACGAAATGTTGTGTTTCGCCGCTGCTTCCATGCAGTAGCCCATCGTCGTCACGTAAGTGTAAAAGCGCACGCCTACGTCCTGGATATCGAACACCAAAGCGTCAATCCCCTCCAACATCGCATCGGTTGGCCGGCGCGTTTCTCCGTAAAGACTGTAAATCGGCAGCCCCGTAGCGGTGTCGGTTGTGTTCGCCACAACGGAAGAGTCAGCGTTACCAGCGATTCCGTGCTCCGGACTAAAAATCGCCACCAGCTTCACTCCGTCCGCCTTCGCCAGCTCGTCAATCGTCCGGCGACCCCGCGAATCAACTCCGGTCTGGTTTGTAACCACTCCCACGCGTTTGCCGCGCAGCGAAGCGAAGCCTTCGTCTTCGAGCACGTCGATTCCGGGCTTGGCGCGCGAGTCCGCCTTTCCCGGCGATTCGTCCCGCGCCGGAGCGCTGAAGCCCAGGAAAATACCGGCCAAAATTGTGCCCAGCAGAAAAATGCGCAGAGAACGGATACGAAACACGCTCGGGGACGATTCGTTGTGCGTCATAGAACCGTGTGCTATATACAGCGGCGGGATGCAGGCGTCAACATGGAAGGCCTTCGGCGAATGCGATGCGTAAACTCGGCCTTTCCGCACTGTTCGTCCTTCTTCTCATGACACTTTCCCTTCGCGCGCAGAAAACTTCCCCGAAAAATCCCCGGCAGCCCGCCGCCAACGCAGCGTGGGTCGAAGCTACGCTCAAGAAAATGACCTTGCGCGAAAAACTCGGCCAAATGCTGATGCCGTATTATTTCGGCGTCTTCACCTCCGCCGAGAGCGCTGACTACAAAGATTTGCTTCACCAGATCGAAGTAAATCACGTCGGCGGATTCATCCTCGGCACGCAACGCGGCCCGCTCGGCATCGAGCGCAGCCAGGTTTATCCGACCGCAGTCCTCACCAACGATTTGCAAAGACACGCGAAAATTCCGTTGCTCATAGGCGCGGATTTTGAATCCGGAACAGGAATGCGAATAGACGAGGGCACGTCCTTCCCTTCCGCAATGGCGGTGGGCGCGGCCAACGATCCGCGAGCCGCTTACACCATCGGCAAAGTGACGTCGATCGAAGCCCGCGCCGTAGGCGTGCGATGGATTTTCGCCCCCGACGCCGACGTAAACAATAATCCCGACAATCCCATCATCAACATTCGTTCATTCGGCGAAGATCCGCAGCAAGTCGCCGAGTACGTTTCGCAATTCATCCGTGGCGTGCAGGAAAACGGCTGCCTGGCCGCCGCGAAACATTTTCCAGGCCACGGCAACGTCAGCGTGGATTCGCATCTCTCGCTCGCCACGGTTCCCGGCAACCGGAAGGAACTGGAAAGCACGGAGCTAGTTCCTTTCCGCGCCGCGATTGACGCGGGCGCTGGTTCCGTCATGCCGGGACATCTAAACGTCCCCGCGTACGAATCCGACCCGACGCTCCCCGCTACGATCTCGCGAAATATTCTCACGGGCTTGCTCCGCGATGAATTGAAATTCAAAGGTCTCGTCGTCACCGACGCGATGGACATGGGCGGCGTAACGTCGATGTACGCGCCGGGTGACGCCGCGGTGCGAGCAGTGGAAGCCGGCGCCGACGTACTTCTGATGCCTCCCGTGCCGGATGCAGCCATAGCTTCACTCGAAGCAGCCGTAAAATCCGGCCGCATTTCCGCTTCGCGCATCGACGAATCCGTCCGCCGCATTTTGCAAGCCAAGTCCCGGCTCGGTCTCGAAAAAGATCGGCTAGTTAATGTCGAACATCTGAACGAAAAATTTGCCAAGCCGGAATATGCAGCGCAGGCTCAGGTCATCGCCGATCGTGGCGTAACCCTTCTCCGCGACTCCTCGAAACTTTTGCCGCTGGACTCGACTCGACCGCTCCGCGTTCTGCTCGTCTCGCTCTCTGCCGATGCCGATCCCTATCCTGGCGAAACCATCGAACCCGAAATTCGCTGGCGCGTGGATTCGCTGAAGGCTTTGCGCGCCGACACGCAGTTCTCAACCGCTGGCGCGTTGAAGCTTCCGCCTCCCGAAAGCTACGACGTGGCCATCGCCGCTCTATTTGTGCGCGTAGCGGATCGCAAAGGAAACGTGGGCCTCCCCGACGATCAACGCGCGCTGGTAAATCAAATCGTCGCCGCTGGAAAACCTGTCGTCGTGATGTCCTTCGGCAGCCCCTATCTTATCGAAAAGTTTCCGGAGCCGAAGACCTGGCTCGCGGAATTCTCGACGAATGATGTCTCGCAGCGCGCTGCCGTCCGCGCCCTTTTTGGCCAAG
>JBAVQA010000102.1:0-15309 GCA_049693595.1 Candidatus Acidiferrales bacterium | reverse complement strand
AGTCAACACCATGAGCGCGCGACTCCTTTGCTGTGGCCTTGGCCTGATCGAGTTGACAGATCCACTGGTAACTGGCAGCCAAATTCACAACGTTGTTACCGCTGCCGGGATTCAGATTCAGCGCCTGCAGCGCCGCAGCATTCGCTTTTGGGTAGTCTCCCATGGCGGCATGAGCGAACCATAGATAAACCTGCGGTTCCTCATCGCGAGGGTAGGTTTGCGCCCAGGCCTGAAAGGAAGTGCGGGCAGCCTCAAGATTCCCGGTGACGACAAGGTCGTAGAATGAGGAAATGGCCAGCTTTTCGCTCTCACTGACGCGCTCGCGCAATGCGTAAGCCTTGCGCGTATTCTCGGCACAGCGGTCGTTCTCGCTGAGAGGTTGATAAGCCTGGGCCAAGCGCAAATAAGCCATGGCGAAATTTGGATCCAGCGAAATAGCCCTCTCAAAGAGCGGGATGGCGGCAGCGTAGTCATTTGCCACGTCTGAGGTTTGATTGCCGAGGGTATAGGCTTGCAGGGCCTCGAGCGAGGGCGTGGTGACGTTCTCCGGAGGCGCGTTGTACTTGCGCACCGAGGCCAGCGATTCTCCCATTTTTCCGCGCAGCTTGGTTGCCGCGTCGCCCAGAGAGTTGAGAACTTGCTCCTTCCGGCTGGCCGTTACTTGCTCTTGCGCGAGCAGATCGCCGTTGCGGCAATTCACCGCCTTCAAACTCAAGACATACTGACTGCCTAAGCTGGAGATGGAGCCTTCGATGGTGGCGGCGCTGGCGGTGCGTTCGCAAACGTCGCGTGCCACGTCTGGTGTGAGCCGCGCGTCTCTTGGCTTGGCCATCAGCGTGAGTGTGTGCCCAATGCGCTCGTCGGAAATAAGGCTGAGGAATGGAGACTGGTCCAGTTGCGCTGAAAGTCCCTGGCGCAGCGTGCCGTCGAAGACGGAATCGCCGGTGGTGTTCGCGAACTCAGCTAGGACGATGGTGTCCTTGTCGGTTAGGGCTTGCGCATGGCGCGTAAAGTAAAGCCAGCTAGCGGCGCCTGCCGCGACGACTACGACAGCGGCGGTGATCAGTACAGGCCAATTCACCCGCCGAGTCGTGGCTGGCGCGGTTGAGGCGGTAGAAAAGTTCGATTCAGGCGATGTAGCCGACGACGAGATCGTTGATGCAGTACCGGCCGACTCTGCTATTCCACTTGCCACCGCCGAGCGTCCTGACTCTGTATCGCGCTTCAGCCGCTGCAAATCCGCGCGCATATCAGCAGCATGCTGGTAGCGGAGGTTCGGGTCCTTTTCGAGCGCACGGGTGATCATGTCTTCTAGTTTGGGTGGCACCGCGGGGTTCAGCCTCACGGGAGCAACTGGCGTGCGATTCAGGATGGCATCGAAGATTTCTGCCGAGCTGTTCCCCGAAAACGTTTGTTTCCCCGTCGCCATTTCATACAGCACCAGACCGAAGGAAAAAATATCTGTGCGCCCATCCAGTTCTTTCCCCCGCGCTTGCTCCGGCGACATGTATGCCAGCGTGCCCATCGCCGCGCCCGGGGTACTTAACTGCTGCGCCTCCTGCGTCATCGTCGCATCGCCATCCGCCCCGGCCTTCGCTTGCAGCTTGGCCAAACCAAAATCCAAAATCTTTGCGTGGCCGCGCTTGGTGACGAAAATGTTGGCAGGTTTGATGTCGCGATGAATGATGCCTTCGGCATGCGCGGCATCGAGCGCGTCGGCGATCTCGATGGCCAGCGACACCGCTGATTCGATCTCCATCGGCTGCCCGGCGATGCGATGCTTCAGCGTCACGCCATCCAGAAATTCCATGGCGATGAACGAGCGTCCCCCGTCTTCGGCAATTTCGTAGATCGTGCAAATGTTTGAATGATTTAATGCGGAGGCGGCACGCGCTTCGCGGCGGAAGCGCTCGAGCGCTTGCGGATCTCGAGCAACATCGTCAGGCAGAAATTTCAGCGCGACAAAACGCCCGAGCGAAGTGTCCTCGGCCTTGTACACCACACCCATTCCGCCGCCGCCGATTTTCTCGACGATGCGGTAATGCGATATGGTCTGACCGATCAGTGAAGGAGAATCCGGCACTCGCCGCACATCTTAAGGTTTTGCGAGAGGCCAAGTCAACGAACGGGGATTAGTTGTTACCGCTTGGGTCGGGGCTACTTACGGATGGGATGGGGTGTCGAGCGAATCCAAGCCGCGCAGAACGGACTGCTCGTCGAGGTTCAAACCGCGCATGAACTGGGGATCGTCAAGCGCGGCTTGTCTGTCCGCCGGGGTCATTCCCTGAAGCGTATGCAAACGGCCCGTAACGAGCTGTTTTCTTTCCGGCGACATCTGTTGCCACTTCGGAAGAAGAGTGCTTTGCACGTACTGGCGTTTTTCGGGCGACATACGCTCCCAGGCACGCTGGCGGTCGTTCATCGCATTGCGTTCCGTGGGTGACAGATTGTTCCATTTCTGCAAATTGTTGCGAATCTGAGCCTGCCGCTGTGGCGGAAGACTCTTGAAGCGCTCGTTGTTCTGCAGGAAGCGCTCTTGCTCTTGCGGCGACATGTCCCGCAGATTCTGCCTGACGCCGGGTGACAATCCGTTTAAAGCCCGTCCTCGGTCGGCCCCCGCTGCGCCGGCATTTGCTCCGGGAGTGTTCGGATTGGCCGGCGAATGTTCATTTTCTCGCGGGCTTTCCTGCGCATGGGCGGCATTCGCGTTATCAGGGGGATGGACTGCGTTCGGAGGATGGGCAGTTCCGGGATGAAGTCGTCCAGCCTGGTTCGCATTCCGATTCGCCCGTCGCGCTGCGCCTGCTCGCGGCCCGGCTTGCACCCTCGGATGCTGAGGCGCGGAAGCGTGTGGCCTTTGCGCCGAGGCAGGCTGCGCCGCAAGCCCCATCAGCAGAGCCAGCGCAAGCCCGCAAATGATTTTCAACCGCTTCATTTATCCGCCATCGTCCTGTTGTTGCTGCTGATCGTTTTTCTGGTCCGGCTGCTGCTCCGCGGGAACTTCGTCCAGCGCATCGAACTTGCTCAGCACGTCGTAATTCTCCAGCACATCCAGATTCTTAATCACCTGAAACTGCTCGTGCTCGCTCTGCGCAGAGCCCGCAAATCCCGAATTATCTTGCGGCAGGCGCGACATCCAAACGCTTATCGCCAGCAGCAGAGCCATGGACAACGCCAGCCGGGGCTGCGGCACAAACCAGCGGAACCAGCGCGGCCGCGGCTCTTCCGCGATACGCGCGCGCATCCGCGCGTTGAAGCCAAACGACGGCTCGATGACCGGCACTTCGTCCAGGACGGTCCACAACTTGCGGAACTCTTCCGCGCGCGCGTGACAAGCCAGGCAAGCCGCCAAGTGCTCTTCCACCTTATGGCGGTCCGCCGAATTCGCACGGCGATCCAGGTACGGAATCAGTTCCTTTGAAACATCTTCACATTTCATGACGGGCTTCCTTCCCCGCGTGCCGCGCTGGCGGCGAAACAAGAGGCGCCAGTTGCACTCGCAGGGTCTCGTAAGCGCGAAACAACAGCGACTTCAACGCGCTTTCCGAGCAATCTAGAATTCTTGCAATTTCTCCATAATCCATCTCTTCATATTTATGCAGCAAAACCGCTACGCGTTGCTTTTCGGGCAGCGTGGAAATCACGCCGCGAATGAAATCCGCGCGGTCGCGTTCCACCATATGCTCGTCGATGCGCATCTCGCGTGTCGGCAATTGCAGCGGCGCTACGTCTTCGTCGGCGGGCGCAGCATCCAGCGACACTTCCATCTGGCGGTGGCGATTATCGCGGACCGAATTGAGCGCCAAGTTCGTCGCAATCCGAAAAAGCCAGGTGGTGAACTTTGCGCTGGGAGAGTACTGCTTGCGGGCGCGATACACTCGAAGAAAAACTTCTTGCGCCAGATCCTCGGCCGTTGCTGTATCTCTCACCATACGATAGAGGAAGTTGACCAGAGGCGTTCGATACTTCTGCAATAGAAGGTTGAAGGACTCGTCGTCCCCAGCCTTCACGTCCAGCATTAGTTGGACGTCAGACCTGGTCATGGCCTCCACATTGTATCTAACACCTGTGGCCACTTAAAGTTGCAGGTCGGGGAGCGTTGCTTAACCCGTATCCCTGCATCGCTATAACACCTACTTCGGCGAAAGGTTGCTGAATCTAAACGGGTTAAGACGCATGAGCGAAAGTTAGACATGGAAAAGCGCCTTCAGTCCCAGCAGGATGGCCACGCCTAGGAACACGAGCAGCGGCACGGCCGGACCGGGCTCTCGGTTCACTTCGGGAATCAGATCCGACGCCGCCACATATAGGGTAACACCAGCCGAAAACGGCAGCGCATCGCTCACCACGTCGCCGAACGCGAACATTAAGGCCATGCCGAGCAAAGTTGAGCCGCCTAAGATCACCGAGGAATAAAACGCCATGCGGCGACTCTGTCCGCTCGCCAGCATTAGAGACGCGACCGTGGATCCCTCCGGCAATTTGTGTAGAAAGATCGCCAGAAAGATTACGACTCCCAGCGAGGTGGAGACGAGGAGGCCGGAAGCAATCGCGACGCCGTCGAAAAAAGTGTGGATTACCAGGCCGAGCAGTGCCGCATAACTTGCGTGCGCGCCGGATATCTCTTCGTGATGCGTTTCTTCGCCGAAATGAAAGTGCGGCGCGACGGTATGTTCGAAAAAATGGACCAGCAAATATCCGGCCAGGACAAACAGAAAAACAGAACTCGCTCCGTGGAAAAAAATCGACCCGGTTTCGGCCTGGAGTTTCAGGGACTCCGGGATCATTTCGAGCAGCGCCGTGGCCAGCATGAATCCAGCGCCCAACGCGATGAAATATTTCAAATAATGTTTTAGCGAACGCGCGCGGGTGATCAGTAATCCGCCAACGACGTTTGCGCCGGCAGCGCTCACTCCGAGCAACAGCGCCAGAAGTATTCGATTCGCTTCCGAGGAAAACATGCGGTTAACTCGAGTGGCGGAACAAAATCACATCGCCGTCCTGCACGATGTACTCCTTGCCTTCCAGACGGACCTGCGCGCGTTCACGCGCCACGGGAAATCCGCCGGCCTTCAGCAGGTCTTCCCAATTCACCACTTCGGCCTTGATGAAGCCGCGTTCGATGTCGCTGTGAATTGCGCCTGCGGCTTTCTGCGCGTTCATTCCGCGCTCGATGGTCCAGGCGCGGCATTCGGGCTCGCCGCAAGTTAGAAACGAAATCAAGCCGAGCAGCCTGTAGCTGGCCTGAATGAGCCGGTCGCGGCCCGATTCCGCCAAACCATATGCGCGCATCATTTCCGCGGCTTCCGCGTCGGGCAGTTCGGAGAGTTCGGCTTCAATCTTTCCGCAGAACGGCACTACAGCCGTGCGAACCTTCGATGTTAGTTTCTCAAGATGATGTTTTTCGATCACGCGATCGATGTCCGCGGCTTCGTCGTCTCCGAGATTCAGCACGTAAAGCATGGGCTTGCGGGTGAGAAATTCAAAGCTGCTGAGCATTTTCAGTTCTTCAGGCTTGAAGTCGAGTTCGCGCAGCGGCGTTTCGCCTTCGAGCGCTTTGCGGCAACGGGTCAGAACTTGCAGCTCGGCTTCGAGTATCGTTTCTTTCTTTTTCTTCAAATCTTTTTCCACGCGCTCGATGCGTTTGGAGGCTTGCTCCAGATCGTTCAGCATCAGCTCGATTTCAACGCTCTCGATATCGCGCAAGGCATCGAGCGAGCCGCCTTCGTGCGGCACCGCGGGGTCTTCGAACAGCCGAACGACGTGAGCCAGGGCGTCCGCTTCGCGCAACGGCACCAGCGAAGCTGAATTTTTCTCGCGGTCCTTTTGCAAGCCGCCGACGTCCACATATTCAATCGTGGCGTAGGTGATTTTCTTGGGCTTAAAGACCTCAGAAAGTTTCACCACGCGAGCGTCCGGAACTCGCGCGATTCCCACGTGCGCCTGATTGGGGGAGCTTCGCGCTTCCACACGCGCGCGTGTCAGGATTCGAAACAGACTCGTCTTCCCTACCAGCGGCAGTCCAATAATTCCAGTTTTCATAAGCCGATGATAGTAGCACATACGATGGCGCTGAGCCGTCGGGGCCGGGAGCTTCGGCGAGGAGGTTTCGATCGGGAAATGCGTGCTCCGGATGGTCGAAAGTTCTCGATTAGAAAGGGTCGCCGTTGTTTGTTTTGAGAGAGATACGCGGGGCTCTAATAAATCGAGTTCTCGATTAGAAAATCTGTCATTTTGTGCTGTTCTGCCCACGCTCAGAGCGTGGGCTCGAAGTTCGGCCGGGACTTTCTCCCGGCTCATAAGTCCTTTGATACGAGCCTCATAGTACTCAGAGGTATAGTATCACGTAAATACATAAAAGTCAAGGGGTTAGAGGCGGCGCGGCTCTCCAAATTAGGACACTACAGTGACGCTGAAGCGGCGGCAGATGCGGTTGCGGTGAGTTTCTTGTATTCGGCTTTGGCTTGGACGAGTATCGGGATATCCGGGTCCGCGTCTTTCCAAGTGGTGAAGAAATCGTCGTAGGCTTTGCGGCTGAGGTCAGTATCCCCTTGCTTCGCGTAGGCTCGCGCGAGACCGAGCTGCGCCAGCGGAGAAAATATTTCCCACTCGGGCCATCCACGATGACCAATGACCTTTTGGAAATCGGCGACAGCCTCGCCGTACTCTCCCGCAGCCAGGTAAGCTTGTCCACGATGATAAGAAACCGCTCCGTTCGGGTATTGCGTGACCGGGACGAGCAAAGCGACGGCCTTAACCGGGTTTCCTCGCTCGCGCTCTATGATGGAACGAGCGATCGGCAGAAGAACCTTCTGCTGAAATGTGTCCTCCGGAAACCGCTGATCGAGTTTTGCTACCAGCGCTTCAGCTTGCGAGACGTCACCGGCCGTTCCTAATGCTTTGGCACAAGTCCACATCCCACTTGCACTGTCATTACCCGCCTCTTCCGCTAGGCGGCAGAGCTTCCGCGCCGAGGCATAGTCTCCAAGAAAGGATTCAAGCGAGGCATGCCGGGCGAGCTCGTCGGAAACGTTTTCCGTGCGGTTCGCGCGGCTCGCTTGATTCACCAGAGTATCGCTAATCGAACGCAGTGTGCCGGAGTCGCCGCGCAAGAATGCTAGCTGCATTTGTAAATGGAGCCAGGTCACGTCATCCGCTGAGGTTTCGCGGGCGAGTTGGTCCATCGTTACTGCGTCCTTCTCGATAAAGGCGATCCGGTAGCGCATTTCCCTTTGAAATGGGGTCAGTGATCCTTTCTGACGCCATTCGTCAAGCATTTTTTTAGCTTCGTCGAATCGGCCCAGGATCATGAGCGCCTGGCTTGCGTTGGAGTAGTGCTGAGCAGACGGAACCGGGGAATGGGCAATTGCCCAATTGAAGTTTTGTAGAGCCTCTTCCGTTCTGCCCTGCTCCGCGTAAGCGATCCCCAGCAAGTTGTAAGCAGACACGCTGCGTGGATACGCCTCCTTGTATAAAACCAGTACAGCAGTTTCCTTTTCCAGGTTGCCCGTTATGGACGAATCATAAAGAGCTGTAGTCAGAAAATTCTCTTCTTGCGTGAGACGGCGATCCTTCAGCTCAAAAGCCTTGGCAAAATTCTCCCTGGAAGCTTGCCCATTATCAATGGAGTGATAGGCACTGCCCAGCATGTTGTAAGCGGAACAGAACTGTGGGTCCAGATCGACCGCCCTTTCAAAAAAAGGAATGGACTCACGCCGCTTCCCGGAGCGATACAGATTCTGTCCCGCTCGGTAGGCCAGCAGCGCGTCGAGTGAGCTTGTGGTCGCAAGGTCCAGTGGCGCATTGTACTTTTCGAGAGAGCTCAGACTCTCGCCCAATTGTCGTCGTAACTGCGAGCCTGCTTTTCCCAGCGCAGCGACCACCTTATCCTTGCTCTCCGCTACTTCCTGGCTTCGCGCGATAGGCTTTTGATTGCGCGCGTCAATCGCTTCCAGGGTAATCAGGTAAGTGTTTCCGACGGCGGCAATCTCGGGTACCACCAGGGCTTTGAGTCCTTGTCGTTTACAGATTTCGATGCCCAGTTCCGGCGTCACCCGCTCGTTTGGATCATGCCGCATCATGCGCAACGTCTCGCGCACGTTCGCTTCCGAGAAGAGGCTCAAAAACGGGGACTCGGCAAGTTTGACCTCGAGGGCTTTGTCCAGGGAGTTGTCGAAGATGGGGTCGCCGGTCTTGTTGACGAAGCTCGCCACCAGGATGACGTCGGCTTCAGTCAGCACGGGCCGAGCGAAAAAAACGCGCCAGGTAACGAGCGCGGCCACGGCGAGGAGAGCTGCGATTCCCGCCACGACGACCGGGCGGCGCTGATACCAAGGCTGTCGCGGCTCCCGCAAGGTGGGGACCGGGACAACACGTAGCTCGACGGGGGCCGATACGGGCGGCGCTCCGTTTTCGACGGCAGCGATAAAGCGGTAGCCGCGGCGGGGCAACGTCTCGATGTAACGGGGTTCCTCGGCTGAATCGCTCAGTACGTCGCGAAGCTTCTTGATGGCGCTGTTCAGACCGGTGTCGAAGTCAACAAAAGTGTCCGCAGGCCAGAGTTTCTGATGAAGTTCCTCGCGCGTAACTACTTCACCTGCATGCTCCAGCAAAATCGCAAGCACTTGAAAGGGTTGGTCCTGAAGCTTTAGGCGAATACCGTGCTTGTATAGCTCGCCCGAACGCAAGTCCACTTCATAGGGGCCGAAGCGTGTCCTTCGGGTTTGCGGAGCAGCTTCCATAGCAGGCTTAGTAACGTGGCGGTACTCTACCACTAATCGCTTACTGATGAAGAAATATGTGCCGTCCCGGCACACGCCCCCTGCAACTCCCGTGAATTCACTGAGGTGGATGGTCAGAACTAGAACATCTGTAGACCAGACCTCCGCCATTGTGCCCAAACCCACTCCGCGCGATGGTCGGCGACAGAAGCGCGAGTCTCAAACGCGGCGGTCTTTCACCCATTACGGCGTTAAAGCCGGGGATAAAAAGGAGAATCAAAATGAACAAGTTCGGAAAGTACCTTCTTCTCGCCACAGGTTTCGCGATCCTTGCGACTTTCGCACGCATTCCAGGCGCCGTCATCAACGTTCATGCTCAGGGTGGCGGGTGTAGCGTTGCCAGCCTCAAAGGGATCTATGCCTTCAGCCGGACGGGCGTGAACAATGCCGCGGGCGGCCCTATCGCCGAGATTGGCCTCGACGTCTTAAACGGAGCTGGGACGCGCGGCATCATTCGCTCAACCAGAAGCACCAACGGTGTAATCCAAGATTGGACAAATTCCCCGCCGAACACCGGAAGCTACACGATCGATTCGGACTGTACCGGGTCGTTCTTCGATGCAAACGGTAATAAAAATAACATCATCGTCGTCGATGGAGGCAAAAGATTCTTGTTGCTAAGTGCGGAGCCTCAAACAACTGTCACGTCAGAAGGGATAAGGCTGGATATGAAGGATAAGGACTAACGGTGCGCTAACTAAGTTGGATGCGCACTTCCCCACTTGAAACGGTTGTGTGGGAAGCGATGGAACCGGTAGCTGGGGCATCCGGGGCGAAGGAGCAATCTTAAATGCGGAGGTCCGTCATGAAGAGCAAGGCTTTCAATCGCGCGATATGCGCTCTCTTTTTGTTGTTGGCCGCGTCAGGTCTTGCTAGCTGTGGGGGGAGTAATTCGACGGAGCACTTACCACCTCCGCCCCCAAATCCGATCCCCACGATCACCTCAATTTCGCCGAACGGTACCGATGCTGGCGGTTTGACTTTCTCGCTCCAAATCAATGGGACGAATTTCGTCGCAGCTTCTAGGGTTAACTTCGGCGGCTCGGCGACGGCCACCAACTTCGTCAACTCTACGCAATTGAATGCGGTCATCCCTGCTGCGAGCATCGCCTCAACCGGCACGCCGGCCGTGACAGTGACCAACCCCGCGCCCGGTGGTGGGGCCTCGAATGCAATTGACTTCCCCGTCACCAGCGCCGCTACGTCTGCCCCGATGATTACTTTTATTTTTCCTAGCTGCGTTCCCGCTGGAGAGCAGTTCATTAATCAGTTCATTAATGTTGAAAACAATCAGTTGACAGTAAGCGGGCTAAATTTTGAGGCTAGTTCAGTTGTGCGATGGAACGGCAGCAACCGCCCGACTACTCTTGATCCCAATAGCCAGGGTCAAACACTGACTGCTCAGATTTCGGCGAGCGACATTGCCTCACCCGGAACAGCCGCGGTCACAGTCTTCAATCCCGCGCCCGGCCTCGGTACCTCGAACTCCTTGCCCTTCACCACCACGACAGGAACAGTCAATCCGCAGTCAATCGCCGTGGACCCCGCCGGAAAGTTCGCCTATGTTGCCGCCAAGGGGTGTGGCGGCGATGTTGGCTCCGTGTCCATGTACACGATTAATCCCACCACCGGGGCCCTCGCGTCTATAGGTCCACCGGCGTCCTCACTAGATGCAACCGCCAACTGGGTGACCGTAGATCCGTCTGGCAAGTTCGCCTACGTGGCAAATTTGGGGGATGACGAGACCACCGATGGGAGCGTCATCTCGTACGCCATTAACGCCACGACCGGGGCGTTAACGTCCACAGGAGCGATAGGCGGAAATTGTCCCGGACTGTGCGTCCCGCTGTCGGTGGCAGTGGATCCATCCGGCAAGTTCGCTTACGTGCCGAATGGGGACGGTGCTGAGCCAGATAACGTCGCGATATACACCATCAACGCTACGACTGGGGCCCTAACGTCCCTAGGACAGGTCGACGTCGTAGAAGGCTATGCAAACTCGGTGGCCGTGGATCCATCTGGGAGGTTCGCTTATGTGGCGAGTCAGAACAGCTCGGGCGGCAACGTGTCCGTGTACAAGATCAACACCACGACCGGGACCTTAACATCGGTAGGAACGATTGCTGCGGGAACAAGTCCTGGCTCCATGGTAGTGGATCCTACGGGTAAGTTCGTTTATGTGGTGGACTCCGGCTCGAACGACGTCTTGATGTACACCATACACGCTACGACTGGCTTAACATCCATAGGAACGGTTGCTGCGGGAACAAATCCTGTCTCCGTGGGAGTGGATCCTGCGAGTAAGTTCGTTTATGTGGTGAATTTCAGCTCGAACGACGTCTCGATGTACACCATCAACGCCACCACGGGAGCCCTGACGTCCATAGGAACGATTGCTACCGGGCAATTTCCTACCTCAATAGCCGTCCATCCGTCCGGAAACTTCGCCTATGTAACGAACTCCGGCTCGAACGACGTCTCGATATACAGCATCGACGGTGACACCGGCGCCTTGACGCTCATAGGAACAATAGGCACATGAAAAGGAAGGTAGCAAATCTTGCGGCTTGTCTGACGAAGGTTTAGGTTTAGGCAGCCAGGACAGAACTTGCGCGAGCTGTGGTTCGACATTGGCTGGAGCGGGCAGAGCGCCATTTTCGACGGGAGCCATAAACCGGTAGCTTCGGCATCCCATCGAGGAGCAATCTCAAATGTGGAGGTCCGTCATGAAGAGCAAGGCTTTCAGTCGTGCGATATGCGCTCTCGTTTTATTGTTTGTAGTCTCCGGTCTTGCTAACTGCGGGGGAAGTAGTTCGATGCAACAATTGCCTCCGCCTCCGCCCGCAAATCCGACCCCCGCGATTACCTCAATTTCTCCGAACAGCACCGCACTTGGTTGTGCGGCTTTCACGCTTTTTATCAATGGGACGAATTTCGTCGCATCTTCGATGGTGAACTTCGGCGGGTCGGCGGCCGCCACCACATTCGTCAGCTCCACGCAATTGACTGCGGCCATCCCTGCTGCCAGCATCGCCTCAACCGGCACGTCGGCCGTGACGGTGACCAACCCCGCGCCCGGCGGCGGTACCTCGAACTCTTTGACCTTCACCGCCACCACCAACACGATGGGAGCAGTTGCTCCGCAATCAATCGCTGTGGACCCTGCCGGAAAGTTCGCCTATGTGGCTAATGGGGGCTGCCCCGGCGTTGGCGGCAACGTTTCCATGTACACGATCAACCCCACTACCGGGGCCCTGGCGTCCATTGGGATGATCGCCGCAGGAACAGGTCCCGACTCCGTGGCCATCGATCCTGCGGGCAAGTTCGTCTATGTAGCGAATTTCGACTCGGCCGACGTCTCCATGTACACCATCGACGCGACGACTGGGGCCTTGGCGTCCATAGGACCACCGGTTCCTACAAATGACGAATTTACCGAGTCCGTGACCGTAGATCCTTCTGGCAAGTTCGCCTTTGTGTCGAGTAATGGGAATGTGTTTGATTGCGATTTTGGCAGCGTCTTGACGTACACCATCAATTCCACGACCGGGGCCTTAACGTCCACCACAGGAGGGATAATCGGAACAGGGGTAAGCGGAACTCCGGAGTTTTTCAATTCGGTGGCGTTGGATCCATCCGGCAAGTTCGCTTATGCGGCGGATGGGAGCAACGCTCCATCGGCTGGCAGCGTGTCCATGTACACCATCGACGCCACGACTGGGGCCTTAACGTCCGTAGGAACGATTGCTGCGGGAACAAATCCTTTCTCAGTGGTAGTGGATCCTGCGGGCAAGTTCGCCTATGTAACGAATTTAGGCTCGAACGACGTCTCCGAATACACCATCGACGCCACGACTGGGGCCTTAGCGCCCATACGGACGATTGCCGCGTGAACAGGCCCTGCCTCCGTGGTAGTGGATCCATCTGGCAAGTTCGCTTACGTTGCGAATTTCAACTCGAACGACGTCTCGATGTACACCATCAACGCCACCACCGGAGCTCTGACGTCCATGGGAACGATAGCTGCCGGACAATCTCCCACCTCGATAGCCGTCCATCCGTCCGGAAACTTCGCCTATGTAACGAACTCCGTATCGAACAACGTCTCGATGTACAGCATCGATGGCACCACCGGTGCCTTGACGGTTTTGGGACCATAGGCACATGAAAAGGCCCAGCTCTTGCGGCGGCGATTTTACGCGGCGCGAATCGCGATTAGGGTAGGGTGAAGGCTACGAGAGAATCCCCTTGAGGTTCTTCGTCTACTTTCGCGTGGCCACCGGCGGCGATCACCACATATTGCTTGCCGTTCTCCCGTACTTGATACGTCATGGGCATGGCGTGGCCGCTGGCGGGGAGCTGGCCTTTCCAAATCTCTTTGCCGGTTTCCACATCAAAAGCGCGGATGAACGGGTCCCAGGTTCCGCTGATAAAAATCAGGCCGCTTGCGGTTGCTATCGGGCCGCCGAGATTGATCGAGCCCGGTGGAACAGGTTTGCCGGGAGCCATTTCGCCTAGCGGTACTTGCCAACGAATCTTGCCGGTGGCCATGTCCACTGCCGCCAGAGTGCCCCACGGCGGCGGGACGCACGGCAGACCCAACGGCGAAAAAAGAAATTGGCGAAACATGCCGTAGGGCGCGCCGCGCTGCCACCCGTACTCACCGTGCGATGTGTCCGTGTTGTTGTCCGAGTCTTCATCAATCTTGAGCTGCGAGATCATCCTCACTTTTGCCGGCAGATTGTTCACGTTTACCAGCAGCAGGCCGTGCTGCGGATCGAATGCGTAACCGCTCCAGTTCATGCCGCCGACGTTTCCGGGCACGGTCAGCGTTCCCTGCACACTTGGCGGAGTGAAAACGCCTTCGCTGCGCAGCCCTTGCATCTTGACGCGGCAGGCCTCGCGATCTGCGGGCGTGATGCCCCAGGCGTCATCCGCGGAATAATGCTGCGGAACGAGCGCCGGAGGCGCCGACGGAAATGGCTGGGTCGGCGATGCGACTTCGCCGGGTATGTCGCTCTGCGGAACCGGACGCTCTTCCACGGGAAACACGGGAACGCCAGTATCGCGATTGAGAATGTAGAGGAAGCCAGTCTTGTTGCCCTGAATCACGACTGGAATTTTCTTCCCATCGTGCACGATGGTGGTGAGCAGGGGCGGCGATGCCGTGTCGTAGTCCCAGAGATCGTGATGAACAAGCTGGAAGCCCCAGACTAGCTCGCCGGTTTTCGCGCGCAGGGCGACTACCGAGTTCGCCCACTTGTCATCGCCTAGCCTAAGGCCGCCGTAGTAATCGGGGCTTGCGCTTCCGGTGGGAACGAAGACGAGGCCGCGCTCCGGATCGGCGACGATCGTGGACCACGCGTTACCAGCTCCGGTGCGCCAAGGCTTGCCGCCGTTCTTTTCGGCGCTGGGTTCATTTGGCGGGAGCGGTTCCCAACTCCATCGCAGCGCGCCGGTGCGGGCGTCGAATGCGCGGACCACTCCGCTCGGCATATCCACACGAGAATTGTCATTGATGGCCGAACCAACGACGACGATGTCGCTAATCACCGTGGGAGCCGAGGTCATGTGATATTGGCCGGGCAAGTAGCGCGCGACGTTCCGCAAGCTCACTTGGCCGCTCGTGCCGAAATCAGGACATAGCGCGCCCGTTGCAGCGTCGAGCGCGATCAAGCGCGCGTCCAGCGTAGCTTCAAAAATTCTTCGGTGGCACAACTTCCCTTCCGCGCGATCAGGATCCAGCCAGGTGGCGACTCCTCGATTGATCAAACCGTCGCCGTAGTCCGCAGCTTGTTCCAACAGCGGATCGTAAGCCCAGCGCTGTTTTCCCGTTTCCGGGTCGAGCGCGATCACGCGGTTGAAACCGGTGGTGAGGTAGAGCGTTCCGTCCACGAGAATCGGCGTGGTTTCGAAGCCAGTTCTTTTTCTGCCGCCGCTGCCGTCGGAGATATCGCCGGTGTGGAATGTCCAGGCTACTTTGAGTTGCGCAACATTCTCGCGAGTGATTTGAGTGAGCGGCGAGTAACGCATTCCGCCGGGGTCGTGCCCGTAGACGGGCCAGTCGTCTTTTTGAGTGTCCTTTTCAAACCCGGGCGGATTGGTAGCCGCGCGAATAACAAACAAGCACGCGATGTAGAGCGCGACGATTGCTGCGAGCCGGACCGCCGTTTTCATGGTGGCCTCCGAGGCCAATTCTTTGGGTTGTTCCAGACGATTGACGGCATCTTACACTTGCAGGGCCTTCTCCGTGTGAAATTGTGTAAAGGGCGCGGCGAGCGGTATCCTATCGTCCAGCTATGAATGAAAAACTTACGCTTCCGTTCGATCCTGTGAAGGCGCACGAGCATCTTTCGCAGGCTGACAAGCGCCTGGGCCGCTTGATGGCGGACATTGGGGAATTTCCTTTCAAACTGGACGAATGCGACAGCGTGTACGAATCGCTGCTCGAATCGATCACGCACCAAAGCATTTCGGGTAAAGCCGCCAGAACAATTTTCGCCCGAATCCAGGCGCTCGGCGCGAACGG
>JBAVQA010000101.1:0-8958 GCA_049693595.1 Candidatus Acidiferrales bacterium | reverse complement strand
GGTTATCGTTGCGCCGGCCATGAACGTCAATATGTGGGAGCACGCCGCAACGCAGAGCAATCTCGCAGCGCTGCGGGAACGTGGAGTTCACGTCGTAGATCCCGATGAGGGCTACTTGGCCTGCGGCATGACGGGCTCCGGCCGTCTGGCTGCCACTGAAACCATCGCCAAGAAAGTTTGCGATGTGCTCGGTCTTCGCCACGATCTGGCCGGACAAACGGTTCTTATCACCGCCGGCCCCACCTGCGAGGACATCGATCCCGTGCGTTTTCTCACCAATCGCTCGTCCGGGAAAATGGGCTACGCCCTGGCAGAAGCTGCGCATCGTCGCGGAGCTCGCGTCGTGTTGGTAAGCGGGCCTACGGATTTAAAAATTCCCGACGGCGTGGATTGGGTTCCGGTGCGCGCAACCGATGAAATGCACCGCACCGTTCGCGAACGCGCAGCGAGCGCCAATATTGTGATTATGGCAGCCGCCGTATCAGATTATCGCCCGGCCGAGCAGCATGACAAGAAGCTCAAACGCGGCGAAGGATCGTTCACGCTCGAACTGGAGCCCACGCCGGATATTCTCGCGGAATTGGGACGCGAGAAGCGCGGGCAAATGTTGGTCGGCTTTGCCGCTGAAACGAACGCCGTGGCAGAAAATGCTCGCGGAAAGCTCGCGCGAAAAGGCGCGGACATGATCGTCGCAAACGACGTGACACAGGAAGGCGCGGGATTCGACACGGACACGAACATCGTCACCCTTTATGTGCGCGATGGCCGCGAAATTCCGTTGCCCAAGATGAGTAAATTTGAAGTTGCGAATCAAATCCTTGATCGCGTCCTCGAAATTCAAAAGCATTCGAAGTAAGAGCCGCCTTCTTTTCCTTCCGAGCAACGTATCGATCATTTTTGGTTGCGCTCCGTAATGCGAACTGCTGTGATAGAGTCTTCCAGTTCAATCGCAAAATATGGAGGACTCGTTGGAACCTGGCAATCGTGCGCGTGTGGAAGCGTGGCTCCGCTATGGCGATGATTTGGATCTCGGCCCGTACTATCGTGACCGCGTAGCCCCTGCGCGCGCTGTGGACGCGAATGCAGACGCGGGCGTTGAATCGAGTGAGCCCGCGTACCATGCAAAGGTCGCTGCTGCCGGGCAGAGCGACGCTGCTTCTTCCCTGCGTGTTTCGCCGCCGAGCGCAACGTCGCCGGTGCCAGGTGTTCCGGTGCGTTCCCCTTCTGTGATTTCTCCGGCGAGCGAACCGTCGCTTTTCGAAGCTAGCGACCGAATCGAAGGCGATACTCTCGGCCTTATAAGAGAAACCATTGGCGATTGCACTCGCTGCAAGTTGCACAAGGGCCGCACGAATATCGTTTTCGGAGTAGGCAGCTTGAAAGCGCAATTGGTTTTCGTCGGTGAAGGGCCCGGCCGCGACGAAGATATTAAAGGCGAGCCGTTCGTGGGCCGCGCGGGAAAACTGCTTACGCAGATGATCGAGGCGATGGGGCTGCGCCGCGAGGATGTTTACATCTGCAACGTGGTGAAATGCCGCCCGCCTGAAAATCGCTTGCCCGAAAAAGACGAGATCACAACGTGCTCTCCATTTCTTTTTCGCCAGATTGATGTAATCCGTCCGAAAGTGATCTGCTGCCTCGGGAGTTGCGCTTCGCAAACGCTTTTGCAAACGACGCAGGGCATCTCCCGCTTCCGGGGCGAGTGGTTTGACTTCCGCGGCTCGAAACTGATCGCCACGTACCATCCTGCTTATCTGCTGCGAAATCCGAACGCGAAGGGCGAAGTCTGGAAGGATTTGCAAAAAGTGATGGCGGTCCTCGGTCTGCAGCCAAAACGCAAATAGCCTGCCGTAGTGGAGAATTTCATTGGGTATTATTCTCGGACTGACCGGAGCGGTGTGCTGGGGCATGGCGGATTTTGCCGCCCGTTTCGCTTCGCGGCGAGTGGGCGCGTACCGCACGCTGTTCTTCATGCAGTTCTTCGGCTTTCTAGCGCTTAGCGTTTATCTGAAATTTACCGGCGGATTTTCGCACGTGGCGCCGGGTTGGCAGCCATGGGCGCTCACCGTTGCTGCGGGATTGCTCAACGTAATCGCTTCACTCTCGCTTTATCATTCGTTTGAGATTGGCGTGATGAGTATCGTCGGCCCGGTTTCCTCCAGCTATCCTGCGCTTACCGTTGCGCTGGCGCTCGCAAGCGGTGAACGGATTCATGCGCTGCGCGGAATTGGAATGGCCGTAACTCTCACTGGCGTGATCCTGGCGGCGATGTCGTTCGCGCCAAGAGCAAATGATGCGTCGGCTCCCGGCGGCACATCTTCCGGAACGTATTTGTCACGCGGCGTGGGCTGGGCGATTTTGGCGGCGGTGGGCTTCGGCTTCATGTTTTGGTTTCTCGGATTTCACGTGGTGCCGCTCGTCGGTGACGCCGTCTCAGTTTGGGTGATGCGGCTCACGGCGCTCGTCTCGCTCGCGGTTTTTGCGCTGCCAGCTCGCCAAAGCATTCGCCTTCCGCACGGCGGAGTTTGGTGGATGCTCGCAGCGGTGGGATTAATGGACACCGCCGCATTCGTATCCAACAACGCCGGCTTGCACATCGGCCCGGTCTCTGTAGTCAGCGTCCTCGCGTCGCTGTACGGCGCTGTCACCGTCCTGCTTTCGTGGATTTTTCTGCGCGAGCGGCTGGAGCGCAGCCAGTGGCTGGGAATTGCGCTCATTTTCGCCGGCATCGTCTGCGTCAGCATCTGAGGCAACGAGTACATTCAGTCAGGCCAGATGAGCGGCCGCGCGCGGACTGCTACACTATGCTCCGTCCATGATTCCACGTTATTGCGAAGTCGCGCTTCCCGTTCCTCTGCGCTCGACGTTTACCTATGCTGTGCCTGAATCTTTTCAGGAGGAAGATCTCGTCGGGCGGCGCGTGCTGGTGCCGTTCCGCAATCGCGCGATGGTCGGTGTGGGCCTCGACGTTTCTGAAACCGCTCCCGCAGTTCTGCGAATGAAGGAAATTTCGGAGCTGCTCGATCCAGTTCCCGCGCTGCCGGCTAAGCTCATCGAATTAGGACACTGGATCAGCCGCTACTATCTCGCCCCCATCGGCGAAACGTTTCGCGCGATGCTGCCCCCGGAAATCGAACTGCGCCACGACCGCGAATTCTGGCTGACGGATGCTGGGCGCGCTTATTTCCAGGAACTCGCCGGCAGATACGAAAACACGGGCGTTGAAACCGCCGAACTTGAGTTCTTGCGGCGATTCGACGGTACCGGTGAGAACGCGCCGGGAATCCAATCGGCCGCCGTGCGGCGAATGCCAGGCGGCGAAGCTGCAGCGGAAAGACTTGTTCGTCGCGGCTACTTGGCCGCGCGGGAAATGACGCACAAACGCAAGACGCGCACGCAGAAAATTGTCGCGTGGAATCCCGCTAAGGAAGAAGCGCCCGCAAACGCCGCCGAAGAAAAGATTCGCGAGGTCCTGACGGCGACCCGCGGGCCGCTGCCGCTGGCGCTTTTGATGAAGAAAGCGCAAGTGTCCCGCGCCGTGATCCAGCGTTTGGAAAAACAGGGCCGGGTGCTTACTTGGGAAGAGCCTCTCACCGTTGAAGAAGATTCCTGGGACACGGATTTCGCCGCGCCGACCAATATATTGAATGCCGAACAGAAGCTGGCGCTCGCTGAGATCTGGCGCTGGCTGGTAGCCGGAAAATTCGCGCCGGGACTGCTCCATGGCGTCACAGGCAGCGGCAAAACGGAAGTTTATCTCGGCGCGATCGAAGCGGCGATCTCGCGAGGGAAGACGGCGATCGTTCTGGTTCCTGAAATTGCGCTCACTTTGTGGGTGGGCCGCTTGGTGCGCGCGCGGTTTGGCGAAACTGTCGCGGTATTGCATAGCGGTTTGCCGGATGTGGAACGCGCGCGCGAATGGTGGCGCGTGCGCCACGGGCAAGCGAGCATCGTGGTCGGAACGCGCTCCGCCGTCTTTGCGCCGCTTGAAAATCTCGGCTTGATCATCGTGGATGAAGAACAAGAAACCAGCTACAAGCAGGAAGAAACTCCTCGTTACAACGGCCGCGACGTCGCAGTCTATCGCGCTCGCCTCGAAGGCGCGGTTGCGCTGCTCGGTTCCGCGACTCCTTCGCTCGAGACCTATCACAACGCGCGCTCGGGGAAATACAATCTGCTTCAATTGACCTCGCGTGTCGAAAACCGTCCTCTCGCGGACGTTCGCGTAGTTGACTTGCGCGAGGAATTTCGCCAGCAGCATAAGGCAGCCCCGGTTTCCGAATCCTTGCGCGCCGCGATTGCGCTGCGGCTGGAAGAAAAAACGCAGGCAATGGTGCTGATCAACCGGCGCGGATATTCCTGGTCGCTTCTTTGCCGGAGCTGCGGCGCGTTCGTGCAATGCGAAAATTGCAGTATCGCGCTGACCTATCACAAGGGCCGCCAGCGCCTGGAATGCCACTACTGCGGCTATTCGATTCGTCCGCCGAAGAAATGCCCGAAGTGCAATGGCGAGTATATGTATTTCGTCGGTGACGGGGCGGAGCGCATCGAAGAATATTTGCGAGAAAAGTTTCCGGCTGCGCGCATCGCGCGGCTCGATCGCGACACAGTTCGCACCAAGCGGGAGTACCAGCAAGTGCTCGGCGCGTTCGCGGACGGCGAATTGGACGTGCTGGTCGGAACGCAGATGGTGGCAAAGGGCCACGATTTCCAGCGCGTGACTCTGGTTGGTGTGGTTGCAGCCGATCTTGCACTGGGACGTCCGGATTTCCGGGCGGCGGAGAGAACCTTCCAGTTGCTCACACAAGTGGCCGGACGCGCAGGGCGCGGCGAGCTTGCCGGCGAAGTCCTCGTGGAAACGTATTATCCCGAGCATTACGCAATCCAGCTCGCCGTGAAGCAGGACTACGTTTCATTTTATGAAAAGGAAGCGCATTTCCGCCGAATGCTTCATTACCCCCCATTCACGGCGCTGGCCAGTGTGCTGGTTAGGGATCGTAAAATTGAAAACGCAATCCGGTGGTCGAAGGCGCTGGCCGGTTATTTCGCTCCGTTCGAGAATCGCGGCGTGAAAATTCTGGGACCGGCGGCGGCGCCGCTCGCGCGCTTGCGCAAGGACTATCGTTTTCAGTTTGTGCTTAAGTCGCCCAAACGATCGGCCCTGTCTGCGGCGTTGAGCGGCGCGCTGGATTTCTGCGATGCCAAGAAAATTCCAGATACTGCCGTGATTGTTGACGTTGATCCCACCAGCCTTTTCTAAGCCTTATTCTTCGTTCCTCGTGCGCGCCAGATTAAGTAAGCAGGCATCCCGGCGAGAACGACTCCGAGTCCTTCGACTGCCCCGGCGGGTCCTGAGAAAATCGCGTTCACCACGAGAGCTGCCGTCGCCAGCACGAAAATCGCCGGAGTCCAGGGATATCCCGGCACGCGGTAGGGAAGCGCGGCGCCGGGCATTCTCCGGCGATAGACGAATATGCTGGCGCCGGCGAGCCCATAGAAAATCCAGCCCGTAAAAATCACGTAAGTAAAAAGCTGTTGAAAGCTGCCCAGGCACGCAAGGACAGCGGCCCAGATTCCTGCAGTGAGAATTGCGAAAGCGGGAGTGCGAAAACGCGGATGCACCTCGGCCATACTGCGAAAAAATAAGCCATCCGCTGACATGGCGTAGTAAACACGAGGAGCCGTAAGCTGAACACTGTTCGCCGAGCTAAAGGTGGAAATCATCACAAGGAAGGCGACAAACTTTGCCGCGGTCGGCCCAAGAATCACGGCCATCGCCGTGGCGGCGATGGTGTCGGATCGGGCCGCTGCTGCCGGGCCGAGCGCTGCCACATAGGACAATGCTGCAATCACATAAATTACTGTCAGCGAGAGCGTGCCGTAAAAAAATGCCCGGGGAAAATCGCGCTGCGGATGCGCCGCCTCGCCCGCGCTGAAAGAAGCGAACTGCCAGCCCTCATAGGACCAGAGCGCCGCAATCATCGCCAGTCCGAAGTTAGAGACTAGCGAGCCACTGATTCGTCCCGGCCACAGAATATTTCCGGAGCCGTGAAATCCACGCCCGAGCCAAAGGAGGACGGCACTCATGCCGAGGATTAGCGCAACTTTGATGTAGGTGGTCCAGTTTTGCAGGTCAGAACTCTCGCGAGTGCCGTAAATATTGACGACGGTGATGACGCCGATCATGGCCACCGACGCGATCTTTGTGCCGAGCGGCGTGAGCGGCACAACGTTGCCCAGGTAAGCGCTGAAGGCTACCGCCAAAGTCGCTATTCCTCCCGTTGCGATTACGAGAAATAACGTCCAGCCGTAAAGAAATGCGGGCAGCCGGCCGAAACAATCTCGAATGTAAACATAGAGGCCGCCCGCTTCGGGCTTCATCGCCGCGAGTTCGCCGTATGTGAGAGCTCCCACTAGGGACAATAGCCCACCGGCGATCCAGACCAGCATCGCCAATCCAACCGAACCGCCGACTTGGCGTTGAATTGCGCCAGGAACCAGGAAAATGCCCGAGCCGATTACGGCACCGATGACGAGCATGGTCAGATCGCGCAGCCCAAGCGTGCGAGCGAGCGTTGCGGGCGGCGAAGGAACGGAAGCGGGAGAAGGACGGTCCATTATGATGCGCGCATCATATCGTTCTCACGGTGATGGTCAAAGAAGCGAAGATCGCCGGCAGAGGCTTATGGGTTGCTCACCGGCCAGGGCGTGAAGCACAGAACGAAGATTGCGACCGCGACGATGGCCAATAATTTTCGCGACGCGTTGAGCTGTTCCCAGCGGTCATACACCGGCGGGTGCCGGAAGCGCAAGGACAGCACCAGCAAGACGATTCCCCATAGCGCCCAGCCGCGCCAGCAATAAATTCCCAGCGCCACCAGCGCCAGCGAAACAGCCAGCGAAATCTCTTTGTGTTTCTTGCTCACCAGGCTGTAGAGAATGTGCCCGCCGTCCAGTTGCCAAACCGGGAGCAGGTTGAGCGCCGTGGCAAACAATCCAAACCAAGCAGCGCGCGCCACGGGATGCATCAAAATTGACGTTGGGTCCGCGCCAGTATGGAACATCCCGATAAGAATACGAATCAGTGGCGGATTGCCGAACACAATGTCGGCGTTTTCTTGGGCGCCCGGCACAATCTTCGATATCGCAATGCCGTACGCTATTAAAGGCGCTGCGATCACAAATCCGGCGATAGGTCCCGCGATACCGATGTCGAAGAGCGCGCGGCGAGTCGCAATCGGCGACCGTATTCGCAGGAACGCGCCAAAAGTGCCGAAGAGAAACGGGGAGGGCAGGAAGTACGGATAACTCACATCGATGCCGTAAATTTTGCAGGCAATAAAATGCCCCATCTCGTGCGCCATCAAAAATCCCAGAAGCGTGAACGAGAAAGGAATCCCGAGAAGAAGGAGATGCGGTTGCTGCAACGGCGCCACAATCACCGCGAACGGATTTTCGTCTCCGGAGAAAGGCTCGACGTTGTTCGCGTAAGACTGTGCGAATTCCGATCCAACAGCCAAGGTGGAAACTAAAGTAAGGAAAAAGAGAACTACTGCGAGCCACGGACGCCGACGGCGCATGGCCGGAGGCGGTGGAGGCAACTCGATTATCTGCGGATAACCTAGATCGAGAATTTCTACGGGAAAGCGCGAGTGACCGTTGCCGGGAACTTGATCCATTAGGATTAGATGTCTAGCATCAAGAATGCGGTTGGCCGCCTGCCGCTAAAGCGTCAGCGCAGAAACGGCTCAATCAGGACTTGGGAGCAGGAGCCGGAGACGGGGCTGGAAGCGTCTGGAGTTCCTTGCCGGGCTTGAAACGCACGGCCTTGCCCGGCGGGATGCTGACCTGTTCCCCGGTGCGCGGGTTGCGGCCGATGCCGGTCTTGCGCGGCTTCACGTTGAATACACCGAAGCGGCGAAGCTCGATGCGTTCTCCCCGCCCGAGCGCGTTTTTCATCGCTTCGAAGACGGTTTCCACCGCCTGCTCGGCCTTCGTTCGAGTGACGTTGGTCTTCTGCACGATAGCGTTCACGATGTCGAGCTTGATCACACGGCCCTCCGCATCAACGGAAGCCTATGCTAGACAGGGGTTTGCAGGTTGTCAAGCGCCGTGGCGTGTAATAAACTGCGCAACTCGCTTTTAGACCGGGCGAAGGCCGCCGAAACATTTCAGATTTTCCTGTAAGAATTTTGGCCGAAACAAGCGCTACCAGTCCTGGAGGATGCGATGTCGGTGAAGTCTGACAAATGGATACGCAAGATGGCTCGCGAGCACAAAATGATCGAGCCGTACGAAGACCGCCAGGTGCGCGACGGAGTGATTAGCTATGGCGTTTCGTCCTATGGCTACGACATGCGTGTTGCGGACGAATTCCGGATTTTCACCAATGTGAATTCCAGTATCGTCGATCCGAAAAATTTCGATTCGAAATCATTCGTGGAATTCAAAGGCGATGTTTGCATCGTGCCGCCGAATTCTTTTGCGCTGGGACGCTCGGTGGAATATTTTCGCATTCCGCGCAACGTGCTCACTCTTTGCGTGGGCAAATCCACGTATGCGCGCTGCGGAATTATCGTGAACGTCACGCCGTTCGAGCCCGAATGGGAAGGTTTCGTCACGCTGGAAATCAGCAATACCACGCCGCTGCCCGCGCGCATCTACGGCAACGAAGGTCTCTGCCAAGTGATCTTCTTCGAATCCGACGAGCAATGCGAAGTTTCGTACAAAGACAAGAAGGGCAAGTATCAGTCGCAACAGGGAATTGTCCTTCCGAAAATTTAGCAGGCCGCAGTAGCTGGATAGGCCTGCTTTTGCTGCCTGTCGCCCACTCCAAAGCCGGCCGCGGGGTTTGAACAACTCGAAAATCCGCGGAGCAAGTTACAATGTACCTAACCTCATGAGTCTCCGGCCATCCATGCCGCGCGGCGTCCCGTGGCCCTGGCTCTTCGCGAGTTG
>JBAVQA010000100.1:0-4250 GCA_049693595.1 Candidatus Acidiferrales bacterium | reverse complement strand
ACGCTGTTTGCTCTCCTCACAGGCCACCTCCGGCAACGCCACCTTCATTGCTTTCGCTGGTGGGCGGCTTTTTCTTTTTTGCATCGGGCTTTTTCTCGGACTTGCCTTCCGATTTGTCTTCCTTTTTATTTTCTTCGGCCGCGCTCTTTTCCTTGGCCAGCAGGTCCTGCTTCTCCTTTTCAAGCGCGGGACGCCCATCAATGTCGCGTTGCCGGTCAAAATAAACCTGCCCGTCGATCAGTGTTTTCTGCACCACCGCATACACGCTCATAGGATCGTGATTGAAAATGGCAAGGTCCGCGTCTTTGCCCACTTCAATCGACCCTACCCGCTTGTCGATGCCGAGCTGGATAGCCGGGTTCAGCGTGATCAGTTTCAAAGCATCATTGGCTGACAGCCCGCCAAATTTCATGCTCTTGGCCGCTTCCTGATTCAAGTGCCGCGCTTCTTCGGCGTCATCCGAGTTGACCGAAACAATCACGCCGCGATCCGTCATCAGCGCCGCGTTGTACGGAATCGCGTCAAAAGCTTCCATTTTGTAAGCCCACCAATCGGAAAACGTGGAGCCGCCGGCGCCTGACGCCGCAATTTCATCCGCTATTTTGTAGCCTTCCAGAACGTGCTGGAACGTGCGTACCTTGAAACCAAATTCATTCGCCACGCGAATGAGCATCAGGATTTCGTCCGCGCGATAGCAGTGCGCGTGCACGTAGCGCTTTCCTTCCAGCACTTCAACCAGCGGCTCGAGCTTCTCATCTCTCCGAGGCGGAATGAGATTCTGATTCCCCGCCGCCTTCTTCTGCTTGTAGTCGTCCCACTCTTTTTTGTACTGGCGAGCTTCGATGAAAGCCTCACGAATCGTTTCTTCCACGCCCAAGCGGGTCGCCGGATAGCGAGGTTCGATTCCCGGAGGTGGCGAAAAATTCGAACGCTTCGGATTCTCGCCTAGCGCGAATTTGATCCCAGGCAGCGCGCCTTCGAACGGCAACTGGCTCGCCGGCTTGCCCCAACGTAGCTTGATCACAACCGTTTGTCCGCCGATCGCGTTCGCACTACCGTGCAGAACATTCGCCGCGGTCACGCCTCCGGCCAGGTCGTCGTAGATACTCAAGTCGTCCGGATCCAAAACGTCGGCGATGTTTGCCATCGAAGAAACGGAAACGCTTCCTTCATTCACGCCGCCGTCTATTGCGATATGCGAGTGGCAATCAATAATCCCAGGCGTCACATATTGACCGCTCGCGTCAATCACCGTCGCTCCGTCAGGAGCCTTCAAGTCCGTGCCCACCTCCGCTATCTTGCCGTCGCGAATCAGAATGGACCCGTGCTCGATGTTCCCGTGCGTGACGGTTAGCAGCGTGGCGTTCTTGATCAGAATAATATTGTTTTTCGGAGCGTTCGAATCCTGGGCACGAAGAGCAACCGGAGCGAGCAGAGCGAAGGCAATCGCCAAAAGCAGTAGCACGCGTTTCATCGGCCCACCCCCTCGCCATCGGTCAAGTCTTTGGGAGAACCGGGCGGCTCGTCTGCCTTGTGGTCGCCCGGCTTTTCCGCCGCGGGCTCTTCATGAATTTCGAACCAGCGCCCATCCACAAAAACGTGTTTCACTTTCGTTTTCTCGCCGAAAATATCGCCGTCCGTTACAACCAGGTTCGCGATCTTTCCCGGAGCGATGCTTCCCATGCGGTCGCTTACGCCCAGAATTTCGGCCGAGTCAGCTGTAAACGCGCGCAAAGCCGCATCCGGCGCGAGCCCAGCAGAAATCGCTTTCCTGGCGTTCTTCAGGATGTCCTTCGGACCGCTGAGACCGCCGGAATAAAATGCGAACTTTACGCCGGATTTTGCCAGCGCCGCCGGCGACGAAGGGGCGCGGTCGCGGAACCGCAACTCGCGCAATGTTTGATCGGCGTCGGGATCAGCGTCCTTTGCCCGCTCTGGCCATTTCAGATTCACCAGGACTGGAGTTTTCTTGGCCGCGATCGCGTCCGCTACCGCGTATCCCTGCTGGCCGCCATATATCACGGCATTGATTTTCCATTCATCCGCAAGACGCAGCGCGCGCAAAATCTGAACCGGGTTGTTGGCCGGCAGCAAAACGGTTTCTTTGTCGCGTAGCTCGCGAGAGATTACCTGCTCGGTGCGGTCGTACGGCAGCCGCTCAAATTTAGTTGTGTTTGCTGCGTATATCGGCGCCGCTTGCTCGTACCATCTGCTATCATCAAAAATCTGGCGAATATACGCAATCGAGCCCATCAGCGAATCCGGAAATGCCCAGAAGTTGCCCACCGGTCTGAACGAAATCGGAAGCGTGGCCACCGCTTTCACAATGTAGTCGCCCTGGCGATCGCCCGCGAGATCAACCAGCGTCGCTTGCCCGGGGAAAATTCCTCCGTCCGGCATCGTAAGTGCCGTGGTAAAGCCCCCGTTACGCCAGGTTTCGATCCGCTTATCGTCCGTCTTGAATTCGTCCGCCGCCACTCGCCACGGAGTTGTGCCCGGCCGATCCTCTGGCCCTTTAGCAATTTCTCCCGACGGTGCGGCGCGCCGTCTTCCGCGCCCCGCTGCAGCGTTTTCCGCAGGTTCTTCCTTCGGCAAACCAAGGTCAGTCCCCCCATCGATTAACCCGGGATAAACGGTCAAGCCCTTGCCGTCAATTACCCACGCTTCCGGCGGAATCGCAACATTTTCGCCAACCGCTTGTATCAATCCCTTCGCCACCACGACGGTTCCACTACTTATCACCGCTCCCGATCCGGTCACGATGCGCGCATTCGTGATTGCGAAGTATCGCGGCGCGGCGCCCGCTGCCCGGGCCGGGTGCCAGTTAATCAAGCTCACGATGCACGCCACCATAAAAACCAAAAGTGCGTATCGAAATTTGATTCGATTTTTCACTTCACCCTCCCGGATCGCAAAACTGGACAGCCATGTGTTATTAGTGCCTGCGAAAGCGACTGATACTAGCCGCCAGTTCACCCAAAATCAAGGATTCTCGCGCTGTGGAAAGCTGCCGGAGTCCTAGAGAATCCGATGAATAGAACGCTAGAGTATTTTGAAGGCGGTTGAAATCGAGTTGTCTAAAACGAGGAAACTCACGCCGGCGGGATTGCCGATTTGAGAAAGTCAGAACTACCCAGTGGAAGAAAAACTTAAAACTGACGAGCGATCATGCCCGTCAACACGCGAGACCCATCCATTTCCAGCACCAATGCCGTACTGTCGTCAATCACGTAATAAGAGAGCGTATCCGTCTGAAGCCCTTCAGCGAGTATGAAAGGATTCCCGCGTCCGTTTAATCCCGAAGCGGCGATCGTGCTGGCGCTCGTGAGCGGTTGGCCGGAAAACACTTTTCCGCTGCTCGCTACGTTATTGATGTCCAGCGTGCCAGTCACCGCCCCAAGGTTTCCCGCGCTTATTTGGCCTTCGATATCTTGCTCGCCTGGGGAGTTCAGCCCTAATCCTGTTAAGTTCAACGCGAAACTTCCTTGCGGTGTAGTCGCACCTGTCTGCGTATAAGCCACTCCCGTCCCCACCTGGACGTTCGTATCTGTCTCCAGCAGCACGGCCCCGGTTGATGGCGAACCGTCCGCTGCAATGTAGTTGAACAGGTAGGCGGTGAAATCGAAAGTCTTGCCGGCTCCCAATGCAATTGCTAATGCGATTCGGCCGGTATTCGTGTCAGTCAACGACGCAGTTGCCGTGGTGATGTTTGGCGTTGTGACATTAGACGAATCGGTGGTGGGACTCGTCAGTTGGCCATCGTCGTTGATATCAAGTACGCCGCCGCTGCCCGTCTGGAAAGCGCCCCCAATTCCATATGGACCACCATTGTTGTCCCTGCCACTTGCGACAAAAACTTGCGAGCCAGTCATGTTCACCGTTGCGGCCGGCGCGCCGTAGAAATCGCCGGCCAGAAGTGTGTTCGAATCGCCTTCCAGAACTTTCACGTGCGTGGAGTCCACAATGTAATACACAAATGTAAGAGTGCCGGTCGTGCCGCCGCCGTTATTCCCGAAATCCGTGTCAAATGTGGGGCAATTCAGGGCAACAGTTCCCCGGCCGGTTGCAGGATCTGCGGGGCTGAAGCCGCCTTGCAGAAGCATATCCGTCAACGTAGTTCCGCCGTTGTTCACATCCACAATTCCATTATTCAGTGGAAAGGTATTTTCATTGTTCGCGACGACTCTTCCGGCCATGCCTAAATGGTTCCCATTCTGGTCGAGTCCGGAGAGCCCAAAGGCGTAGGCTCC
>JBAVQA010000099.1:0-21238 GCA_049693595.1 Candidatus Acidiferrales bacterium | reverse complement strand
CCACAACCACAGATTACCGTGCTGTATTCCCAACACCCGCTGGTGAACGGCGGGTTCAAGGATGTTCTGGTTCGCACCGCTTCGGAGCCGCATCTCGTGGAGTCCGAAATACGAAGTCAACTTGGTGCGTTGGATTCCGACATGCCTTTCGCCGAGGTACAAACGATTGACGAGCTGGTGGAACGCCAGACCGGCGGGCAACGCTTCACCACAGCTTTATTGGCTTCCTTCGCGTTGGCGGGATTGGCGCTCGCAGTCGTGGGCATCTACGGCGTGGTTTCGTTTCTTGTGGTGCAACGAAACCAGGAACTGGCGGTGCGAATAGCGCTGGGAGCCAGCCACGCCAACGTTCTCTGGCTCGTACTGAAGCACAGCCTGGGAATGGCCTCGATTGGCGCAGCGATAGGGCTGATTGGAGCGTGCGCAACACAGAGATTGACGAGCGGGCTTTTGTTCGGGATCTCGCCGATTGATCCGATCACGTTTGCTGGAGGCGCCGCTTTCCTTATCGTTGTTGCTGGAATCGCAAGCGCTATCCCGGGTGCGCGAGTTATGCAGATCGACCCGGCCGGGGCGCTTCGACAAGACTGACGCGAAGAATGGAGTTCTGAGTGTATCGTCGGCCATACGGAAGTTATCCGGAAATGGGGTTCGGGAGATCGGAGCGCAAGCAGTTGTTCCGCAGCCTCCTTTCCTCGAAGCGGACTTCTGGCCCGCAATCGCTTCCGGTTAGCCCGTGATCCGCCCAAAATCGCGCCGCCAGACCCCGTTTGAGTGCAATCGCCTGTTAGCAGAAGTTACTATTGGAAGGGCTAGTGTATCGGAGGCATCAGTTTGAAATCCAACTGCTCGGCGAGATCAAGGCTATCCTGCTGGTACCAATTTTCGACGATCTTGCCACCCGCCACACGGTAGAAGTTCGTATAAATCACCGATACATCCTTGTCGGCAACGGCCGTTCCTCTCACCGTACCGGAGTACTTCCCGCTCCATGTAGATCGCACAGCCACCAGATAGCCCTCGGCAACGATTAGGTCGATTTTGATTTGTCGATTGCTCAAGTCGGCGCACATGGGGCACGAATCCTTCAGTTCGGTGAACGGCCCGCCCTGGACTTTAGCCTGCCCTCTCCGGCCGTGGATTGGGCCTTTCGGATCGAACACATCGTTCAAAGTCTTGACGTCACCTTGATTGAATGCCTGAAAAGCGCGTTGTACCAAAGCTTTGTTCGCCTCAGCGTCGTTCGCAGCGCATCTGGCGTCGTGAGGGGCTGAAAGTACCGCAGAAACAGCGGCCCCGCCGAAGATTGTGGCTGAACGATGGGTCGTGCGTGCGGCTGCGACCAGCGCGGGCGAACCATGTGTGGAGTTACGACTTCGTGAGCGCGATGACACACGACGGCAGAATGTTGCGGATGTTGACGCTGATCGACGAATACACGCGGGAGTGTCTGGCGATCCGCGTGGCCAGAAGGCTTGGGAGGTATGAAGCGATCGAAGCACTTGCGGACGTGATGCTGTTCCGGGGAATACCGGAAAAGATTCGCTCGGACAAACTTCTTCTGAACTAACAAATCAGGCCGGTCAGGGATGCTGACTTGAACTGGTAGGCGCTGCATGTGCGCCGATCTTGTTCAGAATTCCCCAAAAGAGACGGGTGGTCTAGGAGATCCGACGTATTATTCCCGACGCGCACACAATGCTTCGTAAACCGGATTATGACTTCTTTGTAAGTCGACCCTACGACCTCGTGAGTTGGCCCTCGCAGGAGAGAATCTTCCGAGTAACGTCTTGGCAAGCTTTTCTTGGCGGAATAGTTCGAGGTCCAAGCGTTGGTTTGACTTAGACCTCAAACGGCGCTTAACACTCTTGATAAGTTTATTCTGAATATTTTGGCGGCAGGGCCTGCACATTCCGTTTGAATGGTGTTTAGAACCTTTCTTGCAAATCATGCAGCCGTAGTCATCAAAGAAGTAGCGCATCTTATTCCGAAAGGCAGGAGGTACTATCGCAAGAATGCCAAACGATACTCGGGGAGGCAAGAACCATGGCTCAAATAGAACCTTATCTGCATCCGCCATAACCGAACGTGAGATCTTCAATCGACGACCGGAATTTTGGCCAACCGCCACGGAGTTACTTCGATGCTTGTGGGTCATTTAGTTAGGCTCGTGGATGACATCGCTCGAAGACCTTGGCCATTCGGTCTGGGCCAACACGCGCATAGACCATGGTCGTTTGCAGCCACACGTGTCCCATGAGTGCTTTAATCACTTCAACGCTTGCTCCGTGGTCGTATAGGTGCGTTGCAAACGTGCGACGAAATGTGTGTGGAGTGACATTCTTTAGGCCGGCGCGACTGGCCATTTGCACTATCATCTCTCGTATTGTCATTGCTGAAAGAGGATAACTTCTTGAGGGGCGGACTAAGTTGAGGCTAGCTATATGCTCTTCATGCTTTTTCTTGGCGGCCTCGGGAGATAGTTGCTCGATAGTGCCGAGGCACTTCGTGTTCTGAGTCCGAATTCCGTTTGGCCCGGCATAATTAGCCCATTTTGACTTCCATTGTCCGTCCTGTAAGTGCAGACAGCCTTTTTGAACGGGTAGGTCCTCTCGGAATACGAAACCACTTTTACGGTCCGCAATATACGCGCGAAGCGCGTCCGACGCGCTTTCGGTCAGGAGTACGGTCCGAATTTTTCTCAGCTTTCCAATGACCTGAACAGACTTAGAAGCAAAATCGATGTACTCAATCTTTAGGCACCTAGCTTCAGACAATCGAGATCCTGTCGCGTAGAGAAACTCAACCAGCGCCCGCTCACGCAACGTCCGCGCTGCCGATATTACTCGTTGAACCTGCGATTCAGTAAGTGGGCGAAGACTGTTTCTCCACGGCCTGCGCAGCCTGACGTACCGAGGGGCGACATAACTGACGACTCCTCCGAGATTCAAGAAATCGTAAAATTGACGTAACACTCCAAGATCGCGATACACAGCGTTAAGGGATGCACCATTTTCCGAAACACGTGCGATATAGTTTCTGATATCAGTGTGACGCGCAGTTGCAATCGACCTCTTGCCGACGAATTCGATGTACTGGCTGACGATTTTCCTATACATGCGTTGGGTTTGCTTCGCATAGTGCATCGCTATCATCCATCGATCGTATTGCCGGGCGAGCCCCCGATTAAATCGTACATATGAGTGCATCGAGCTTTCCTTAAAGTATTGGTGTCTAACGCCAGTTAAATCAAAACCTCGATTTATAGTCGGGCGAGAATGCGACCAAAAAGCACTGTAAGTGACACTGGGGTCGTGCGCTAGGAGACGAATGTCTCTATGCCAATAAGTACAAACGTGTCTATTTCGATAGAGACAAATGTCTCTACTCTGGCATAGACGAATAGCGTTAGGAGTATCTTCAAGAATGAAGGACGAACCTTTATAGAACGGTTAGAAAAGTACGATGGATCTCTTCATGCTGCGGAGGGCAAAACTTGCCAAGAAACTACGGGGAAGGTTTTCGCCGAACTGGAGAGCCAGGACGCTTAGGCACCCGCTGGAGAAGGTCCTTTCGAACAATCCAATTGATGAGGCGCTTGGATATCTCTACTCCTGTCATCCCGAAATACCCTGTCCAGATTCTTGATCCGGCACCTTCGAACGAAGGGGGGGAGTTTTGGGAAAGTCAGTCCGGGATCTTCGGCCGGGCAGACCACATCGATAACGGAATTCCAGGCGGGTCAGTATCATTTCGACCACCCGGTCGACTCCCGCGAAGTCTTTTGGCAAATTGCCGGGGGCAGAATCTTCGTTCGAACCGTAACCTGTCCGCGATCAGCGTGCTCAGCCTCGATGGAGGTTTGCTGACCGGCGACATTCAAATTCCGGTTGGAACGGAAGCTACGCTGAAGATTCCCGCCGGCTTGCGTTCCATCAGCATGCAAGCGGTCGTGCGATTCGTTCGCTCGCAACAAGCTGGTTTCGAAATGCCTGGCATCGGCCTGGAAGACCGCGCAAAGTTGCGTCGTCTGCTCGTCTCGCTCGGCGGCGCTGACGCCATCATTCGTTAGAGCCTGCTATCATCAGCGCGAAGAAAACTCCCATCGCAAGTGCGAGCACAGCCCATACGCTCGATGGGATTTTTAATTTGATGAACTGGTGAGTTCGTCCGTTATTGGAAGTCATCTCAGCTAGCTCCTTCAAGAGTCAATAAAACTCGAACGCAGACCATTAATTACTGAACAGCTAAGCCAAGGCGGAATTCGCCTCTGAGCCGATAACTGGCTCTCTTGACTCTGGTCGAGCGCAAGTCCAATTCGGAAAGAAGTTCGGAAGTTTAAGGACCGTTGCGCATAATAGGTCTCGTACTTTCGTGCGTCGGTAATCAAGTAACTTGAGGAGTTGAAGTAAAGAATGTTCGTCGCGTTCGTACCATTCAGGCGGTATTGCTTCAAAGGCAGACGTAAGAACACTCTCGTCGATTTCGTGCTCAAGTCGGCTGATCCACTCCTCAAACGCTTCGATTCCCTGTACTTGCTCGTACACGCCGGGTCGCATGCAGACACCTAGTCTGGGAGTGTCGGGGAAATTCCATTCCTGTCCGTTGAAGCAAAATCCGCTGTCGATCATCAAAGCCGTGAACTGAAATTGCCCTTGATTACGGAAGAAAATACTTTGGCGGTCGTCGGTATTGCCGGTCCATTTGTCGAAGACCAGCATGCCCACAAAATCTGAGATATTCGTAATCGCGCGAAAATGTGCTTCCGGCAACATATCCCACACTGCGGGAAGCCGATACTGACTTGCAGCGGGATCGCGTGGGAATTTGGACCCGAAGCACAATCCGGGCTGGCATCGGACGCGGCCTCGACCCAGCTCGATCACCAAGTCTTCGGTGAAACGAATAAGCTCTCCGTCCACATGCACAATTGCCGTTTCGGGAACCGGCAATCCGAATCGCCTCGCGAGAATACTTGCCAACAATTCGTTCACTAGTGTCCTGATTCCTTGCGGGTTGTTTTGGAATTTGACCACGTAATACTCTCCATCCGAACAGCGAAGCAATTGTGACTGGGCGCCCCCACGCATCCGGCGCACATGTTCGACTGCGGAGACAGAAGTACCGTTACCTGACATAGCGCTCCCCCGCGCTTGTCGATGCGCTTCCGAGGTTGTCGTCCTTATTTCTTGTCGAACCCCAGGAGGCCGGTAAACTCGAAACTCTTTCTACAGAGAAGCTTATGGGAAAACAATTCGTATTAACCGATAAGTAATAACCGACATGGGAAGCAGCTGCTCGATTGAGCAGTTTTGTCCGCTGGTGTTTGTCAGTGCGAGAAATCAGTGGAGAAACGAAAGGATGATCCAGAGTGGCGACGGTCATCTCTAGACGTGTGTGAATTTCGAGATGCGCGATGGTAGCGTTCCCGGTCACCGGCTTCTCTTAACGAGAGACCCTGGCGCGAGCTTCCCTCAATCGCTCCGTCGCCGCTGCCGGTAACTGCTGAGAGAGAATACGAGTCATTTCAGCCGCGTCGTTGGTCGTTCCGGGCGGAAATGTTAAATTGGTTGGTACAATCAAGGATTCGGAAATCGACCAAGCTACAGGGGCGGCCCACACCAAGTGCCGCCACGGGGAATCTGGATGCCTATGCCACCACAGATGACTTACTGTAATGTACATCGTTTCTTGTCCCGCGAAATATCCCCAGAAATCGAGCTCACTCGGATGGGCTCCTAAGATTTTATTGGATTCTACGCATAATTGGGTTGGCGTCATCTCGTGCTGGCACTTGATGGAGCTGACGGCGTCGGCTGAAAACGCCGCAATAAGAAGCGCATCAGAAGCCAAAAGTTCCTTATGTGTGCCGACGTAATGTCGAATTCGCCCGAACACGCTGCGGCCCGTTGATTCAATAGGCGCCCGTCTCTCAAACTCTTCAAGATTGCGGGCTTCTGTTTGCCTCGGCTTTTGGTCAGCGGAGTTCCACGTTATCCTCGATCGTGTGACCGAGTCGTCGGTCGCGGCCAGACTTCGCGCCCTGGTTCAAAATGCCGGAAGCAAGATCAAGACCGACACGAGACGGACGCATATTCGAAATTGAAGCGTCATAATTCTCCTTCGAGGTCAGTACGCCCCGTCCCTTCTCCAACCTGGAAATTGGAAACGTACGAATAAAAGTTCCGTGCCAGCCCAGAGACAATCACGGCCAGCCGCTGGTTCCTCTGGATTGCCCTGGGCGCAATAGTGGTAAACGCCAGCTTCAATTCCCCCGCGAATATGCGGTCGGAATTGGAATTCCTGTCTGAATGTAAAACCTTGAAGGCGCTTGGATTGCAACTTACAAGGATTGGTTGGGGTGGCCCATACACAACCGGTTGGAATCGAGTAACTGATGTAGAGCCTTCCGGGGTACATGTAGCGAGTGCGGATCACCGCGCCGAAGGTTGGCGTGATGCCGCCGCCTTCATCAAACTGTGAAGTCCATAAGCGGCCGTATCCTGCTTCACCGAACGCGCCTAATCGGGGATTGATCCAGAAGATTGCCTTACTGCTTGCCGCAATCGAATGTCCGTCGTGGGTAATCTTCTTTTTGTCAGGAGAAAAAGATGCCGCGCCTTGTATCTCTATCGGTATTCCCAGATGGGCGGGAGCTTCAAACGACATTCCAAAATCGCTGGAAGGTGGTAGAAAGCCGAGTTCAGCGCGAATCCCTACGTCCGCGTCCAAGAACACTCGACCTGATGAAAGTAGTTGTTCTAAAGTGACCGTTGATCGTGGTTCTCCCTCTGTTTCCTGAGCTCTGATCGGGGCGGCTGATACCAGGAGAATTAGTAGGCATTTCAGAATCGGTGCGACTCTCATGTTTTTCTCCCCGCAACTGGCCGAGCGCACGTGATGGTGTTGCGCTGGCATCAGTGCTGCGCAGGAAGGGGTGGGGTGCGCAGCCAGCGATTCAAGTGGAAGGTTGCGAGTGAGAGAGGGTTCGAAAAAGCTAGGTTATGGCTTCAGTTTTCAACTATTTGTTAGGCCCCGGGGGCGATTGAGAACCATTCTCATTAAAAATGACCTTGGATGATTCCTCAGAGGGTGTCTGTTTGGCATAGCGCGTCAGATAGGGCATGAATGGTGTCAATTCAAGGGGCATTTTCTCTCTGGCCGATACAAGCGGCGTGGGCCTGGCCTTGATTAGTGCGGCTTCATCGGTCCAGGGGTCAAGCTTGATACGAGCCCCCAGAGGGAGGGCGGCAATCTGATTCAGGTTCTCAGGTTGTAAAGCCGGCGCCGCACTGGTCAATTGGGATGCAACAATGACGCCGTTTCCCAGGTGCGGAGCAACCAGGGCGCGGAGATTCCGCGAATCTTGCTCAAACTCTTTCAGAAAAAGTCCGGCACTGGCCAGATTGTCCTTATAGGGTGAGTTGCGAAGAAGATCCACAGCCTTTTCACTGCTGGCTTCGCGCTCCCGATCATTCAACTTAAACGAAAAGCGTCTCAGTGCATCAAGCGATGGTAGTTGCACGATGTCATAGAACGCGTACTGGTCGGGATGCGACTTCGACACAATAATCTGCCCCAAAGCTTGCGCGAGCATCGTTGCGAGCGTGGCCTCGTCAGGAAGGACATCGATCAAGCCGCGGCTAATTACAATTACGTGCCCTACCGCGAATAGGTCGAAAGTCGCTGTAGTCAACACCCGACAACGCACGGCAGGCTCGATGTCAAGATTGTTTGTGATTTCCAAATTATTCACAACAGTGTCGAGAGTTTTGTCCACCTCTCCGGCGGGGGCGAGCAGGCCCGTTCTCTCAAGCGCGGCGAGGACGTTGTTTTCAGCTTGGCTCTGCCACTGCCGTTGCGCTTGCACGGGAGATTGATCGCCTTCTCTGACAGTAAGGCTGTCGTTTACGCGAGTTGGTGCCTCCACAATCAAATCGCTAAACTCCTGTTGACGCCTCGGCTCCTTCAGGTCGTAACCCCAAAATCGTGTTTGAGCCTTAAAGCGAAGATGGTCAAGATCGTTGACGTATTTGATCTGTAGCTTCGTTGTTCGTAAATCCGTTTCTTCGGCGAATCCGTAAGCAGGAAGCCAAAGCCCTGGTTGGACGTTCAATCGCCAACTATCAAAATGCGAGTTGAAATGGCCCCTGTGAGAAACGGGTAAGTAGATCCCGTTGAACCGAACTATCGTGTCGTTCTTGTCTTCAGCCCAAATACGACCGGAGAATCTACCGGGTAAGGCTTTTTGAAGTGGCTGTACGTCGAATACTACGCATCGGACATTGCCCAGAAACTCCTGACCGACATAACGGAATCGGTAATGTTCCCTATCAAATCCTCTTTGGTCTATGTAAACCATCTGAACAAACCCCAAGGGATTGAAACTCGCATCCACAAAACCTCTCTTGGGATATTGGTCTTTGCGAGCGAGCATGGAACGGTAGCCAAACTGTTTTCTATCAGAGAGTTCCGCTTGGCCGAGGTAGTAATAATCGCGCGACAGGAGCCGATCGCCGTTTCTTTTTTGGCTATAAACCTGGACATAGGTCTCAATAATCGGATCGTAAGAGTTGATGACCTTGATTTCGTCGCGTTCACGCGCGATGATACGGTCAATGACATCGTCCTGTGTTCTTGCTTCGCGAGTTGCGGCGATTTCGTGTACCGACGGAGAACTCGTCACTACCGTTTGCGCTGCTGCGACTGAAGCAATTCCCGCCAGCACAACTATGCCGAAGAGATTCATAAAACGCGTTCGCATGATTTCCTCCTTTCGTGCTTTTTCGAAGACGGCATCGAGAAGCAATACCCTTCGCAATCTCAAATTGCGCTGACCGTCAACGTTGAACAAGCAGCGAGGTCAATCCCGCTTCAGCACTTGCTGTGCCAACTATGAACATGTGACTTGTGAATAACTTATACACTTTGAGGCTACGAATCACTTGAAGTAGGTTCACAGCGGAACTAAATCCGTGACAGGGTTCCCAAATCTGGAATTCGAAAGCTATTCGCTACCTGCGGAGGAGACCGAGGGACGACCTGATTTCCTGTTTTTCGAGCTTGGACCATTATCAGGTTCTGCGATCTACGTGGTTATACTTATGAATGGTTCCAGAAAAAAGCACGCGGCAAGTAGTTTTACTTAATGATTTGCCCTCCAGCGGTTCGATGGAGCGAATTCCATTTTGGTCTCGGTCAAGACTCTCCAGGCGGAATTGGCGAATCAAAATGGCCGGATTCACGACGGTAGTTGACACTAGCCCGGTCACAGGAGATCGTTCTTCTAGGCGTCCGCCCTGCCCGATTCGCGCGCGATGATTGGCAGCTAACCACGTACCGCCCCTCAGCTTGTAAAAATTACGTAACGCCAAATCCGAGTAAGTACTTATTATAAATAACTTGACACTTACATAATCGAGAACTACCTTCCTTCTTCCTAGGCGAACTCCACGCAATGTGTTGGCTCGATGCGCAGAGCATATGAATCGGTCTGCGATCCTTTGCCCGTAGGCATGAGGAATTAAGGCTAATTGTAAATGAAGCTCCGAACGACGTTAAAGGGATTCGGTCGAGCACTCATCGCATGGTTGCGCGGACACAGACTCTCTCAAAGATCCCTCAATGCAAGAATGCAGCATGAAGAGTTGCGAAAAAGTGAGGCTCTCTTAGCCGAGGCAGAGAAGATCGGACGCCTAGGATGCTGGGAACACAATCTAGTTACAGGTGAGGACGCCTGGTCCGCCAACCTCTGTCGGATGCTCGCTATCGATCCGACGAAGACAAAACTATCGGAAGACCTGTTTTGGGAGATTCTTCATCCCGACGACCGTGAGGCCGTGCGCACTGTCATCGAGGGTGGGATGAGATTTGCGCACGAATACGAGTACCAATCGCGATTCATTATTCCGGGGGGCCGCGAACGCACATTCTACACGTGGGGAAAACCGATTCTAGGTCCCGACAATCAAGTCATCAAACGGATGGGAATGACCCAGGACATCAGTATACGTGTCGAGGCAGAACGAGCACTCATAGAAAGCGAGGAGCGCTATCGGGATTTGGTTGAAAACAGCCATGACCTTATCTGCACGCATGATCTATCTGGTCGCGTCCTGTCGATGAACGAACTTCCTGCGCGACTCTTGGGCTACAAACCGGAGGAACTGATTGGACGCTCTATTCCTGATCAACTGTCTGGTGGGGCCACCGTCCAGTTTGCTGAGTACATCGAGCGGATTAAGCGAGACGGCTTCGCGAATGGATTAATGGTCCTGATGACCAAGTCCGGGGAACGGCGTGTTTGGGAATATCAGAATACCTTGCGTACGGAAGGCGTCTCCGAGCCCTTGGTGCGCGGGATGGCCCATGATGTAACGGAGCGGTTTAAAGCTCAGAAAGCTCTGCGTGAGACCACCGCTCGGCTCCAAGCACTTGTCAATTCCATTGATCAGATTGCCTTCGAGTTTGACGCCGACGGGACGTTTCTCGATATTTGGACGACTAACGAAGACCTGCTTTTCCGTCCGCGTGAGAAATTAGTCGGACAACGGATATCGGATGTGGTCGCGGAAGACTTGGCCCCTGCCTACCGTGACATCTTCAAGCGAGTCCTCGAATCTGGCATAGGAGAAGACCTGGAATACTCGCTGCATTTACTGGGCGGTACGCGTTGGTTCTTAGGTCGCGTCACGCCGATCCTCGCGCCGGATGGAACGTATAAGTCAATTTGCATGCTAGTGCGTGACATCACCGAACGCAAACAAGCCGAGAAGTCGCTGAGTTTATTTCGGACGCTGATCGACCGATCCAATGATGCTATTGAGGTTGTTGATCCGAACACGTTTCGTTACCTCGACGTCAACCAGAAAGCGTGTTCTGACGTAGGGTACACTCGCGAAGAACTTCTCCAGATGAGCGTTTCCGACATCGATCCTACGGTGGGTGCGGCAGATCGCGCGAAGGTGATTGAAGCGTTGAAACAATCAGGGTCCCTCATCAGAGAGAGCATCCACCGCCGCAAGGACGGTTCCAGATTCCCAGTAGAAATCAATATTAACCTAGTCCAACTTGATAAAACCTACGTCGTTACTGTGGCACGCGACATCACCGAGCGTAAGCGAGTTGAGAATGTTCTACATCAGAAGGATGCGGCGGTCCGTGGCCTATTTCATATTGCCCAAACCTTGACCAAAACGCTGGAGTTGAACGCTATCCTCGAACACTTGAACTACGAATCGATGAAGCTGATCGGCACCGAAGGTTCATCCGCGGGGTTACTTAGCCCCGAGGAATTCAGGTGCGACAGTTTCTTTGATAGATCAGAGACAGAGGGCATCGTATGGCCGCCTGACGCTGGGCTTTTGGGATGGGTTCTCACCAACAAAAGGACATATTTGACCAATAACGCGGCTCACGATCCACTGATACCTCCAGAGATCCATAATCCGCTCGGTTTGCGAAGCGTGCTATGCGTCCCCGTCCTGGGCAATCAAGAAGAGGTGATTGCATTCTTCGCCCTGCACAACAAACGCGGCGGAGATTTTCTATCCTCCGATGTCGAGACAGTTGAAGGGATTTCCAAGGTTGCGTCTATCGCAATTCAAAACGCTCTCGCCTATCAGAGAACCTGCCAAGCCGAAGAAAACCTGCGTGTGCTGTCCGCTCAGTTAATCAATTTGCAGGATGAGGAGAGACGCCGGATCGCTCTGGACCTTCACGAGGGGTTGGCCCAAGACCTCGCCGCATTGAAGCTGAGTCTCGGGCAGATAAAGAGGAAGACGGCCAAGAAACACAACGGAGTAGCCGGTATTATTAATGAGGGCTTAGAACTTAACAACGATTTAATACAGCGAGTGCGCTCTTTGTCCTACAAGCTCCACCCAGCACATCTCGAAGAAGTCGGACTTCCCTTGGCGATAACGTCTTATGCACGCAAGTTTTCTGAGCGCAGTGGAATCGAGGTCTCGGTCAAAGCGGAGCTCCCGGAGGATATCGGCCGCTTTCCTCATGGATGTGAAATAACGATATTTCGCATCGTGCAGGAATGCCTCTCAAACGTCGATCGCCATTCGCATAGCCAGATGGCAACCGTATGTGTTTCATTCGAGAACGAGCATTTGATTCTGGAAGTTGCTGATCGGGGGCAGGGAATGGCCGGAGGAGCTTTAGCGACCACCACTCCAGGGGTTGGAATTGCGAGCATGCGTGAGCGCGTGAAGCAAATGCACGGGACATTCCTCATTGAATCGGGGGCGGGACAAGGGGTGACCGTCCGTGTCGAACTCCCGGTCGCGGCCACTCTCTCTAGAGAGGCTCGTAATTAATGATGCCTTCGGCTGAACCGTATCGCATCTTGTTAGCGGATGATCATGCGGTCGTGCGACGCGGTGTCCGCACTTTGCTTGAGTCTCTGACTGGAATCGTTGTATGCGCCGAAGCGTCCGACGGGCGTGAAGCGGTTGAGCTAAGCAAGAAACAAAAGCCGAATCTCGCCATTCTCGATTTGACGATGGTCACTATGGATGGGCTAGAAGCGGCCTCCATCATCCGTACGGAATGTCCCGAGACTCAAATTCTCATTTTCACGATGCACTTTTCCGAGGAAATGGCTCGGAAGGCACTACTCTTAGGTTCTCTCGGCTACGCATTGAAGTCCGACTCTGAGGGAGAACTCCTCGTCGCAGTGGATGAAATCCGGCACCTCCGGACTTTTATTTCGCCTCGCCTCGCACTCTCGATGGCGCAGAGTTATATACGTGAGTCGGGGAATGTAGTCAAAACAGCCTCATCGCCTAATGCAGACGGAGGAGCGGCGGCCGTGCCCCTGACGGGCCGGCAGATTGATGTCTTGAGGCTTCTCGCTCACGGAAAAAGCAATAAGGAAGTGGCCCACCAGCTTGGAATCTCCACCCGCACAGCCGAAGTCCACCGCAATCGCATGATGCAGAAACTGAACTGTCGGAGTTTCTGTGATTTACTTCTTTTTGCGATTCGTCTGAAATTGGTCGAATTATGAAAAGGACAGTTCAGAATCGGGACCGCCGACCATAGTGGCTCCGCAAGTATTTCCATTCTGAACCAGCCAGACCAGGGGCAATCAGCCACACATCGGGGGCTGGTGCCGATGGTCGTTCGGGGTTTATTCAAGAAACCATGCCGATGACCGTGTCGTATAACTACATCTTTGTGGCGCTATCGGTGTTTATCGGCATGTCGGCAGCTTATGCCGCATTGGATCTGGCGCCCCGCATAACTGCCGCCAGCGGTTGGACGCGGTCAGCCTGGTTGACGGGCGGCAGCATCGCGATCGGAATAGGTATTTGGTCGATGCACTACACAGGGATGCTAGCCTTCAGCTTGCCCGTCCCGATAGAGTACGACTGGCCGACCGTTTTGCTTTCACTCCTGGCTGGAATTTTCGCTGCGGGCGTCTCACTCTTCATGTTGAGCCGGACAGCGACCGGAATCACTCAAATTTTCTCCGCCGGCTTCATCGTGGGATTGGCGATCATAACCGTACATAACATCGGTATGCGTGCGATGCGCATGTCGGCAGAGTATCGATACGACCTTCGACTCGCCAGTCTAGCCGTGATTCTCGCCATACTGTTTTCGCTCATCGGGTTGTGGAGTGGATTCCGTTTTCGAGATGAGACAAGTGGTCGCGGCTGGCGAAAGATCGCGGGTGCCTTGGTAGCGGGCGCTGCCATATCCTCCGTGCATTACTGCGCGATGGCGGCGACTACCTTTTTGCCTTCCGGGCCGGACCCAGAGGTATCGCACACGGTGCATATCTCGACAATAGGTGCGGTCGCGATTGCAATGGCCACCCTGGTCGTTCAAGGTTTAGCCATACTGACTTCGTTTGTGGACCGACGATCCTCTTCCCAAACAATAGAGCAACTCTCAAACCAACTGTTGCATTCGCACGAACAGGAACGGCGGCGCATCGCCCGTGATCTGCACGACGATGTTGGACAAGACTTGTACGCAGTAAGGTTAACCCTCGGTCGTCTCCGTGATTCCGCCGTGCGCTCTTCGGATCGAAAGTTGCTATCTGAAGCGTGGGAAATGACCGCAGCATCTATGGAAAAACTACGAACGATCGCCCACGTGCTATATCCGCCGGAGCTTGAGACACTCGGTTTTCGAGCCGCGATAGTGGCTTATGTGGACGGCTTTAGAGAACGGAGTGGAATCCATGTTGAGCTCCATATGCCTACAGCAATGCCACCTATATCTCGTGCCTCCGAGAGTGCCTTACTAAACGTAATCCGAGAGTGCCTGTTAAATGTCGTCCGCCATTCCGGAAGCCGAAGCGTGAAGATCCTAATTCAAACAGAACTCAGCCAAGTAGCGGTAGAGGTCATCGACGACGGCAGGGGAATTCTGCCGGAGATACTGGATAGACTGACAGGCGACGTGAAACCGGGCATAGGTACGGCGTCCATGTTTAGCAGGATCGAGGAGCTTGGCGGGCGATTAGAAATCACTTCCGGGCACTGGGGAACGTCCGTCAAGGCCGTCATCCCCATTAGCGCCTAGGTTCCAGGAGACTTGGAGTTTCGATTTGGAATGTGCTGTCTTGTGTGCTGGCGGACGTTCATTGGTTTCTTTGGCGTTACTCAGAATGCGGGCCGAGCGCTTCATCGATTGGATTCTTTGATCGGGCTGTGTCGATGCGACGCCTTTGCGAAGCGGCCCGACTTCCGGGACAGAATCTCCGGAGCAGTGCTTGGGCGAGTTTTACCTTCCGAATACCTGGGTCAAAGCTACGCGGCGGCTTCCCTTCGGAGTGCCGTCTTGCACTTCGCAGAAGCTTTCTTCGCACACTTCTGCAACAGGCCACACACATGCCGTTAGACCCATAAGAATGGTCTTTCTTGCATATCATGCAACCGTGGTCGTCGAAGAAGCGGCGCATCCTGTATCGATAGTGGCGTGGAACTAGGGCACGAATAGCAATCGAGATTCGGTCCGGCAAGAACCATGGCTGAAGCATGAATTCGTTCGAAGTCAAACGATCCGGGCTCGCGCTTAGACCGCATAAGCCATGCTTAACCTTGTCGCGGTTATTCAACATTCATCTTTTCTCGTGGATGACACTGCTCAAAGGTTTTCACCAATCTGCCGGTGCTCATGCGCGTATATTTCACAGTCGTGTTCAGCCATGCGTGTCCCATGAGGGCTTGTATTACTTCAAGACCTGCTCCGTGGTCGTACAAGTGCGTTGCGAAACTGCGTCTTAGCATATGCGGACCAACATTCTTCAAACCAGCGCGATAGCCGACACACTTGAACACTTCTCGTATCGCCAAGTTATTGAGAGCTTGTCTGCTTTTAGGTCGAACAAGATTGACACCTTTCAATAGACTCTCGAATTTGCTCCGTGCCCTCTCGTACGGGACCACGTCTGCCTTGCCGAACGTCTTGTAGGATCGCTTCAGTCTCCGTCTGCCGTAATCTTTCCATGAACCAACCCAGTATCCGGCGGATGTCGAAAGAATTCCTCTTTGGATGGGTCTGTCCTCCTGAAAAACGAAGCCATCTTGGCGAGTTCCTATGTAAGCTCGTATGGCTTCCGTTGCGCTCTTCGTAAGAAGGACAATGCGCACCTTTTGGAATTTCCCTACGACGCGAGCCCTTCTAGCGGTGAAGTCAACGTCTCTTACTCTGAGGTGCCTAGCCTCACTCGATCGACATCCGGTTCCGTAGAGAAATTCGATCAGTGCGCGCTCGCGCAGGGTTCGGCATGCCGCGATAAACCGCTGAATTTCGGATTCACTGAGTTGCCGAGGCTCCTTTTTTAATGGCCGACGCAACTTCACCAAGCGAGGAGCAACATAACTGACCACTCCACCGAGATGTAGAAAGTCGTAGAAAAGCCGCAGGACGCCGAGGTAGCGATATGTAAGATCTAAGGAGGTACCCTCCTCAGAAACATGTGCGGCGAATTGGCGGACTTCCAAGTGAGTCACACTTGCGATCGATCGATTTCCCAGAAACTGGATGAACCGTCCGATGGCCCTCCTGTAAAAGTACTGAGTATTAGGCACGTAGTGCAGAGCGGCCATCCACTGATCGTAGCGCTTCGCTAGTCTCTTATTTGTGTTGGCATAGGAGCGCATAGATCCCTGGTGGATCGTCCGAGCTGAAAGTCACCAGCAAAGTAACATCGTCAGCAAGTCTAGGTGCCTTTCAGGTTTTGCTGCAATGGAACGAACGTCTCTAGGCTACGGAGACGAACTTCTCTAGTCCGATAGAGACAAATGTCTCTAGTACCTCCTGACCGTGTAGTACGATTCCGTGTGGTACCGATTGTGTAAAGTAGGTAATCCCAATTTTGGATTGTGTTAGTTATCTGTGAGTTAAGTATCGACAATATATGCGATAATTCGTACTGTCTCTGACGTATTGCGAAAGCGAGTCACACGATGGAAGAAGATCCGAAAACTGGCCGAGTGAACATGTCACTCGAAAAGGTCGCCATTCACAACTTGGTGTTGGTCCAAACGCTGGTGGAGTTGCTTGTCGACAGAGGAATCCTTGACGGTGATGAAATCAAGGAGCGATTGAAGAAGATCATGGCCGAGACATCACCTGATTTCGAGCAAAAGCAATAAGACCGCATTCGTCTCGATTCGACAATCACTGCATCGCTTAACTCGTTGAGAAGATTGGTCGGGCGTGGAGATCTGAACTCCAGACCTCCTGCGCCCAAGGCAGTTGCAAAAAATCTATCTTGTTGGTCCGTCTAGCTTTGTTCTACGTCATGGTACACGGTTTTGGACCTAATTCGGCAGTTGTTGGACCCAAGTTGGACCTAAGTTTTCTTTGCAATCAGGCAGACGGTAGGCAGGCGCAGCCTACGCTCGCTTTGCTTTCACGTCGGCTACGCGAATGATTACACGTTTGCCGAGCGCCCGTGCCGCCCGAGTGATCGTATCGAGTGTCACCGAGACATTACGAGGGTCAAGCAGGCGATCCAGTTGGGACCGACTCGTGTGAAGTTGCTTCGCCATCGCCTGCTTTGTTTTTTGCTGCTCTTGCATGGCCCGCTCCAGTTGCCACGCCAGCACCCGCTTGATTGCGATTGCCTCAACTTCCTCTCGGATTCCTTCCTCTTCGAGGAAGCTATCGAATGTTGACCCACTGTGGTCCATTTTCTTGCGATTCTTTTTCACATTCATTGCAGTCCCCTTTGATGCTTATTCTTATTGCGGCGCGCCAGGTCTAAGTCCTCGTCCGGTGTCTTCCGCGTTTTCTTGATGAATCCGTGCAGCAACACCATCCGGCCCTTCTTGTCGACGTAGAAGAGCACCCGTGCAATTCGGTTCTGGGCCAGCGTCGTCCGCACTTCATAAATGCCATCGCCCAGCGGCTTGCAAACAGGCATCCCAATGGGCCAGCCGAACTCGACCGTCTTGATGTCCTCGCCGATGCGCTTCTGATCTTCCGGCGAAAGTCCTTTTAGCCAGTCTCGTACCGGCTCCCCGCCCGCCTCCGTGCGATAGAAGATGGCCGGAACCCTCTTGCCCTGTCGTCCGAGCGCTTCAGGCTTAGTGCTTATGCCCGTCGAAGATTTGGGCTTCTTACTCACCTAAGAAGTGTACCATATACGGTACATGAGGACAAGCAGGGATTTAGGTTTCCAGTTTGAATGGGGATAGGTAGCCTAAGGCACACTGTATAAGGTCAGGCGAGCCTCGTGACGCGCTGCGACCAGATGACCATCAGGGCTGATAGAAACATCATCACCGAAATGACCGTCGTATTGAAAAACAAGCTTGCCGGTCCCCAAGTCCAAAACGGCAGTCCGGAAATAGCTCCAAATGCCCGATGAATCGGTGAACGCGATGCGTACGCCATGGCTGAAGAAGAGCACTCGACCAGCATCTGGAAGGGCCTGATCGAAGCGGAATCCAGAATTCCACATTCCTGGGGCAAGCGATCCCAAACGCGCGATTAGCGACTCGCTCCCACGCTGATCGATACGATACAGATTGAATTTACGATCAAGCCCTAAAACCTCATCGTTGCCGGCGACAATCAAATCTCTCCCCAGGGCAGGATGCGCGGGAGCAGTCCATTGGACACCGTCCACGTGAAGGACGGCGGGACCCGGATTAAAGCCGCTCCAAGTCACAAAGCCATGGTCACCAACAGAAGCAGCGGACTCCGTTGTGCTCGCTGTCTGTTTGTAAGGTAGACCCGTAAAGAGAGACGCATGGTTTCTATCAATGATTGCAAATCCATGGCGCGATGGTGTTACGAGTATGTGGAAGAGTTGAACGCTAGGGTCGGTACGCCCGGAAAACCATCCTCTTGCCAGGGAATTGCCTGAATCGTTTGGAAGTCAAGATCGACCACGAGGACTGTATCTGGGCGAACGACCAGCACGTGCCCGTCCGGACCCGCGATCACATCCTCGCCCGGCTGCCAATCATATATATGAATAAGATGCCCGGATAGATCTATGACTGCGGAGTGCAGCCCATAGACCGCGGAGTGTAACGCATGTTTCTCCGACGGAATTGCAGGGCCAGAGCAGGCGTCGGGAGTCGCAAAATGAACGAGCAGGTGCGTATCATCCAGAAACTCTACGCGCCGCTTTGGATAATCGTCTTCTCCCTGCCAAACGACCTCACAAGTGATGTGCTGAAACCCGATCTGCTCCAGATTGATTGTCCGAAGCGGCTTATTCTCGGACCAGACAGGCACGGCCCACGCGCAAACCCAAAGGAGGGAGACGCACACCGAGAGCCGTTTCATACTCCTAGCTTATCATTTTGACGCTCTCGTCGAGGGTGAAGAACTTTTCTAATCAAGAATAATTCGATTGGCCTGCCTCACATTTCGTCACTTTTGAGTCTCTTTATCAGTAGGGGATATTTTGCTGGTTTCTTTGATTGTCCTGGTGAGCTTTTTTGGATTTTCCCCTCTATATAGTAGGAGAGCTTCGTCGATGCGTGGTTCGGCAGATGTACCCGGGATGCCCGATGTCAGGAGTCGCCGAGCTTGCTACGGCTTTGAAATTGTCTGCCAAGATCAGCTGCCGGAAATAGAGTTTGAATCTACTACCAATTTCTCCCATTCAGAAATGCGTGCGCCTCGCGGCCCATCTTTCGGCATGAGGTTCAGGCACATTTTTTCTCTGGCGTTTCTCAGCTCTTCTTCAGTGGCTGAGTTCCGTGACCCTAATTCTGGCAGCAGAAATGGAATGTATTTTGTGACCTCGCAACATGCACGCGAAATCGTAGTGCCAGAAGCATCCAATTCTCGTGCAGCCTTTCTAAACATCCGCCGGGATTCTTCTTCCGAGGGTGAACGGTGCATGAAAGACACAGATCACCCCATCCGTCACCCTTTGCGTCACCCTCGAATTTTCGGAAATGTCCGCAGCAGAGGAAGTTGCACATGGCGCGACGATCAATTTGGGCGCGGACAAAACACCGGATTGGGCCGGAGCGACCCCACTCTTGTGCACGTTTCCGTGCCCAAAGTAATTCGTGGGGTCGCTCCAGCCCAACTGCGCGTTGACCGCGCAGAGTGTTTTGTCCGCACAGCATTCCGCAGCAGGAGGCCACAGTGATGAACAACGGAGATGAAAACCACACGGAGCTTTTGACCGTGCATGAGATTGCCAGGCTTCTGAAGGTGCCCGTTTCTTGGGTATACGGGCACACCAGAAAACGCTCGATAGATCGCCTGCCGGGATATCGCCTTGGGAAGTACTGGCGTTTCCGTGCAGACGAAGTAATGGCCTGGGTGCAGCGCCAGAGGAGAGATCGCGAAGCAGCTTGACATGCGGACTACACTGAGAAGCGACGAAGAACAAGCTGGGCGGGCCATCGAGATCCCAAGGACGGGAGAAACGATGGCTCGAAGAGGTTTCCAGCAAGGATCGCTTTTCCAGCGCGGCACCCGGAGAAAGCTTTGGGTGGCACGCTGGTGGGAGGATGTCATTCAAGCAGACGGCACGCTCGGCAGACTGAGACGGTCCGAAGTGATCGGGACCGTCGCCGAATTTCCGACACGCCGCCTTGCGATGCAAGCGTTGTCTCAGAGACTAGGGACAATCAACACCGGCAAGGCACGACCGCAGTCCGTCCGCACATTTGGCAGTTTTGTCAAAGATGATTGGATGCCTGTGGTTTTGCCAACACTCAAGTACGCAACCCAGAAGCACTATCGGTACATGCTCGACGTGCATCTCGTTCCGGCTTTCGGACAGCGGCAGCTTCGCGAACTCACGCGGGAAGAGTTGCAAAGCTTTCTAAGTCGAAAGCTCAAGGGTGGTTTGGCGTGGGAAACCGTTCATCACTTCAAGTGCGGCCTGAGCAAGATTCTCGGTGCAGCGGAGGAATGGGGTTATATCGCCGAGAACGCAGCTCAGAAAACGAAACTCCCACGACGGCAGCATGGAACGGAGAGAGCTGTCCTCACTCCGGTCCAGGTACGGAACCTTGTTATCGCCTTGAATCACCCGGCACGCTCCGTCACGTTGCTATTGGTGCTCACTGGACTACGCGTTGGAGAGTTGCTTGCGCTTCGCTGGGGAAGTGTCGATTTGAATGCTCGCATGCTCCGTGTTTGCGAAACGGTGTATGACGGGCATTTCGATCAGCCCAAGACGAAACGCAGTGCGCGAACCATTCCGATTGGAATGGAGACGGCAGAAATCTTTGCCGCCATCCGTCCCGCCGCTGTTGATGCAAGAGCCTTAGTATTTGCCACACGCGAGGGATTGCCGCTGGAGCGATGGAATCTCTTGCGCAAGCACCTGAAGCCTGTCGCAAAGAAGCTAGGGCTTCCTGGTGTCACCTGGCACCTTCTGAGACATAGCCACGCGACGATGCTCGATTCCGTGGGCACGCCAATAGGGACGATGCAATCGCTCCTGGGCCATTCCACGCCGGAAATCACGCGCGAGATTTATTTGCACGCGGTCCCGGAAGAGCAGCGTCGTGCAGTAGAGAGCGTCGAGAGGCTTGTATTTGGACCCAAATGGACCCAAGTTCAGGCTTCGGGGCAACCGGCATCAGCAAGAGTGAATTGAAAAATCAGGAGTTAGTGGTCGGGGCGTCCGGATTTGAACCGGAGACCTCCTGCGCCCAAGGCAGGCGCGCTACCAGGCTGCGCTACGCCCCGACACTATGCACGTTGAAGATTCTACTGTACTTTTCGGCTTTCCTCCCAGCGATCTAAACAGCGACTGTGCACGAACTGTGCAAAT
>JBAVQA010000098.1:0-3060 GCA_049693595.1 Candidatus Acidiferrales bacterium | reverse complement strand
CGCCCGTGAAGGCAAGCTCCGCGAGCTTCCCGGCTTCGGCGAAAAAAGCGAACAAAACATTCTAAAGGCCACCGAATCGGCGAAGCGCTCGACCGGCCGTTTCAAACTCAATGCGGCGGAAGACGAGGCCGAAAAGTTTGCTGCCTATATTAAAAATACAGAATTGTCGAAGTCCGCCGCGGCAGTCGAATCCGTCACTCCCGCCGGCTCTCTGCGCCGGGGACGCGAAACCATCGGCGACATCGACCTCCTGGTCACCATGCGTCCCGGACACGACAAGCAGAAAAACGTCGACGCGGTTGGCGAACACATTCTGAAATACCCAGGAATTGATCAAACCCTCGCGCACGGCGAAAACAAAGTCAGCGTCCTGCTCGGCAGCGGATTCCAGGTAGATGTCCGCATGCTCGCGAAAGAAAACTTCGGCGCCGCTCTTCTTTATTTCACCGGCTCCAAATCCCACAATGTGGCCCTTCGAGGCCGCGCCCTCGATATGGGCTGGACGCTAAACGAATACGCCATGACCACACTGAAAGGCGGCAAGGTCGTCGCGGGAAAGTCCGAAGAAGAAATCTACGCCAAGCTAGGCCTCGATTACATCGAGCCTGAACTGCGCGAAATGACCGGCGAAATCGAAGCCGCCGAAAACAGAAAAATGCCGCGTCTCATAAGGCTTCAGGACATCCGCGGAGACCTCCAAATGCACACCACCGCCTCCGACGGCCGCAACTCCATCGAAGAAATGGGCGAAGCCGCCAAAGCTCTAGGCTACGAATACATCGCTCTCACCGACCACTCAAAAGCCGTCACCGTCGCAAATGGCATGGACGAAAAGCGCACTCTCGCCCAAATCAAAAAAATTCGCGCCGCACAGGAACGCGTCCCCGGAATCCGCCTGCTCGCCGGAATCGAAGTCGATATTCTAAAGAATGGCTCGCTGGATCTCAGTAACGAAGTACTGGCGCAGCTCGATGTAGTAGTAGCCTCCGTCCATTCCTACATGCAACTCGACCGCGCGGCCATGACCGACCGCATCCTCGCTGCCATCGAAAATCCTTACGTTCAAATTATCGCCCATCCCACAGGTCGCTTGCTCCTGCGCCGCGATGCCTTCGATTACGATATGGAAAGAGTCCTGGATGCCGCCAAGAAAAACGGCGTCGCCGTCGAATGCAACGCCTACCCCGACCGCCTCGATCTGAAAGACGTTCACCTCCGCATGGCCAAACAACGGGGCATGAAAGTCGTGATCTCCACCGACGCTCACAACACCACTCACTTTCGCTTCATGAAATACGGCGTAATCACCGCCCGCCGCGGCTGGCTGGAAAAGAAAGACGTCATCAACACGCTTCCACTCGCCGAATTCTTAGCCGCCCTAAGGCCCAAGCCCACCGCCGCCGTGGCCAAGCCCAAATCGGCCAAAAGCAAATCCGCTTAGCGATCGGCATTCGTCCAGGTTAGATGGGGCCCTGGTTTTCGTAGCGCCGGGCACGTCCCGTGAATCCCGAAGGGATTCATCCTGAGTGCATTCGCGAAGGGCCGGCTCTTTTGATTTTTTTTAGCTTCGCGAAGGGACGTCACGGAACATTTAGAGCTGGAACACCGTATCTCTCTGTGACGCACAACTTAACCGGAGACACCCATGAACCGAAAAGTTCTGGCAGGCACCTTCCTCACGATGATCGCACTAGCGACGGTCGCAGCCATTCCCACCCGCGCTGACGACTGGTCCAAAACCTACCAGATCAGCGCCCGCGCCGACCTCCGCGTCTCCACCGACGATGGCGACGTCACCATCATCGGCTCCGATCAAAAACAAATTGACGCCCACGTCACCACCGAGGGTTACAAAATCAGCTCCAGCGAAGTTCGCATCGAAGAAAGCCAGAGCGGCGACCACGTCGTCATCAGCGTCAAAGTGCCGCATTTTAATTTCTCCTTCTTCGGCGGCAGGCACAAGTCCATCAAAGTTGAACTGCACGTTCCCCGCGACCTCGAACTCGACGTGGAAACCAGCGACGGTAACGTTGTCGCTCAAAATGTCGCTGGCCGCGTGCATTTCAATACCGGCGACGGCAACGTCACCGCCTCCGGAGTCCATGGCGACATTCGCCTCCACACCGGCGACGGCCATATCACCGGAACGAATTTCGATGGCACCCTGGATGCGAGCACTGGTGACGGCAATCTCCAAATCAGCGGCCGCTTCGATTCCCTCACGTTGAAGACTGGCGACGGTAACATCGAAGCCCAGGCTGCCGGCGGTTCAAAGGTGGCGAACGCCTGGACTGTACGCTCCGGTGACGGCCACATCAATATGCGTCTCTCCTCCGACCTGAACGCAAATGTCGAGGCTCACACTGGCGACGGTTCGATTACGCTCGATGTCCCAAATTTCGCTGTATCCGGTTCCCTGAGTCACTCTTCCGTCCACGGAAAATTGAACGCCGGCGGCGGAACCCTCTCGATCAGTTCCGGAGACGGTTCGATCCACCTCGAAAAGCTGTAACGAATATCCCGAACGGGCGGCAAAAAGTTTCCGATGTGTGGAAAACCCGGGGAAACGGGTCCCTCCTGACACAAGAAATCGGAATAGAACAGCGCTTAATTCCTTAGAATCAGCATAACCTCGTGCGCTGGAATTTGGCCCCCCTCGTGCCTTACTTATTCTGTTGTCAGCTTCGATTCTTGAAGTGAGGCCACCATGCTCGCGTACGTGATGATCGCCATTCTCTCTGTCCTTGCATTCCTCTGTATTTCGCACGCCATCCCCGCCATGGCTCGCCGCAAGACCCTGTCGAATCCGCCGTCCGATTTTGATAGCGAACCCACCGCTCTGAGATACACCCATCCCCACGCCCGCTCTCTTTCTTTGGCGAAACATCGCAAATAGTCCGTTCACCGGCGTCAACCACTCTCCCGCAACGGCTGATTCGATTTGCAAATCTCACAGCCTTGCAGCATCATTAGTTGTTTTGTTTTGCACATTCATCCTGTTAACAACGCATCCATCGCAGAACAATTTCGCTTCCGCGAATCGCCTTGGTGAACGCGGGC
>JBAVQA010000097.1:0-2086 GCA_049693595.1 Candidatus Acidiferrales bacterium | reverse complement strand
ACGCTCATGGCGTAATCGAGGTAGGACTTCTTCATCTCCGATTCGATATCAACCGGAGTGATGATTGACTTATCTATTTCGTCGGCCACTTGTCTCTCCGTATCTGTGATTGCTCAGTCTAAGACTGCGTTTTTCTCGCCGATCGCTCTAATACATAGGTCTTTACGGTCTCGAACGCGGAGGCGTTGTTCGAGAAGCGCTGCGGCGCGAAGTGAGTCTCTAACTCGTGCAACAGTGAATCGCGTCCGGCTTCGGTCGAACATTCAAAGGCGACGCCTTGCTCGTTATTTGGCGCCGTTGTTTGCGTCGCGCTGAATTCAGAGCAGCTTATGCCGCGCAGGCCCGGCAAAATTTTCCAGTTCAGCTGATAAATCATCGCTTGGTGCTTTTACTCGGCGCGTCTTTCTTAAATATCCAGGTTGACGACGTCGAGGGCGTTTTCCTCGATGAATTTGCGGCGCTGTTCGACGTTTTCACCCATGAGCGTGGAGAAAATATCCTCGGCTGCGACGGCGTCTTCGAGACGGACTTTGAGAAGCGTGCGCGTCTCGGCGTTCATGGTGGTTTCCCAGAGCTGCTCGGGATTCATTTCACCAAGACCCTTGAACCGAGTGATCGTGAACTGTTTTTTGGCGTCTTCGAGAACGTAATTCAGCAGGCCGGTCGCATCGTCTTTCACGACCTTGTCGCCATTATGGCCGACGGTGAAGGGCGGGCGATCGTGCACAGCGATTTGCTGATGCAGCGAGCGCATGCGTTTGTATTCAGGAGTGGCCGCCAAAGCCCAATTTATTCGGCGTTCTCCGCCGTTCTTTAACAGCAATTCGTGGAGGCTGTGCTCCTCGTCGAAAACAAACTTGGCTTCGAGATCCAGCTTCGACTTTTCGACAGCCTTGACGAATTCTTGAAGCTTTTTCTTGTCGGCAAAATCGGTTTTCTTTTCTAGTTCGCTTTCGGCCAGCAATTCGACCAGCTTGGGCTCGCGCAAGCGGCGGCCCAGCTTTGCGGCAACCTGATCGTATTCCTGGATGTTGAGGAGGAATTGAGTGAGATCGGCGCCGTCAAGCGCTTTTCCGCCTTTTGATTTCACCTCGTGCTCTTCGGTGGCGCGCTTCATGAGCTCGCGAGCAAATTCGCCTTCGTCGCGAATGTAGCGGTCCATCTTGCCGCGTTTTACGCGATAGAGCGGCGGTTGCGCGATGTAGATGTGGCCCCGGTCAATCAACTCGCGCATGTGACGGAAGAAAAACGTGAGCAGCAGAGTGCGGATGTGACTGCCGTCAACGTCCGCATCGGTCATCAGGATCACTTTGTGGTAGCGGAGTTTGTTGGCGTCGAAATCGTCCTTGCCGATGCCGGTGCCGAGAGCGGTGATGATGCAGCGAATTTCTTCGTGGCCCAGCATTTTGTCGTAGCGCGCTTTTTCGACGTTTAGAATTTTGCCCTTGAGTGGCAAGATTGCCTGATAGCGGCGATCGCGGCCGCCCTTGGCGGAGCCGCCGGCGGATTCTCCCTCGACAAGGAAAAGCTCGCAGCGCGCGGGATCGCGTTCCTGGCAATCGGAGAGCTTTCCGGGAAGGCCGCTGGAATCGAGCGCGGATTTGCGACGTGTGAGCTCGCGAGCTTTGCGCGCGGCTTCGCGGGCGCGGGCGGCGTCAATACACTTGCCAATGATTTTTCGCGCGATCGAAGAATGCTTGTCGAAATATTCGCCGAGTCTTTCATTGACGAGCGACTCCACCAGGCCCTTGATGTCGCTATTAAGCTTGCCTTTGGTCTGCCCTTCGAACTGCGGCTGCGGAAGCTTCACGGAGACGACAGCCACGAGGCCTTCGCGAACGTCATCGCCATTGATGGAGACTTCGTCCTTCTGTTCTTTGAGCATGCCCGCTGAATTCGCGTAGTAGTTGATGGTGCGCGTGAGCGCGGAGCGGAAGCCGGAAAGGTGCGAGCCGCCGTCGACGGTGTTGATGGTGTTGGCGAAGGAAAAAATATTTTCGGCGTAGCTGTCGTTATATTGCAGCGCGATTTCTATGTCGACTTGCTCGCGCTTACCTTCCATATAAATCGGTGAATCGTGCAGAGT
>JBAVQA010000096.1:0-6576 GCA_049693595.1 Candidatus Acidiferrales bacterium | reverse complement strand
GAAGGAGGGCGGCCGCGGTTCAGGGGGAGGGAGGCGCAGCCGGTGGATGCGGTCAGCGCTAGTTGTCTCCGAGGTAGCGCTCTCGGTGATGCTGCTGACGGGGGCGGGCCTGCTGATGCGCAGTTTTTTCCTGCTGATGTCTGAGAACCTGGGATTCAATCCCGCGAATGTGCTGACGATGCAAGTGTGGCTGCGCGAGACGCACGTTCCGTCCGGACGCCAGGTGGCGAATTATTATCAACAAGCGATCGAGCGAGTGAACGCGCTGCCGGGAGTGAAATCAGCTAGCGCGGTAAATTTTCCGCCTCTAAGCGGTTGGAACGGCTTTTGCGATTTCGATATACAGGGACGCGCGACGCCGCCATCAGGCCAGCACTTTACTTCTCAATACCGGATTGTGGACTGGCGATATCTACGGACCATGAGCATCGCGCTGAAGGAGGGGCGCGATTTTGCGGCTTCCGATGGGCCGAGTACAGGAGGCGTGGCCATCGTCAACGAGACCCTCGCGCATCAGTACTGGCCGAATGAAGATCCTGTCGGCAAACAGGTGCGGCTCGAATTTCCAGCAACGCGAGGTCCGTGGGATCCGGAGCCCAGCAGTTCTTGGCTGACGATCGTGGGAATTGTAAGCGCCGTTCGCGACGGGGCGTGGAGCGAGCCAAAGGGGCCGCAGCTATATTTGCTCCTGGACCAGAATCCTTCGCGCATCATGCATTTGGTGGTGCGCACGGCGGGCGATCCGACCGCGATTGCTTCGGCGGTGCGCCAAAGCATCGAGAGCGCGGATCCGAATCAGCCGGTGACGGAAGTACGCACGATGGATGATCTGATCGACGCGTCCGTGGTGCAGCGCCGCTTGAGCATGGTGCTTCTGGCGATTTTTGCGGCGGTGGCCACGGCGCTGGCAGGTTTGGGGATCTACGGCGTGATGGCGTATAGCGTTGCGCAACGGACGCATGAAATCGGCGTACGAATGGCGCTGGGAGCCGAGCCGGGAGACGTTTTGCGGCTGATGGTGCGCGATGGGATGCGGCTGGCGGGAATCGGTGTGGCGCTGGGAATTGCGGGGTCGATTGCGACCACTCGCTATTTGCAAACCGAGCTGTTCGGGGTGAGGACCATCGATCCGATCACGCTGGCGAGCGTCGTTCTTGGACTTGCGGTGGTTGCGATAGCGGCGTGCTATTTTCCGGCGCGACGGGCTGCGAAAGTCGATCCGTTGATTGCGCTGCGACATGAATGAGGACCGTTCGCGTAAAGCTTCGCTCGCTTGATTCGAGCGGAGCGGCAGGATTCTTAGGCGGGTTTGCGAACCAAGCGCGCAAGTTCGGGAAAGCCTCGTAATAACTCCGAAATTATAAATCTCACGCCTAAGGCTGCCAGGATGATCATCTCGGGTTCGATCACGTGCCGGTAGCGGATTTCTGGATGCGTGAGGTAAAAGACCAATGGGTAGAACAGCAGGAGCAGCAAATAAGGAAGCGCTGCCTCGCGAGCGGTTCGAAAAGCTTGCCAGAGGCCGATTAGCATCACTACGGTTAATGATACGGTGAGGTAGACATTGGCGGGGTTGTGGAATTCGATCTCAAGATTATTCGGGTCCAGATTCCAGAACGCGCTCCACATGTAAGCAAATCTTCGCAAGCACATCACAAGATATTGCCCCGGATGCTCGGAGATGTAATCGAGCGCCTGGCGGCGCTTTTCCTGCATGTAGGGAATTTCTCCGAGGCGCACGAATTCGGCGAGTTCTTTATCGCTTACGGATGGATGAGCCATGATATCGACCCAGGTTGCGGTGTGGCCGTCATTGCCGACCCAAACTTCGAGCCAGAAATTGTCGCGCAGCGGAACGGGCTTGTGAAACGTGCAGTAGTTGCGCACTTGCCAGGGCAGAAGGACGATGAACAGTCCGAAAACCGTGAGAGCGGCGGGCTTGAGCCATCCTTGGCGGTTTCGCCAGAGTGGATAGAGCGCCCAGGCGGCAAGAAAAGGGAACACGGCGAGGATCGATGCATTCGTCAGCACGGAGAAACCCCAGAGCAGGCCGAAGCCGAGCCAGCTCCATCTGCCGGGATGTTCTTTCAGGTTGAGCGTCCAGAGAAAGAGAATCGCGAGCAGCAGAGCGCTGAGACACGTTTCCCAAACGAAGGCGCTGGCGATGTAGATGGAGTAAGGCCACAGCGCCCACATCCAACACGCTGCGATGGCCACGCTGCGACCGAAGCTGCGTTGGGCAATGAAGTACACCGGGATGCAAATCAGCGCTGAAAAGAGAGAGTTGAGGGCGAGGATCACGAATGCCGAGTTACGAGTGTAAGTGCCGAAAAGCTTGAAGACTGCCGCGAGCAAGTAGGGATAGATGGGCGTCATCCAGGCGGTTGGGCCGGTTTCGAAGTACATGGGATTGCCGTAGCCGTGTCCCGCTGCGATCGAGCGCGCGATGCGGCCAACTTCGAAGCCGAATAACAAATGCTCTCGGAAGTTATTCCAGGTGTCGGTATAGAGAAAGTGGATGGCGACAATACGCAAGGCCAGGGCTACGAGCGTAATCGCGGGCAGCGATTGCCAAAGGCGCCGCTTCCTTTCCGCAGTTTCCATCACTCTCCGGATACGGGCGCGCCTTTTTAATCCGCGCCGCTAATTCCAAACGAACGGGATTCTACTTCATTTTCTGCCGGTGGGCACGGGAACGGGCGGCGAACGCTCTTTGGAACGGAGACTTCATCTCCATAACTGCGATCAGGCGAACTTGATGGCCTGAAGGCGTCGTACGATTATGGAATCGGTTACGGCGAGTTTATATGTCTCTGCGATTTGTGACTGTGTTGCCGTCGGAACGGTTGCTGAGAATAAAACTGTTCTTACGCAAATCCTGATAGACCTCGCGATAGGACTGGAACAAGGAAGTCTCGTGGTACGGAACGCCGTGCGAGACGCAATAGGATCTGACTATTTTTTGGACCTGGCGAAGTTTGTTTGCGGGCATAGTCGGGAAGAGGTGGTGTTCGATCTGGCAGGTGAGGCCACCGGTGCAGTAATCGATTCCAGGATGGTTCTTGATGTTCCGGCTGGTGAGGACTTGTTCACGCAGGAAATTTACGGCCGCGCCGCCTTGCAGAAGAGGCATGCCCTGGTGATTGGGAGCGAATATCAGAGTCAAGTACAGCCCGAGGAACATTTGTTGCGCCACGAAGAACAGGATGGCATGCGGCCAACCGAGAAGGAAACAAAGCAGGCCCAGAAACCAAACGGCGTGCAAAAGGAGAAAACCGGCCTCAATGACGGGATGCGCGACCTTGTTGCGCATCAGGAATTTAACACTGTCAACTTTCAGCACAAGCGCCTCGAACATGGACAAAGGGAAGAAACAAAGATGCTGGTATCTCACTGTGAGCCGCGCGAGGCCGCGCTTCCCGGCTGCCTGGTCCTTGGTAAATGCGAACAGAGGGATATCGAGGTCGGGGTCCGCGGTAACGTGGTTCGGCGAGCAATGATGGTGGTGGTGCTTGTGCAGCCACCAACTGTAGCTGAATCCGAGCAAGAGGTTGGAATGAATCAGGCCGAGAACTTCATTGCCAGTGGGGCCGCTGAAAATTTCCTGATGGCCTGCGTCGTGAACGATGAATCCAAGTTGAGCGAAAACAAACGCCAGGAAAGCGGCGTTGCAGAGTTCCGCCCAAGGATTTTGAAACCTGTATATGAGCAGGAAAGCACTGACGAGGAGGACGAGGTTGAGAAGTATCTTTCGGCTGTAATATGCGGGCTGCTTCGCCAATAGACCGCTCTGCCGAACGATAGTTAGTAAGTCGCGAAATTCGTCGCCAGCAACCGACCGCATCGGTTCCTTTCAACTACTCCAACAGCAAGGGCTCACAGGCCGATGGTGGAAGTTTTGTGGAAGTTCAAACGAGATGGACCACTGCGGCGGCGGAGGTGATATTCGGCCTCCAGATGGCTTAGCGATGGCTCCACTACGGAACTATCATAGCGAAAAGATCAGTATTGTTCACTGCCTAATTAGCTTTAACTTTCCACTTGCGGCGCGTGGCTGCCGATTTTCTAGTGAACGCGCACCGCTGGAAGCTGAGTTGAATTGGGCCACGCGGAAGAGTGTCTCGGATGCAACGGGGCCGAAATATCTACCTGAAGACTGTAAAAATTTACGCGCGAAACTTCGCTGCACGCTGACTGGCGGACGCTAACTACCTCATTTACCGACGGTTGCACAAGACGCACTAGGACCAATTTGGCGATTCGATTGCTTTTCGCTGGATATGATGAACACGCCGTCTGAAATCGACATTACGCGGAGAGCCATGAAGATGACTTACGACATCTTCAGGAGGCTTCCCGGTGGACCGGTTTGGATTGAAGCAGTCCCCGATTTGGAACATGCCAAGATGCGACTAACGAACCTGACCGAATCCCGGCCTGGGGACTATTTTGTGTACGACGTGTCTTCCTCAAAGATTGTCTTTGCCGCCATTGAACCCGCTCAAACCGAAACCCTAGAGTTGTTCTCCAGGAACTAAGAGGAAAAGGTACGATCAGTACGTCCCTTGTGTACGCGGTCCTATTCCCATTTTGGGAGAGAGTTGGAGTTTGAGACGCCCGTGGGTTGATTTAGCTCTGGTGTGGGCGCGGAAGGGTGCTCAGCGAATCTGCTGATAGCGTGCGTGAAAATCACAGCCTATAGTCATCGCTCGGCTCCTTTCTTGCGAGCCTTGGTCGTCCATCGGCTACCAAGTCTACTCGGGAGCAGGAGCCGACAACGTCATCTAATCAGCCCCGCGGCAAAAGCGAAGGACGGCACACGAACGACGAGCGACTAATACGACAGAGTTGAGGCTTCGTTACGAATTCATTGTGGCACGGCCGGAATGGACCGGCCGTGCCACAACTTCCATCGTTGAGGTTAGTGTTTCTTGTTCTTTGCTTGTGCCCTCTTTGCAAAGAAGGGCGCTGGCCCAATGTTGGCTTGCAGAGACCCGCCGAAGACGTCGGTCAGAGGGTCCACATCGATCCAGAACGCTTGTCCGGCATTCGCCTCATAGGCGGTGACGAGCAAGGCAGGAGGTGGAGTGAAGAGCGGAGGAACGCTGGCGTCACCGACGAAAAAATCGGCCGTGACGGAGCGCCCTACGCCACCCCCGTCGTCAGTGAAGAATGTGTTGAAGGTAGCGAGCTGATCTGTCACACCCACGGTACCTGTAAGTGATCCAAGCGGATCGCTAAGGAAGGCGGCGTTTGAGGTGGAGCCGCCTATTGTGAAGAAATCACCTCCCGCGATTGTTGCTTCACCGAGGAAATCGAACTCATCGAAGGAGGTGACCTGCGCTGTACCAGTACCCGACGCACCGAAGGTGAAGGGACCAGCGAGACCAAAAGTGGTAACACTTTGCGGAATCAGGGCTCCGACGCCGACAAGGCTATCCAATTCGGCAATGAGAGCTCCTCCTCCTCCAGTTGGGTTGTTGGGATCAAGGATGTTGAGAGTTGGGTCGACCGCATAGACACCCAAAAGTGCGACACTGTTCGTCGTCGCACTCGTAAAGGTGAGGAGTCCATTCCCGCCGGGGGCAAGAGTATATGTGCCGGTGAAGGCGGCGGCTTGCACGGGAACGTCCGCGCCCAAAACCGATTCGTTCTCATCCAGGACACCACTGAAGGCTGAGACACCGTCGGTATTAAACTGACCCGCTGCCGCATATACCCCTACGTCATTGCCGGCAACCAAGAACGCGGAAGTTCCGATTGAAGCAGCAGTGAAGAGCCCAGTAGCAGCACCTTGACCGTAGGCCGAGCCGACTGCTGTATCGGTTGTGTCAACGTTGATGATTCGAAGCACTTCGGGACCAACGACGTAGTAGTTAAGCGCGGTTGTGCCGGTAATACTGCCGGTGACAGCGCCGCGACCGAGAGAGTCAGTCCCTCCCAATGTTACGGTTGCAGGGGCGACCGGGAAGGCAGTAGCTAACGTAACCGTTCCGGCGTCATTAGTGTCCACCGTGCCGGTCAGATTGCTGGAAGCATCCAACAAGAACACGCCTGCTTGTGCAGTTGGCGCACCACTACTATCCGCACCGGAGGCAGAAAAAGCAAATCCGGTACTAACGGGCGGGGCTATCGCCGACTGAATGTCGAAGCTTCCGCTCGACGTTGCGGATCCGTCGAACTGTGTAATGAGCGCATGGTTAGGGCTTGTGAAGGCGAGTGCGAAAGTCTCCGTCCCTGAAACGCCCACGTTCGGATTGTTGGTGATCAGAGTCAGAGTTGCGCCGCCAACACCATCGGTAAAAACCACCGATCCGCCAGTGATGAAGTCACCGGATGGTTGGTTAGAGGTGACTCCGGCACCATCGTTGTAGTCCTGTTCGCCGGCAATAATGGCGAAAGAACCATCGGCGGAGGAAACATTAGCAATAGACACCGCTCCGGCGGCCGAGTAGGTGGCTTCGTTAGCAGTTTCTTCGCCGGCCACGTAGAACGTGGAATTGAATGTAGCCACGGCCGAGGCTGTGACGGCTATCGTGGCGCTTATGCTGACGCTGCCAACGGTCCCTACTGTGG
>JBAVQA010000095.1:0-4970 GCA_049693595.1 Candidatus Acidiferrales bacterium | reverse complement strand
GCGGAGCAACCCGACGCGATGGCAGCAGCTTCGCCGCCACTGGAGCCGCCCGGCGTGCGCGAAAGATCCCAAGGATTGTTCGTCCGCCCATACAACAGGTTGTCCGTTTCGTACGCCATCAGAAATTCCGGCACGTTGGTGTTTCCCAGAACGATGGCGCCCGCCGCGCGCAGCCTTTTCACCAACGGCGCAGATTCCGAAGGCACATTCCCTTTTCGCAGAACGCTGCCGCATTCGCAGGCCAGCCCTGCAACGTCGATCGAACTCTTAATGGAAATCGGCACGCCGTGAAGAGGGCCGATTGAGTTCGATTTCGCGCTGGAACCGAGTGCGGACTCTGCCAACTTGGCTTGATCGCGCGCGCGGTCACCATCGACGGTGACGAATGCGTTTAGTTTTGGATTCAGCTCGTGGATGCGCGACAGGTGCGCGTCAGTCAATTCGACAGGCGAAACCTTCCTGGCCCGGACGCCTTCGGCCATGTCAATGAGCGAGCTATAAACAATATCGTCCACTTCGACCTCTCAATGATTTCGTGAGCCGCCGAGTCTAACACGCGAACGACGCAAACAAGCTGCGGAAGGAACCGCGATTGACAGGCCTCCAACTTAGGGTGAGAATTTCGCATTCAACAGGAACCTGAATCCTTGCAAGTTCCAAACATCTGTTTCACCGGCCCATCACGGCTCACGCGATGAGGCACCTCATTTCTATTTTGCTCTCCGTTTTGTTCGCGACAGCCGCGTATCTCTTCGTATGGCCTGCGGCGAATGTCCCATATTTTGCGGCGGTAATAGTTCACCTGCTCGCGGGCATAGCACTTCTGATTTTTCTGGCATTCGCGCTGCGCGGAATTTTACGTAATGCTTCGGCGACGGCTCGGATCGCCTGGAGCTTGATTGCGATCGGAGGCGTGCTTGGAGCCGTGCTGATAAAAACCGGCACGCGCCGCGATGAATTGCCGCTGCTGTACACCCATATCGGAGCGTGCGCGGCTGGCGGAGCATTGCTGGCATCCGCGTGGGCGGGAAAGCACGGTTTCTTTGCGAGAAGTCCGGCGGCGGGGCTGGTCCGCAGCGCGAGTTTTCTTCTCCTGGCGGGGTTCCTTGTTTTTGGTGCGCGCTGGATTCGGACGAATTCCTGGGAACGCGGGCACCGGATCGAAAACCCAGCGATGGCGCCAGCTTCAATGGACAGCGAAGGCGACGGGCCGAGCGGACCGTTTTTCCCGAGCTCCGCGCAGACAGCGCACGGCGGGCAAATTCCCGCGAATTATTTCACCGAATCCGATTCCTGCCAGCGATGCCACGCGGACATTTACAAGGAGTGGCAAGGCTCGGCGCATCATTTTTCCTCCTTCAACAATGCGTGGTACCGCAAAAGCATTGAGTACATGCAGGACACGGTCGGAGTAAAACCGTCGAAGTGGTGCGCGGGCTGCCACGATCCCGCGTTGCTCTACAGCGGCAAGTTCAACCGGCCGATCCGCGAAGTTGAAAACACGCCGGCGGGCCAAGCTGGGCTCGGCTGCATGATGTGCCATTCGATCGCAAAAGTGAAAAGCACGATGGGGCAGGCGGATTTCCAGCTGGAGTATCCCGCGTTGCATCGCATGGCTGCCAGCACAAATCCACTGGTCCGGCGGCTGCACGATTTTCTGACCGAGTTGAATCCCGAGCCGCACCGTCGCGTTTTCCTGAAACCGTTCATGCGCACACAAACGGCGGAATTTTGCTCGACGTGCCACAAAGTGCATCTCGACGTTCCGGTGAATCACTACCGCTGGGTGCGCGGCTTCAATGAGTACGATAACTGGCAAGCGAGCGGCGTTTCCGGGGAAGGAGCGCGGTCGTTTTATTATCCCGTCAAATCGCAGTCGTGCGCGGACTGCCATATGCCAATGACCCACTCTGAGGACGACGGGAACATCGCCGGCAACGTGCATTCCCACCGCTTTGTTGCCGCGAATACGGCGCTGCCCTATGTGAACGGCGACGCCACGCAGTTCAAAGAAACTGAACAATTTCTCGAGGACAAAGAAGTAAGCGTTGATATTTTCGCCATCTCGCCGGAACCGGCAGCGGCTCGACCGACGAACTCGACCAATACCGGCGTTTCAGCGAATCCGCCTGCGTCTTCAATTGCGACCACATTTGCAGTGGGAGAAGAAGCGGAGGCCTCCGTGCCTGCAAATGCTTCGCAAGAATCCGCGACACCGGTGGTGTTGCTGACGGCTCCGCTGAATCGCAATACCGCGTCGGTGCGACGCGGGAAAACTTACCGTCTGGACGCGGTGGTGCGCACACGCAAGCTCGGGCATTTTTTCCCCGGCGGCACGGTGGACGCCTTCGATTGCTGGGTTGAGCTAATAGCGGTTGATGACGCGGGCCGCGTAATTTTCTGGAGTGGACGCACAGAAGATGATGGAAAGGGTTCGGTGGACCCGAGAGCGCATTTTTACCGTTCGCTGCAAATCGACGGGCACGGCAACCCGATTAACAAGCGCAATGCGTGGGCGACGCGGGCTGTGGTTTACGTACATTTGATTCCACCGGGAGCCGCAGACACGGTCCACTACCGGCTGCAAATTCCATCCAATGCACGTGGGAAGATACACGTTACGGCCAAAGTGAATTACCGCAAGTTTTCGTGGTGGAATACTCAGTTTTCCTTTGCGGGTACTCGCGATCCGAAGGAACCAAGCGCTGAGCCATCTCCGAATTTTGACGACGCTCATTATGTCTTCACCGGCGATCCGGCAAAAATGCCGGGCGGAGGCAATGGGATACCGTCGCCGCCGATTGTTGCCATGGCCGAAAACGCGGTGGATTTGAATGTGCTTCCAGCGGGCGCGGCGCAACCTGGTCCGGTTCTTACGCTGGACCGGGACGACTGGACGCGCTGGAATGACTACGGCATCGGGTTGTTCCTGCAGGGAGACCTTTCAGGGGCGGCGGGAGCGTTTGAAAAAATCACGGAGATCGATCCGAATAATCCCGACGGATGGGTAAATGTCGGGCGGGTCCGCGTGCAGGAAGGAAATTTACCCGCTGCTCGCGCGGCGCTCGAGCATGCATTGTCGCTCAATCCGCATCTTGCCCGCGCTCATTTTTTCTACGCGAAAATGCTGCGCAACGAAGGTCATTATGACGAAGCTGCCGAGCATCTACGCGAAGTGCTGGCGCAATACCCGCGCGACAGAGTAGTCCACGACGATCTGGGCCGCATTTATTTTCTGCAGCGGCGATACGAAGACGCGGTGAGGGAATTCAAAGCCACGCTGACGATCGATCCCGAGGATTTGGAAGCGAATTACAATTTGATGCTATGCAACACGGGGCTCGGGAAGCCAGAGGTTTCGAGCGAGTTTCAAAAACGCTATTTGCGGTTCAAGACTGATGAGTCGGCGCAGACGCTGACGGGGCCCTACTTGCGCGCGCATCTCGAAGACAACATCGAACGGCAGCCGATACACGAGCACGTGTCGGCATTGGACACGAAGCACAAGTCCAGCGCGGCGAAATATGACCGCGCCTCAGGCCTCGCGAAGGACTCAGATTGAGAAGCAAATGGCGGTGGCGCAAATGGATGCTTGCAGCGTCGGCTGCGAGCGCACTTGTGATTTTACTCGCAACCACCGAGATAACCGCGGTCGGCGGCGCGGCGCAGAAAAGCGTGACATCCTCCGCTAGTGAAGCTGCAACGCATTTTGAAGACGTGACGCGCGCCGCGGGAATTCATTTCGTTCACAACAACGGCGCATTCGGAAAAAAGTGGCTGCCCGAAACGATGGGCCCGGGCGTGGCGTTTCTGGATTATGACAACGACGGCTGGCAGGACATTCTCTTTGTGAACGGCACTGTGTGGCCAGGACACCCGGGAAGGCATTCCACTCTCGCGCTGTATCACAACAATCACGACGGAACTTTCACTGATGTAACGCGGAAAGCCGGACTCGCGGTGGAAATGTACGGCATGGGCGTTGCGATCGGCGATTTCGACAACGACGGCTACGACGATATTTTCGTCACGGCGCTGGGGCAGAATCACCTGTTCCACAACAACGGTGATGGGACCTTCGCGGATGTGACGAAGAAGGCCGGGCTGTGGGGGCCGAACGAATTCAGCACCAGCGCCGCTTGGGTGGATTACGATCGCGACGGCCATCTGGATTTGGTGGTTGCGAACTACGTGCAGTGGTCGCCGGAGAACGATATTTATTGCGCGCTAGACGGAAAAGCAAAATCGTACTGCACGCCGGAGCCTTACAAGGGCACTTCGGTGCGTCTCTGGCACAATCGCGGAGACGGAACCTTTGAAGATGCGACGCAAAAAGCCGGGCTGTACGATCCAACTTCAAAAAGCCTTGGTGTTGCGGTGCTCGATGCGAATCAGGACGGATGGCCGGACATCCTGATAAGCAACGATACGCAGCCTAACAAACTTTACATAAATAATGGCAACGGGACATTTTCGGAAAAAGGTGTTTCAGCGGGGATTGCGTACAGCGAGGATGGAATCGCGCGCGCGGGAATGGGAGTGGACGCGGGAGATTACGACCGCTCCGGGTATCCGAGCGCGCTGATCACGAATTTTTCGAACCAGATGCTTGCGCTTTACCACAACGAGCGCAACGGGCTGTTCGTGGACGAGGCGCCGCGATCGGACGTGGGCCATGCGAGTTTGCTGACGCTTGGCTTTGGTTGCTTTTTTTTCGACTACGATCTGGACGGCTGGCTGGACATTTACATTGCGAACGGACACATTGAAGACGCCATCGAGCGAGTGCAGCCTCGCGTTCGCTACGCGGAACCCCCGCACCTTTTTCATAATCTCGGCGACGGAAAGTTCAAAGAGGTGACGACATCCGCCGGGGCGTCCTTTGCAACACCTCGCGTCGCACGTGGTGCGGCCTATGGCGATATCAACAACGACGGGGCGCTCGATTTGCTGGTCGCGACTAATGGCGG
>JBAVQA010000094.1:0-4129 GCA_049693595.1 Candidatus Acidiferrales bacterium | reverse complement strand
ACAAGGAATCGCAGCGCTAACCATCGTCCTAATTCCCACGGAGAGCGCGCCTCCTGAATTCGCCGCCACAGCCATTGGATTGTCCACACTAGTCGGCGAATTATGCGGCGGCACGCTGGCGCCCACGATTGCGGGCGCTTTCTCCGAACACTATGGTCTCGCCGCGCCACTGTGGATCGCCGCCGGCGGAGCAATCCTCGTTTTCCTCGCAGCCCTATTTATGCGCGAGACAGCGCCCTCGCAGCGCAGCGGACTCTCGCAAACTCCCGCCTAATGTGGTCGCATGAATCCCCGCACGATGGCCGGTCGGCGGCGGTTGGTAGCCACCGATAAAATTTCCGCTAGCCGCAGTTGAAGTACCACCCGCCGTATCGTAATCTAGAAGCACTGCATTTGCATTTCGGCGCGCCCGTAGCTCAGCTGGATAGAGCGTTTGGCTACGAACCAAAAGGTCGGGAGTTCGAATCCCCCCGGGCGCACCACTTCTTTCAAAGATTTGTTATCAATGACTTCTGTCCATACCCTAAAACTCGTTTCGACTCTAAATCCAGCCTCGGCTCGGTAGTGCTTCCGCTTGTCCGGTTAGTGCGTTACACGTCCAAGTGAATCTCGTCCGGGTTGTTCTTGCTTAAGGCTTTTTGGGCGCGATGATCCATTCGGCGGGCAGCGCGGCTTTGCCTCTAATACCGGACATAAAGGCCTGCTGAACGCGGTTAAAACTGCGTCCACGCAACACAGCGGTGACGATTGTTCGAGTAGCCTGAGGATCACTGAGGCGCACGTAGCGGCACGCGACATTGCGGTCTATAGCCATTTCAGGAACGAGCGAGACGCCAACACCGGCCGCCACCATTCCCAGGAGACTGCTGAACTGTCCGCTCTCAAACGCAATGTGGGGCGTAATGCGGGCGCGTGTGCAGGTCGCGATACTCAGATCCCGGAAACAGTGGCCGTCGCGCAACATCACGAACGATTCTCCGCGAAGCTCTTTGAGCGCGAGCGATTTTGCCGCGGCACGCGGATGCTGTCTGCTCAACGCCGCAAAGAGCGGCTCGGTTCGGATGGGGAACAACTCCAGCTCCTTGTGGCGTAGCGGCAGCGCAAGAATCGCCACATCAATCGAGAGATCGCGTAAACCTTCTATCAGGACCAAAGTGGTATCTTCAACGATGCGCAGTTTCGCGTCGGGGTACTGCTTGGCGAAACCGGCCGCATAACTCGGTATCAGATAAGGCGCGACAGTTGGAATGACGCCTACGGCCACACTGCCGCGAAGATCTGTATTCTGATCGGTCGCACTGGATCGCGCTGCCTCCATCTGCTCCAAAATCGTGCGGGCGCGAGGAATGAAAGCACGGCCCGCCTCCGTGAGGCGAATGCTGCGACCCAGGCGGTCGAAAAGCTTGGTACCCAACTCTTCCTCGAGTTTTAGCACCTGCTGCGAAAGCGAGGGCTGGGTAATCTGGCAGCGCTCCGCGGCGCGGCTGAAGTTGCCGGTGTCCGCAATGGCGCAAACATATCGAAGCTGATGAACTTCCATAGGGTATGCCTATACCTAAAATGGGAGTAATGTATTGGAACTATGTCCCATTTGCATGTTAATTTAATTTGGTCGAAATCGCAGCATGGATTTCAACGAACTTGCTCGGCTGAATTTAAATGTCTGAAGGAGAGTACATATGGCTTCTGAAGCGAAGTGCCCGTTCCATCACGGCAGCAGCGCAAACCCGACAAATCGTGAGTGGTGGCCGAATCAGTTGAATCTCAATCTGCTGGCTCAGCACTCATCACTGTCCGATCCCATGGGCAGGAATTTCAATTACGCGGAAGAGTTCAAGAGCTTGGACTACAAGGCCCTGAAGAACGATCTTGCGACGTTGATGACGGATTCGCAGGACTGGTGGCCTGCCGACTTCGGTCACTACGGTCCGCTGTTTATTCGCATGGCGTGGCACAGCGCCGGAACCTACCGCATTGGTGACGGTCGTGGAGGCGGCGGCCGCGGTCAGCAGCGTTTCGCTCCACTGAACAGCTGGCCGGACAACGTCAACCTCGATCGTGCGCGCCGCCTGCTCTGGCCCGTCAAACAGAAATATGGCAAGAAAATCTCCTGGGCCGATCTGATGATCCTCGCGGGCAATGTCGCGCTGGAAACCATGGGCTTCAAGACTTTCGGCTTCGCCGGCGGACGTCCGGACGTGTGGGAACCGGACATGGACGTCAACTGGGGACTAGAAACGACCTGGATGGGGACGGAGAAACGTTATTCGGGCGATCGCGATCTGGCAAATCCCTTGGGCGCTACCACCATGGGCCTCATTTATGTGAACCCCGAGGGCCCGGAAGGCAAGCCGGATCCGCTGGCGGCAGCGAAGGATATCCGGGAGACTTTCGCGCGCATGGCCATGAACGACGAAGAAACCGTCGCGTTGATCGCAGGCGGTCACACTTTTGGAAAAACTCACGGAGCCGGACCCGGCACCAAGTTGGGTAAAGAGCCGGAAGGCTCGCCGATTGAAGAGCAGGGCCTCGGCTGGTCGAGCGCCTACGCCACCGGTATCGCCGGTGACGCAATTACGAGCGGCCTGGAAGTCACGTGGACTAGCACGCCGACGAAATGGAGTAACAGTTTCTTCGAACACTTGTTCAAGTACGAGTGGGAACTCACCAAGAGCCCGGGCGGCGCACACCAGTGGAAACCAAAGGGCAATGCAGGCGCGGGTACGGTTCCGGACGCCCACAATCCCTCAAAGCGTCATGAACCGGCGATGCTGACCACCGATATCTCTTTGCGAGTCGATCCCGTCTACGAAAAAATCTCGCGGCGTTTCTACGAGAATCCAGCTTTGTTGGCGGACGCCTTCGCGCGCGCGTGGTTCAAGCTGACGCATCGCGACATGGGACCGCGTGCACGCTACCTTGGTCCCGAGGTTCCCAAGGAAGAACTGCTTTGGCAGGACCCCGTCCCGGCGGTAAATCATAAATTGGTCGATGACAAGGATGTCGCGGCCCTGAAAGAAAAAATTCTTGCCTCTGGGCTGACCGTCTCGCAACTCGTCACAACCGCCTGGGCCTCGGCTTCCAGCTACCGTGGTTCCGACAAGCGGGGCGGCGCAAACGGCGCGCGCATCCGCCTAGCACCACAAAAGGACTGGAAGGTCAATCAGCCCGCGCGGCTGCAGAAAGTTCTAAATGCACTGGAAAAGATTCAGAGCGAGTTCAACGCCTCGCAGTCCGGCGGTAAGAAAATCTCGCTGGCCGACTTGATCGTCCTGGCAGGTTGCGCAGGAGTTGAACAGGCCGCGAAGAATGCGGGCGTCACCACGACCGTTCCGTTTGCCCCAGGCCGCATGGACGCTTCGCAAGAGCAAACCGACGTGGAATCTTTCGCCGTGCTCGAACCGGCCGCCGACGGCTTCCGGTCCTACCGCAACGGAAACGCTGAGGCAACAGCCGAAGTCGAACTGCTCGATAAGGCCCAGCTCCTCACGCTCACCGCGCCGGAACTCACCGTGCTAATCGGCGGCATGCGGGTGCTGAACACCAACCACGGGCAGACCAAGTTCGGCGTCTTCACCAAGAAGCCGGAGACGTTGACCAACGATTTCTTCATCAACTTGCTCGATATGCGCACCGCGTGGAAGGCGACCTCGGACGCGAACGATACGTTTGAAGGACGGGATCGCAAGACGGGCGAAGTCCGCTGGACGGCAACGCGAGCCGATCTCATCTTCGGCTCAAACGCACAACTTCGCGCTCTGTCAGAAGTGTACGGAAGCTCGGACGCGCACACGAAGTTCGTCCAGGACTTCGTGGGAGCCTGGACCAAAGTGATGAACCTCGATCGCTTTGACCTCGCCGCATCCCGGAGAGCGGCGTGAGGCCAATGAATCCGCTAACGCGTCCAACCGGTTTTCGGTGTGCGCGTTGATCAGGACTTAGCGCCAGCCCCGCGGCTGAAAACATTCTGGTCATGACCATCAAGCTCTTGTCTGGCAACAAGCTGCTTCGTCGATCAGCTCAATAACTTGCCGGCGAGCCAGTAATCGACACTGAACTTTCCCGGACCAGAGCAGATCAGCCAGAAAAAGAAGAGCACGTACAGGACTTCCGGAAGGTAGAGGAAATC
>JBAVQA010000093.1:0-2480 GCA_049693595.1 Candidatus Acidiferrales bacterium | reverse complement strand
ATGTCAACAAAAAGCCAGTTGGCGACGAAGACCAGCGCTTCGACTGGGCGCGCGAGCAGCATTTCCAGGTACCGCTCGAAACGCCCGCGTTGATTGTGCACGTCCGTCAGAATCGGCAAATAGGAAGCCTGATACAGCGTGTTCTCAATTCCACGAAGTATTAAAGTGCAAAATGGATCGGTGATGTCGAAGACCATAACTCCAACCGTGCGATTACGCTTGGCGCTGAGAAAACGCGATACCGTTTTTGGGCGATAGGCCAGTTTTTTCGCAGCGCGCTCGATTCGATCTTTCGTGGACTGCGGAATATACCGGGCCAGCGGAGCATTGTTTAAAACGATCGAAACGGTGGCCGGGGAAACACCGCTTTCTTGCGCCACGTCGCGCAGTGTGACTCCCGACTTCACAGCCTTGCGGCGTGTCAAAATGCCTCCCGCGAATTTGCTGCAGCTTGCGAGCGTTCGCACATCTTTACCATAGCCCGAGCACCGAGGCCAGCAGAACAAGTCCAAGCCATCGATTGACTACGTGAATGAGGGAGCGAGCAAATCAGAAGATCGTTTTCTGCAGGCTAAAAAACAGATGTTAAACGTGCGGAATTTGAGAGACGTCCCACCCGCCTCCGATAGCCTTGATCAGGAGTACGCTTGCCGTCATCCGGCGCGTGAGAATTGTTAGAGCAGTGACCTCGTCGGTAAGCGCAGCATTCTGGGCCGTAGTCACTTCCAAATAATTTGCGACGCCACCCTTGTAACGGGTAATGGACAGTTCGACTGAATGTTTCGCAGCGCCCACTGCCACATCCTCGGTTTGCGCTTCGCCCTCCAAAATACGCAGGGCGGCGAGGTTGTCTTCCACCTCCTGAAACGCAGTGAGCACAGTCTGTCGGTAATTATCGATGGATTGATCGTACGCAGCCTTCGCTTGTTCCGATGCACCGCGCCGGCGTCCTGCATCGAACAATGTTTCCGCAGCCTTTCCACCCACGATCCACAACCCGCTGGGACCCTGAAACAAAGTCCCCACGGCAATGCTTTCGAATCCTCCTTGCCCCGTAAGTGTGATCATTGGGAAATACGCAGCTCTCGTGATGCCGACTTGTGCGTTCGCCGCCTGCATCAGTCTTTCCGCCGCGGAAACGTCGGGCCGCCGCTCGAGCAGGTCTGACGGCAATCCCGGCGGTATCGCGGGCGGCGGCGTATCGAGAGGGAATGGCGCCAAAGCAAACTTTGATGGCGGCTTACCGATCAGCACTGCGATGGCATGTTCGAAAGCACCGCGCTGAACTCCTTGATCGATCAATTGCGCTCGCGCGGTTTCCAGCTGCGTCTGCGCTTGCGCCACGTCCACACCCGAAGCGAGCCCGCCGTCAAATCGGCTCTGCGTAAGCTCCAGAGCTTTCTGGAACGCATCCACAGTCGAGGTCAGTAGCTGTATTTCCGCGTCGAGACCCCGAAGCTGGAAATAATCCGTGGCAAGTTCGGCGTGCAGGCTCAGGGCAACACTGGCGAGATCGGCGGCGCTGGCTTGCGCCTGCGAGCGGCTTTGTTCTACGGTGCGGCGAACGCGGCCCCAGACGTCTAGTTCGTAGGAAGCGTCGAGCGCCGGCACCTGGTAATCGGCGAAAGAGGACTGCGTTATCGTCAGTGGACGGTTCTTGGAAAGGTGGTCTCGCGCGACCGAGGGATCGGCTGTCACAGTGGGGAACTGAAACGACCGCGAGATACGGACCGCTGCGCGTGCTTGCAGGAATTGCGCTTGGGCTGACTTTAGGCTTTGATTCGAGACGTCAATTTTCTCTTCCAGAGTATCGAGCTGCGGATCTTGATAGACTTCCCACCACTTTCCTTTTATCGACTCGGCGCTGGGCTGCGCTACCTTCCAATCTTTGGTTTCTTTGTAATCGGCGGGAACGTCTGTGCTGGGCCGCACGTACTTTGGCCCGACCGTGCATCCCCCGAGCAGAAAAACAGCAAGGAAAAACACACGTCCAGGATGCCAGGACCGCCCCGTTCTTATTTGTTCGATCGCACGCAATGTGACTCTCTTATTTTCCCGCATAACTGATTCTCCAGATCGAGTCCGAGCCATCATCGCTCACCATTAAGGAACCATCCTTAGCAACGGCAACTCCCACCGGCCGGCCCCACACTTTTCCGTCGGGCGTGACAAACCCGCTAACGAAATCTTCATACTCTCCGCCTGCCTTACCATCCTTACTAGGCACGTACACCACTTCGTAGCCCGTACGCACGGACCGGTTCCAGGAACCGTGTTCGCTTGCAAAAATACCTCCGTGATATTTTTCCGGAAATTGCTGCCCTCCATAGAACGTTAATTCCAGCGAAGCGTTGTGCGGTTCCAGCAGAACGTCCGGCACGATCACTTTATTCTTCAACTCCGGATGCTTGCCTTTTAATCGAGGATCCTCGTTTCCGCCGATGTAATACCACGGCCAGCCGTAGAAGCCGCCTTCTTGG
>JBAVQA010000092.1:0-7862 GCA_049693595.1 Candidatus Acidiferrales bacterium | reverse complement strand
TGCGCTCTCGCTGTGGAAATCTTTGCGCGTAACGCCAGTTTTTCGTTGACTCTGCGCAGCACGAGCGTTAGCCTACCGCCCATCTTGGGTGGCGTTCACGTCCTAAAAGCGGATCATGGGGCTCGCGCGCATTTCCGGGCGACATGTTGCCAAGTAACGTCTTTTCTATCCTTCTTCAGATCCATTAACCGCAACGCGTTTAGCAATTTTTAAGAAGAACCGTCGTCCCGTCTGAAATGTCGTCTAGCATCGGGAGAGTCGCAATGAAAATCTGGAAGGCCGTGTTAATAGCTGTCCTGCTCTCACTCTCGTTGGTTCTGGCTGGACTCGCACCAGCGCAAAACACCCAGAACGGCGCCATTCGCGGAACCGTGTTTGACACCTCTCACGCCTCCGTCGCCACGGCCAAATTGACGCTGACGAATCCCTCCACCGGCATTCGTCGCGAATTGCCTGTCGAAACGGACGGCACCTACTCTTTCGATAACGTAGCTCCCGGCGAATACACCATCGTCGCCGTCGCCGACGGCTTCGCCGTAACCACCGTCAAGCAGATCGTCGTCAACGTCGGCGCTTCCCTTCAGCTCGACATCTCCATGCCGCTGAAAACGCAGTCTCAAAGCATCGAAGTCACCGCCAGCAGCGGCGCAGTCGTTGACACCACCACCGCCGGCATCACCCAGTTGCTCAACTCCACCAGCGTCGAGAATCTCCCCTTCCCCGGCCGCGATTACCGCGATCTGGCCCTTCTCTCTCCCTCGGCCCAGGTCGTTCCTGGATTGCGTGGCGGAATCCGCCTCGGCGGCCAGCAGAGCGACTACAGCGGCTTGGTTATCGACGGCGCGGACGCAACCAACAACTACTTCGGCGAAAATTTCGGCTCGCTCGAAACCAAAAACCTCACCGTTCCTCTCGAAGCCATCCAGGAATTCCAAGTGGTCATCAATGGCTTCGCTCCCGAATTCGGCCGCGCAACGGGCGGCTTGCTCAATGTCGTCACCAAGTCCGGCACCAATTCCGTCCACGGCGAAGCCCACGAATATTATCGCGGCGGCAACCTCACCGCGGATGACGGCCTCGGCGAGCCTTCCAACATCGACAACCAAAATCAGTTCGGCGGTTCCGTTGGCTTCCCCATTCACAAAGACCGCCAATTCCTTTTCCTCGCCACTGACATTCAGCGCGAAAATGGTCCCCTCGATACCGTCTTCTGCACCGCTGCCGTTCCCGGATGTTCGGCGTTTTTGGCATCAGCAGGTCCGATCATCGGCGCGCCTACGCTAGGTACCTCCAACATCCTGCCGCCCGGTTGCGCAGCGGGTGCTGTAGGGGAAGCCCTCTTGCCGGCCTGCTATGGTGTGCCGACCATCGGAGCCCTTAACGGTGAGCACAATCAATATCAGAATTTCTTTACCTTGCTCGGCCACTACGATTACCAATTCAGCCCTTCCAATCATTTCAGTATTCGCGGCCTCGGTAGCCGCAACCATACTAACGGCTTTACGGGTGGCCAGGGACAAACCGAGACTCCTTATTCCATCGGTACTGCCGAGAATTTCGTGAACCAAGGTATCGGCGGCGTGTTTGCTCTCACCAGCGTTCTCGGTCGCAAGGTAAACGAAATCCGAGTGGAGGTCAGCGGCGAAACTCGCAAGCGCCACGCGATTTTCAACGACGCGCCCCAAATCTTGATCAACCAAACCGGTTTGTCATTTGGACAGCGTTTTTACCTTCCAAGCAACAACGATGCTGGCAAGCTCCAGGGTGCCGACAACTTCTCCTACTCGTTCGGCAGACACGACATGAAGTTCGGTGGCGATGTGGATTCGTTTACCGATCGAAAAGACATTTTTGCCGGCTGGAGCTCGGGCGAGTACGAATTCAACACCCTTTGCGATTTTGAGCCAGGCCCCCTCTCCACCAACCCGTGGTGCGCTGTCAATACCGGGGGCGTTCCGACTACCGTCGGTCCCCCTAACCCGTTCTTCTTCATCCAAGGACTCGGGCTGAATGGTCAAACCGGAACGACCCAGCAGCAACAATTGGCTGCCCTCTTCAAAGACAACACACTGAAAAATAACTATCAGACCGGCATAGGTCTCTACTGGCAGGATAAGTGGCAGATCACTTCACGCATCACCTTGACCTACGGTCTCCGTTGGGACGGCACTACGAATCCTCAGCCGCAGTCTGCAATTCCGGGAAACGAAGTTTTTATCGGCGAAGGCAGCTCCAGCAAGATGGTTGCGCCTCCTCAGGGCGTTCCAAACGATTTCACGCAATTTGGTCCCCGTGTTGGCTTGGCCTGGAACGTTGGTGGCAACGAACATCCGACCGTTGTCCGTGCCGCCTGGGGGCTTTACTACGCTCAAACACCGCTCATTTTCTTCCCGACGATCGGCACTTCGAAGCAAGCAACCGTTTTTTGTCCATCGCAATTCTTCGCATTCTGCGCGCCCCCAGGTACGGCGCCAGGATCTGCGCAGTTCCCCTATCTTTTCCCATCGACTCTTACCACCGGGGTCAGCGACCTTTGCGACAGCATTGTGGGATGCCCAGCAATCAGTTACGTTGACCCTGCGTTCCGTAACCCACGCGTTTCCAACCTGACCGTCGGTGTGGAGCATTCCTTCACCAACAATTGGACTGTCTCCGCCAACTATGCTTTCGTCCATTCAACGGATTTGCGAACCGGCGGCTTCAGTACGACAAACTGGTTTCGAAATTTCATCCCCGGTGGAAAGGACCCGCAAGGTCGGACTCTCATTGAAGGCACTGTTTCGCAGCAGACCATACAGGGCGTCACTCAATGGATCGCATCGCCGACCTTCCTCGATCCCACTCTTTTCAGTTCAAGCGAACTCGGCAGTTTCGGTCACGGGAATTACCAGGAATTTGTGCTCGGCGTGAACAAGCGATTCTCCCAACGCTATCAGTTTTTCGCCAATTACACTTGGTCCCGGAACTATGCAAATGCTTCCAGCGAGCGCGACACCGAAACATTCTACGGCCCCCAGGATCCATTTAATCTGAACTTGGACTATGGTCGCGACGGCCTCGATATCACACACCAGTTCAAGGGCGGCATGGTCTTCGACCTCCCTTGGGGCTTCAGTCTGAGCACGAACTTCATTCTTCATAGCGGCCTCGCCTACCCTGCCTATTCCAACATCGATCTCAACGGCGACGGGGTTATCAATCAGTTTTCAAACAACGACCGGCCCACAGTTCAGATTGGCAATGGAAAGCCGTTCTTGTTGCCGGAATACCCTGGTCGCCAGCCCGCGTTTTACAATTGGGATATGCGCATCGCCAGGGACTTTAGGATCAACGAGCGCTATTCCGTGCGTTTAAGCGCCGATTTATTCAACCTCACAAATTCCAGTAACCTGTACTCCGACCCCGACGTTTTTGGCTTCGTCGGCGAAACCGTTGCCCAATCGGTGTTGCCTCCATCTCAGGGTGGTTGCACTCCGGTGAACGCAGCGCAATTCACCAATCTAGTGTGCCCGTCCCTTACGGCCATACCGACTCCTCGAAACACGCCCGGATATCGCACGGTTGATCAACTCGCTCCTGGCGCCACTGCGTTCGCCGCCCAATTCGGCGCCCGCTTCCAGTTCTAGTCAGACGCATGAACTAGGTCGGCGACGCGTCAATGGGTGGCCAGGCTTAGCCTTTGTAGCGGCCGCCTTCAGGCGGGCGGTTTGCCGGGCTGTTTTTCCTCCCGCGCGTATCTTCCGCGCCACCCTCCTGCCGAGCCCAGCAAGGAGTCGCCAACCCGCTCGCCTAACTCATTTTCATCCCCAAATCAAAAAGTCCACAACACGCAAGTCCTTCCAAACCGCGCCTCCTCGTGCTAGCGTAATTCTGGAGCTATGATGACGATGGAGTACAAACGAACGGCAGGCTGTCGCGGCGCAAAGAAGTCCAGCGCTCGCCACAGGCTGGGTGTGTCGGAAAGTTGCTCCGCCCCTATCCTGCGCTCTGGGCCAGATGCATCGGAAATTCGCTCCGCCTCCACACTGAGCCTCATACCCAGCTCTTTAGGGGGTCGGAGCTTTCAGTTCGCCCTGAACGAAGTGAAGGGCTCCGACCTAACGCTCGCTTGCTCATCAGTGGTTTCAACCCTGGTCGCCGAGGCGTCCCCTGAGGCGCTCCTGTCGCCTGACCGTCAGCCGGCGTTCCAGCGCGCCTCAAATCTTGTACTTTCTAATCGAGAACATCATTTATTAGAACACCTCCTAACTTATAGAAAACAAACAACGGCACCCCGTTCTAATCGAGAACTTTCGACCAATCGGTGTTACGACATTTCACCGTCAACTCCCGCGCGAAAGCGCGCTTTTCCCCTCAGCACTTTCTCAAAGTGTGTTCTCTTCGCGCTCCTGATTCTTGCCGTTGTCGCCGCCGCCTCACCCCTCGCAGCCCAGGAAAAACGCAAAATTATCATCGATGAAGATTGCTCCGGCCCCGGCGGCACCAACACGCAAGCCATCCTCGCCCTCGTGCAATCACCCGACACCGATGTCCTCGGCATCACCGTCCCCACCGGTGACGCCTGGCGCGACGAAGAAGTCCTGCACGCTTTGCGCCTCCTCGAAATTATCGGCCGCACCGATATTCCCGTCGTTCCGGGCGCGGCTTTTCCCCTGGTGAACAGCAAGGAATACATCGCCCGGTGGGAAGCGCTTTACGGCAAGGTCATCTATCAAGGCGCGTGGAATTTTGCCAAGGGCTACCCGGTGCACGGTCCCTCGGAAGTCCCGCCCATGCCCGAAGGCGCGCCCACAACAAAAGCTTCTACGGAAGACGTCGCGCATTTTCTGCTGCGCGTGGTGCATCAGTATCCTCACCAGGTCACAATTTACGAAGGCGCCCCGCTCACCAATCTCGCCCTCGCGCAAGCCATCGATCCGCAGTTCGCCTCCCTCGCCAAAGAGCTCGTCTTAATGGGCGGCAGTTTGAATCCCCACACCGACGATCCTGAATTCACCATGACGCCCCGCCGCGAATTCAACCTATGGATGGACCCCGAAGCCTCGCGCATCGTCCTCCACGCGCCCTGGCCGCGCATCGTCGTAACCACCGTGGATATTTCGCTGAAGACAAAAATGGACAAGGATTTAATCTCGCAGATTGGCAAGAGCCAGTATCCCGCCGGTCAGTACACCGCCAAATACGCCGAGGACAATTATCTATGGGACGAGCTAGCGTCCGTCGCCTGGCTCGACCCTTCGATCATCACGAAATGGAAAAAGCTCTTTCTCGACGTTTCAATTGACCACGGCGCATCCTACGGCGACACTCTCGTCTGGTCCGAAGACACCCGCCCCCACATGGGCGAACGCGAAGTAGAAATACAGGACGACCTCGACAAACCAAAATTCTACAAAGAATTCGTAGACCTCTTAACCCGCCCCACGCCCCCAGCCACAACCCACCCGGATCACTAAAATGACTCTCAACTCGACCCTCTCCCCCGCCTGTCATTGCGAGCGCAGGCGAGGCCTGCCTGTCGGCAGACAGGAATCTGCTCCTGCTTTCCCTGAATGCGGCGAAAACCGTTCCGGCTTTCCACCGGCGCGCGCTGCGAACGCAATCAATGCCGTGCGGCAAGTCCCGAAAGCGCTGCCAGCGCGCGCTGGTAATCCGGATCGTCCGGCGACAGCGTCGCAGCCTTCTTATACGCTGCGAGCGCACGTTCCCTTTCTCCGCGCTGCTCGTAAATTGCGCCCATTTCGAAAAACGCATCCGACTCCTTCGGATTTACAATCGTGGTCCGCTCGAAAGCACCGAGTGCTTCCTCCAGCTTCCCCTGCTTCTCGAAAATCTTCCCCTGCACGTAGAGAAAATCCGGCTGGTAAGGATCGCGTTCCAGCGCTTTCGAAATCGAGTCGCTCGCTTTATCAATGTCTCCCGCTGAATAGTAAAGCTTTGCCAGTTGCGAATACGCCGCGCCGTATGTGGCGTCCTTCGCAATCGCCTGCTGCAACAGATCGAGCGAGCCGGCGAAGTCGTTCTTCAGTGCCAGCTCATTCGCCTGCTGCACCAGGTGCTTCGCTTGCGTCTGGTTTTCTTTCGCCTCACGGTCGTTTTTCGAGGAAGCTTCAAACGCCGCCAGCGTTTTCTGCGCCTGCTCTGTTGCTCCGGCGCATTCGTATGCGCGCGAAACCAGGAAAAGCGTCTCCGAATCCCCCGCCGACACTTGAAGCAGCGGTTCGAGCATCGCAATCGCCCGCCGGCAGCGCTCCTTGGTTTGCTCGGGACCTTCGCCCTGCGGCGCCCGCAAGAGAATCTTGCCCAGCAGCAACCGTCCGCGCGCATTCTGCGGCTGCAGCTCGACAACTTTCATCGCGTCGGGCAGCGCCGCCCCGTCCTGATTCCGCTCGGAATAAATTTTCGCCCGCGTGTAGTAAGCAAGCGCGCTCTTGGGATCGCGCGCAAGAACCTTCGCAATTTGCCCCAGTGCGCTGTCCAAATCTCCCTTCGCCTCGTAAGCGACGGCCAGCCGGTTACGCGACTCGACATCCGAAGGTGCAATCGCAAGCGCCGCGCGCAAATGCGCTATCGCTGCGTCATATGTCTGCAGTTCAATGTCGAGATCGCCGAGAGCCGCAAGCGGTTTCTCGCTCTGCGGATGTTCAGCGCGGGCGCGCTCCAGCACTCGTTTTGCCTCATGATAGTTGTGCACGCCACGATAGGCTTGCGCGAGCCCGATTTCTGCGCCCAGGTTGCGCGGCGACATCCCCAGCGCCGCGTCATAACCCGCAATTGCCGCCGCCCAATTTCCCGCGGACGCTTTTCCGTACGCTTGCCTCTCCAGTTCCTGCTCCTGTTGCGCACGCTCTTGCGCGTTCGCCGCAAAACTTCCGAGCGCGAGGAGAAGCGTGCAGAAAAGAAATCGACGAAACATCGGCGAAGTATAGCATTCGCCGTTTGCCTTTTAGCTTGACGCGCGTAGCGCGGGAGAACTATAAGCAGCGGCTGCACAGCGCATCCATCACGCGCTTGCTCTGCCAAAAGGATTTCAATGTTCACGCCGCATGACGCGAACCTGGCCTTGATCATGATGATAACCAGCGCCATCTGCTGGGGGTCCTGGGCCAATACTTTCAAAGGCGTGAAGAACTACCGCTTCGAACTGTTCTACTGGGACTACGCTGTCGGAATTTTCGTTACCTCGCTGATTTTTGCCTTCACGCTGGGCAGCTCCGGAAGTGATTCGTCAAGCTTCTTGAACAACGTCCATGCCGCCGACGTTTCCAATATCGGCTGGGCCTTGCTCGCCGGAGTGATTTTTAATCTCGCAAATCTCCTGCTTGTCGCTGGGATCGATATGGCGGGACTCGCCACCGCCTTTCCCGTCGCAATCGGCATCGCCCTGGTGGTCGGCGTGGCCCTGAGTTACGTTCAGCAACAGAAGGGCGATGTCAGGATGCTGGCGGCCGGGGTGCTGTGCGCCGTCGTCGCGGTGATTCTCGACGGCAAAGCATATGGCGAGGTAAGTAAGGGTAAAGAAGTCTCGCGAAAGAGTATTGTCACCTGCGTTGTTTCCGGCGTGTTGATGGGCCTGTGGGCTCCCTTCTCCACTCGCGCTCTCACGCACGGAAACACGCTCGGGCCCTACAGCATCGCTGTGTTCCTCACCGGTGGCGCTCTCCTCTCCTGCTTCATCTGGAATGTTTATTTCATGAAGAAACCGCTGGCGGGCGCCCCGGTAAGCTTCGGCGGATTTTTTCGCGGCCCCACCAGCGGCCATTTGCTCGGCCTGATCGGCGGGGCGATATGGACCACCGGCACCGTCTTCAATCTGGTGGCCGCAAACTTCACCGGCGTCGCAATTTCCTACGCTATCGGCC
>JBAVQA010000091.1:0-19605 GCA_049693595.1 Candidatus Acidiferrales bacterium | reverse complement strand
GGCGCGCTCTTTTTCTACATACAACGCATCCTCGACCGCTTTGCGATCAATCGCGTTACGTAATGCGCGCGGCAGCGAATAGCTATCGAGGTGATCGGGCAGGAGATAATCCTGCGCACCGCGGCTTACGGCGTCCTTGGCCTGGGCTGCCGCGGCGTCTCTGCCAAGAATGAGAATCGGAACGTCGGGGGCGGCGGCGAAAAGCTTCTCGAAAGTCGCAATGCCTTGACTATCGGGGAGGGACAAATCGAGCAAGACACCGGAAGTTTCTCTCTTGGTCAAGCGCTCGAAACCTTCAGATAGGAGGCTAACGCACTCCAACTCAAACGGCTCGCCCTCGGCGGCAGACAGCGCAGTACGAATCTTGCCGGCGATGGCGGGATCGTTCTCGATCAACAGTATTCTAAGAGGAAGCATATCTCTATTGGTCAAGGTATTGGTGCGGGCATTTGTGTGGCCATCTTCGGAGGGGTAGAAGGAATTGGGGTTAGACGCCGCTCGGCGCAGGAAGAGTTCTACTTCGGGACGGAATGCAAAAATGGGAGGGGGCTTCGAAGTGGCGTTGCTCGGCTGTGCTGGAGCGGGCGCAGCATGCTGCGCCCCTACGGGATGTTGCTACGGCAAGGCGCGTCCGGGAGTAGAAAGCGGGAGCAAGCCTTCCACAAAGATTATCGCGGGACAACACCCTCTTGGCGCATGCATCCACGGTCATTGACTCGGTCGCTGCGGGCATCTAATATGTGCGGCTCATGGCGGACTCTGAAGCTTCGTTGGTCGGGCGGACTTTCTCGCACTACCACATCACTAAGAAGGTTGGCTCCGGCGGCATGGGTGTGGTTTATGAAGCGGAAGATTCGCAGCTCGGGCGCCGGGTGGCGCTGAAGTTTCTCCCTCCGGAAACGGCGCAGGACAGCCAAGCGCTGGAGCGTTTTCAGCGCGAGGCGCGCGCCGCTTCCTCGTTGAATCACCCCAACATCTGCACCATTCATGCGATCGAGCGGCACGAACTGCGCCATTTTATCGTGATGGAGTTACTCGAAGGGCAGACGCTGGCCCAAATTATGACTGGCAAGCCAATGGAAATGGAGAAGCTGCTGCCGCTGGCGATTCAGATCGCAGACGCGCTGGAATCGGCGCACGCCAAGGGCATCGTTCATCGCGATATCAAACCTGCGAATCTTTTCCTCACCGAACGAGGCGAGTTGAAGATTCTGGATTTTGGGCTGGTCAAGATGAGGCAGGGCGAGATGGCGCAGGGCGCTTCGGCCTCGCAGTCCGACACGGTGGCTGCCAATAACGAGCTGACCATCCCGGGCGCGGCCGTGGGCACGATCTCCTATATGTCGCCGGAGCAGGCTCGCGGGCAGTTGGTGGACGCGCGCACAGATATTTTTTCCGTGGGCACCGTGCTGTACCAGATGTCCACCGGAGCTATGCCGTTTAAGGGAGACACTTCGGCGGTGATCTTCGACGCGATCCTGAACCGCGAACCGGAGCCTGCCGCAGAGCTGAATCCGTCGCTGCCAGCGGATTTCGTGCGCATACTGGACAAGACGCTGGAGAAAGACCGCAATTTGCGTTGTCAAACGGCTACGGAACTGAAGACGGACCTCAACCGCTTGAAGCGCGATCTGGAGCCGAACAAGCGGCGCACGAAAGAGAAATCCGATTCGGATCCCGCGGCCCCGAAGCTGATGGGGAAATCCGTGGCGGTTCTCTACTTCGAAAACCTGAGCGGGTCGAAGGAAGACGAATACCTGCGCGACGGAATCACCGAGGACGTAATCACGGAGCTTTCTAAGATTCGGGGACTGAACACTTTTTCGCGGCCTACCATTCTGGCGTTTCGGGACAAGCCGGTGACTCCGGCGCAGATTGGGCAGCAGCTCGGAGCGGCTTACGTTTTGACCGGCACGTTGCGGCGGTCGGGCGCGCGGCTGCGCATCAACGTCCAACTGGTGGATACGCGCACGGATTTTCCGCTGTGGTCGGAGCGCTTCGACCGGGAGATGAAAGACGTTTTCGAAGTGCAGGATGAAATGGCGCGGAAAATCGCCGAAGCGTTGCGCATCACACTTTCCCCGCAGGAGCTTGAGGCGTTGGCGGTGAAGCCCACGGAAAACCTGCAAGCCTACGATCTCTATTTGCGCGGCAAACGATACGCCCGGCGGCAGACGCGCCAGGACCTGGAGTTCGCTTTGCAGATGTTCGAAAACGCAGTGGCGATGGACGTCAGCTTCGCGCTGGCCTACGCCGCCTGCGCCAATGCGTGCGCCATGTTCTACTGCAACTACAGCCGCGACCAGGTGTGGGTGGAACGCGCGCGGGAAGCTTCCGGGAAAGCGCTGGCACTGCGTTGGGACCTGCCGGAAGTGCAGGTGAGCCAAGCGTGGGTTCTTTACGCAGCCGAGCTGCATGACGAAGCAGTGCGCATGGTGAAAAAAGCCATCGAACGCAAGCGCGACTGCGAGGGCGCGTATTACCTGCTCTGCCGGGCGCTTTTTGCCGCCGGGCGATACCAGGAAGTTGTGGATGTGGCGGAAATTGCCATCGAGGCGAGCGGCGAAGATTACAACGTTTACGTGCCGGTCTTGAACTCCGTTGGCGCCATGGGCAAAAAAGAAGCCAAGACCAACCTGACCCAGCGGAGGATGGCAGCGCTCGAAAATCACTTGAAACAAGTGCCTGAAGACGCTCGCGCGCGCATTTTGGTCGCCGGCGACTACGCCGATTTGGGACGTGCGGAAGACGCTTTGCGAGAACTCAACATGGCTATCACCTTGCGCGCCAACGAAGCATCGATTCTTTACAACGCGGCTTGCGTGTACTGCAACTTGAAAAGAAAGGCAGAAGCGGTGGATGCGCTGCGCAAAGCCTGGGAAGCAGGGTTCCGGGATGCGGTGTGGACGCGCCGCGACCCTGACCTAGCCATGCTGCATGGCGATCCGGAGTTTGACCGGCTGTACCCTGATGTACCCGCGTCACCGGCTGCATCGAATACCCGCTAGGAACTAGTAACCGGAAGCTCGACCGAATCGACACCGCAGGCTGCTAGTGTGGTAGGGTGGAATACGAAGCAGGGGGGGCTAATGCCAAAATCGAGCGAGCCAGAGAAGCCAGCGGTGACTCTACCCGCAACAGTTGAAAAAATCATTCCGGGGAGTGTAGTCGCGCCGGAGAAGGCGCAGATTTCGGTTGAAAATGCCGAACATCTTTACAAAGAGATTCGCGTGGACAATACTTTGAAAGACGAGAACGGGAAGGAAGTGGCGTTGAAACCGGGGGCGCATGTGCAGGTGACCATCGAAGCGGAGAAGGACGCAACGGTACCCAAGAAATAGCCTCGAAGTATTCTCGGACTAACCGCGGAAATACTCCACAGCCCACGTATTACGACTTCCCAGACCGAGGTTTCTCTGACGGAGATTGCCGCTGCGTCCAACACGTTCCGGCGTCGCGGCCTTTTTTCGTTAGCAACTTCCCTTGTGCTCCAGCCGATTTAGACTGCTTTGAAGAATTCGATGGCGCCGATGAAAATGCAAATGATTGCAGACCACATCAGCAGCAATCTCATTCTCAAGAGGAAGCGGTACCAGAAAACGTCTCTGTCTCTGACTTCTTTCAGCGGGATGATTCCGAACACGGTGGGGAAAATCGCGCCGATCCACCATCGCAGGGCCCAGTGCACGGCGGTTCTGCGCGACAAATCCATCGCCGGGTTCAAGTACGTTACCCCTGCGACGATTGCGAAGCTGAGGAAAATCAAAATCTGAGACGCGGTGTTGTTCAGTTCTTGCAGGCGTGAGGCGATAAAAGTGAGTTTGCCTTGGGTGTCGGTGTCAGGCTTGTTCAGCACGCCGCGATTGTACAACAAACTCCAAAGGTTCCACCCTTGGCGATGGCGGTCTTCGAAACGATGTCTTATAGGAAGATTCCAGCTCTCGTAGATCAGCCTGCCGCGCAGGATTTGCCCGTAGCCGCAGGCGATGACGAAAAAGCCAGCTTGAGCTAAGGCTAATCGTTCTCCCCGGGTCAAATCCTTGCGCGGCGGATTCCGTGGCTAGGTTCCCTCTTTCGGTTTGTGCAAGCCGGTGCAGATGGAGACGGCGCTGTTCGGATTCACGGCGCTGTCGCCTTGCTCCACGTGCTGGATCTTCCCTTCTTTGTCCACGACGATGGTGGTGCGCTGCGCCCACTGGAATTTTTGGCCTTTGACATCGTAAGGCTTCAAAATCTGGTAGGAGGTCATCACTTCTCTGTTCATGTCGCTGAGGAGCGGGAACGTGACGCTAATCTGCTTTGCGAAAGCGGCGTTTGCAGCGGGACTGTCCATGCTGATTCCGAGGACGACTGTGTCGCTTGCTTCGAGCTTGGCCATATCAGCCTGATAGGCCTGCAATTCTTTGGTTCAACCGGCGGTGAAAGCCAAAACGTAGAAAGCTAAGACCACATTCTTTTTGCCGCGGAAATCGCTGAGCTTTACCTGTTCCCATTTATCGCTCAGGAGTGTGAAATCCGGAGCGACGTCCCCAACCTTCAAGTTCGTCTTTGCGACGGCGTCTTCCTGCGCCGCCACTGGAAAGTGCCCTGCCAGAATCAGCAACAGCAGCAATACAATTTTCTTCATCGAGTCCTCTCTTTCGCAAAGTTATTGCGTGCAAGGATTATATGGCCAAAAGCTCGCAGCGCACCCGGAGGTTTCCTCCCCTTTCCACCGCTCAGTCATGGGATGTGTTAAGGTGGTCGGATGCTGAACAAGACTCGCATTTTGAGGTTTGTTCCGGCGTTTTGCGCGTTGCTGATCGTGCTCCGCCTCACCGTGCTGAAGAATGCGGCTACGAGCGATCTCAGCCTGGGCGCAAGCGTCGGCATTCTTCTCGGGCTCTCGATTCTTTCGTACCTCCTGCTCAAACCAAGACCCTCGTAGCTGAGAATTTCGCGAGCACTCGCAAACGGCACAGTGCTACAATGCCCGCACATCGGGAGACTCACGGGGTGAGGAGGAATTCCATGCTACGAAAACGTGCAATCACGGCGGTGGTTTTACTAATCGCACTGCTATTTTCTCAAGACTTCGTGCCGCTGGTTCGCGCGCAGGACGACGTCGCTCCTCCCACTGCTGCCCAGCTGGACCAGTTGCTGGCGCCGGTGGCGCTGTATCCCGATTCCCTGCTGGCGCAGATTACTACTGCTTGCACGGACCCGCAGGAAATTCTCGACGTTGATAATTGGCTGATACAAAACCCCGACCTCACCGGCACTGCGCTGACCGATGCGGCGCAAGCAGCGGGATTCGATCCGGCGTTTATCGCGCTGGTGAATTTTCCGCAAGTGGTCACCATGATGGCGGAGAACATTGACGATTACACCGCGATTGGCCTGGCGTTTTCGGCGGACCAGGCGTCGGTGACGGATTCGATCCAGCGATTGCGCGCGCAGGCGTATGCTTCGGGCGCGTTGCGCACCAATGAGCAAGCCCAGGTGGAAGTGCAACAGCCCTCGCCGGGGCAGACGGTTTACGTGATCCAGCCGGCAAATCCGCAAGTCGTGTACGTGCCGGTTTACGATCCCACGGTGGTTTACATTCGTCCGGCGGGCGGCGTGGTGGCCACTTCGTTCATCACTTTCGGAGTAGGCATTGGAATTGGCGCGCTACTGGTTGATAACCGGCCATGGGGATGGGGCGGCTGGGGATGGAATTGGGGATCGCGCCGCGCGTATTACAATCACGGCGTGTGGGTAGGATGGGGAGGAAATCCGTATCGTCCGCCGAACCGGTGGTATCGCCCGCGTCCCGTTTATTATCGAGATCGTCCGGGATACGGCGGAAATTGGGGCTATCGCCCGCCAAACTATCGGCCGCCGACACGGCCCGCTCCACGTCCGAGCAAACCGTGGGGACCAGACAATCGTCCCGGCGGCAATCGTCCTACGCGTCCACAACCGAAGCCGACACCGAAGCCCGGAACAAAGCCGGGCACAAAACCAGGCACGACGCCGCGACCGCGGCCAAATCCGGGTACAAAGCCTGAGGTAAAGCCGGGCGTAGAGCCGGCCAAGCCGGGAGCAAAGCCGACGCCAGGGACGAAGCCGGGAACGCGGCCAACGCCAGGAACGAAGCCGGGAACGCGGCCGACGCCAGGTGCGAAGCCAGGCACAGAGCCAAAGCCTGCGGTGGAGCCGAAGCCGAGCACACAGCCCTCACGCAGCCCGCGACCGAAGCCAAGCCCGGGTTCGAAGCCGAGTTCGCAGCCGAAGCCTGCGGTGCAGCCGAAGCCTGCGGTGCGGCCTAAGCCCGACGCGAAGCCGACGCCCGACAGCAAGCCATCGCAGAGACCAACGACGCAGCCGTCCCAACGGCCAAGCTCGCAGCCGAAACCGGCGGTACAACCTAAGCCGGCGACGCAACCTAAACCTGCGGCGCAACCGAAGCCAGCGGCACAGCCGAAAACGCAGTCCAAGCCTGCGTCTAGATCGCAGTCAAAACCTGCTCCGTCTAAATCGGACCAACCGCAGCCGAAATAACGCTCGGTTGCGGCGGCGTGAATTCGCGCGAGAAGTTGATAGACATTCCCCGAAGTGTCTCCGAATAGTTTGTGCTTTCGCAGCCGCAGAAAATTGCGGGGGCCGAGGCTACTCCTTCCGGAATCCGTACAGGAACTTGATCGGGAATCTACCTGATGCACCCGATGCCGCACGGCTCCAGACCCGTTATGATGCACAAGCGCGGATTCGGATCAGCTTTGAACGAGGAGAAAAACAACCATGGCTAAGCTAACTGCTGCGGCTAGAAAACGTTTGCCGAAATCGAGTTTCGTGGAGAAAGGCGCCAGGAAATATCCGATTCCGGATGCTGCTCACGCGCGGGATGCGTTGGCGAGGAGTTCGGGAAAGCCGGAGCACGCGGATGTGGTTAGGGCAGTGAGGCGAAAGTTTCCGAAGATAAAGATAGGGAAGAAAAAATAACGGGCTCGCTTCCCTTTCGAGCGGAAGCTATCCCGTTACTGGATTCGAGGAACGTGCAGTCAGAGGATGCGACAAATGTTTGGATACGGGATACTGGGGACCTTGCTGATTATCTGTTTGATCGTTTGGCTGGTGCGAAGAGCGTAGGGCCTGGCATCGTGTTTGGGCAGAGAAAGCGGGAGCAGGCTCCCGCTCTCCACAGAAACGTGGGGAGGCTCAATTTGGAGTGCGGCGGCTTGCCGCCGCTTTGCGGACCGATCGACGGACTGGAGAGAAGCGGGGCGGGCGCGGGAAAGATCAAAATACACGCGGTGCCGCCCCGTGAGACGGTTCGTTACTGCTTGTCGTAGACGGTTACGGTGCTGTAGTCCTTGCCGTCGGGCGTCTTTCCGGTTCCCGTGATGGTGGAAACTTTTCCGTCCCTTGAGACCTCCGACGTGGACTTGCCGATTTCTTTTCCGCCTCTTTTCAAGATGGCTTCAGCTTTGTAGGAGCCGATGCGTTTGATGGCGATGGAGTCCGCGCCGGCGAGAGCTCCCGTGCCGGTGATTGGGGAATCCTTGCCGTCGTAGTTTGTGACGAAGCTGTAGTCGATCGGCTTTCCATTCGCGGTGACTCCCTTGTAGCTGAACTTCGTGCCGCCTTCTTGGGTCACGACTTCCCGCGTCAAGCTCTTTGGCATCGGTATGCCGGTAACTTTGGATTTTCCGACGTTCATTTTCCAGGTACCCAGGAAAGGACTTGCCTGTGTCATCGTTTGCGCCTTCAGCGTGCCGGTGGCGACGGTAGAAACGGCAAGAGCAGCGAGCAGCAACAAAATACGTTTCATGTATTCTCCTTGAATTTGACTTGGCGAGTTTTCGACCAACGGTGGCGGATTATGCGCCGTCCACGTTTCGATGGCAAGTTGAATGTTTGGGAATTTCGGCAGCATGCAGCCATTCTTCTAGACGCATCGGTCCGCAAAGCGGCGGCAAGCCGCCGCACTCCAAATTGAGCACCGCTCCGACATTCGCCCGGCGTAGATCCGAAAACCAAAAGTTGCGTTCAGAAAGGCAGGGCGTAGCGCAGCGGGCGGGATGCGCTGGTTCGCCAGAAATACGCTAGGATGATGACGCTCGCGATCGCGGCGTACGCGCACCACAGCGAGGTGAAGGCGTAGCGCTTGAAGGCCATCACGACCAGAAGAATCGTGAGGTTCGCCAGGCCGAAGATCACCATCGGCCTGACCTTGGACAAAAACAGCGAGCCGCACGTTGCAATCACATACAGAATCGCAACTGCGGTGTTGTTCGTGGCCTGATTGATGTACACGATGGTGTTTTGCTTTACGAAGATCTGTGTCGGGTAGGCGGTCAACGCCCACAATATATAAAGCGTCGTACCTCCGCCGAGCGCCACTAACGGCAGCATGCGCCTGCGGCCTTTTCCGTCAGGTTCGAACAACAGAACGCTAAGCGGTAACAGCAGCGGGAGCAGCCCCTGCGCGTAGAGCATGAACGCCGCGCCCATGTCGTGCGTCACCTGGGGCGAGAGTCTGCCATCCAAGCCCAGCCAGACGAATCCTTCGATGAACTGATGAATGGCGAAAAGAATCGGCAGCGACGCGAAAAGCAGTTCGCGCCGGTGCTTCACCTTGGTCAACGTGACGACTCCAACCGCGCCCAAAGCCGTGCTGCCGACAAAATTCGCTGTTGCAGAAAAACACATGGTCGGTTTTCTCCGGTGGGAGGATTACATCCATCATCGCAAAACGCAAAATATTTCTGCGCCGTTCGGAGCGCCCGCGAATTACGGCGCGGTCCGGCCGCCCGTTTTCCATTTTCCGTCTTGTTCGAGGCTCTCTCGAACGCGGAGCGCGGTGATTTTGCGGATCAGAGCTAGGGGCAGCGGCTTTTCCAGTGGAAACTGGATCGATCCTCGACCCGTGGCAAATTTCGAAAGCTCCTTGGCGAAGGCGCTCATCGCCGAGCGCGTGGGATAGAAGCCGATGTGATGTTCGAACGCGGCGAACAACACCAGTATCCTGCGATAAGAAAAGGCAGGCATGCGCCACTTGATGCTTTCTTTCGCGCCGGGCGCAACCTTGCGAATGCACGCGCGCATTTCGAGCAGTTTCTTTCGCGCCTCCATGGGGGCGGCGTCGATGTACGCGGCGATTGTTTTTGGCTGAGGTTTTCTTGTGGCCATGGTTTTATCTTATCAATCCAAACGCACCACGCGCCAATCGAAGTCTCAGCGGCTGAAGGCTTGCGTCCACGTGCTGACGGTGCGGGCGATTTCCTGCAGAACAGCGGCGTCGGTCTTGCCTGAGCTCTTCAGTAGGTGGAAGGAGTGATCGGCGGTATCGATCACATGCAGTGACGCGAGCGAACCCAATTCAGCATGGATAGGGCGGAGCAAATCGAGATCGGCGAGCTTGTCGCGCGTTCCTTGGAAGAAAAGCATCGGCAATTTGACTAGGCGCAGATGCTGCGCGCGCTTCGTTCCGGGCTGATTCGGCGGGTGCAGCGGGAAGCCGAAGAAGATCAGCCCGCGAACTACACCCAAGCCGCGTTCTGCGGCAGCGAGAGAAGTCATCCGACCGCCGAGCGACTTCCCTCCCGCGAAAACCGGCAGGTTTGGAGCCGCTTTCGAGGCCGCATCCACAGCAGCGACAACCGTAGCCGTTAGCACCGGCGGCCTGTCAGGAATTTTTCGCTGCTGCTCCATGTACGGGAATTGGAAACGCAGCGTGGCCACTTTTACAGCTGCCAGTTCCGTCGCAAGCGACTGCATGAACGGATGATTCATCCCGGCGCCCGCGCCATGCGCCAGCACCAACAAAGATTCGGCCCCCTGCGGCCGCAGCAGGACCGCAGACACCTCGCCCGCGTTTTGAACGGCAAAACGGATATTCGCAGTGCTCGCCATGATGTTCTCGCAACCTTTTCGCAGCCTTCGCGCAGCCGCGCAATGTTTCCATCGCTGCAATAGCAAGAATAGCAAAGTACTATGGCGAATTTTATGGGCGCGGAACAAGATTGCTCAATCGCACTTTGCAGAGGCGGGCAGCTTGGGGGAAAGTGTTTTGCGAACGACGGGGACGCCGGCGGCAACGGAATCGTTGCTGAATGAGTTGGATTTGTGCGTACGCGAGGCAGACATACCGGCACTCGACACGGCAGCGCAATCAAACGATCCAGTCCCGCAATCAGCAGATTCCATAGCGCCAACATCGGGAACGCAATCAATCATCCAATCATCCGCGCAGCCAGCGGAAACATCGGCATCGCAGCCCGAGCAGGCGCGTGCTGATGAGGTTCCGATCGGAGTACTTGAGATCCCCGTTGGAGTGTGGGGTTCGCGGCGCGGCGCATTTTCTTCGGGCCAGTTTGGACGCATCGAAGTATTCTCAGAGGAAACGTCCACGGTCATCGTTTTTCCGCACGGAGCGGTGATTCGCCTGTCGTCCGCTGTTGCTCCGGGCCAAATGATGATGGTCACGAATCGCGATTCCAATCAGGTCGCCGCTTGCCGCGTGGTCAAGGCCAGAAATTTTCCAAACACGAAAGGATATGCCGAGGTCGAGTTTTTTCGGCCCGCCAATAAGTTTTGGGGCGATTACGTTCCGCAGGGCACGATGAAATTGGCGGCGGCACCCGCGCCGTCAGCAGCGGACAGATACGCGGACGATTTCTGGAACGACGCTTACTCGCCGGAAATGATCAACATTCTTGCCAACGCCAAGACTGCTTCGCCGGTTCGCTTCCCGGCTGCACGAAACAAAATGGGGCCGATCGGTGGCCGCGCAAAACAGATTCCTTCGGCGGAAAGACTGGCACAGCTTGCCACGCCTACCTTGGCGCCGGCGCTGGTACATGCGCATCAGCGCGGCCAGAGCGCGGGCGAGCGTTCTTGGATACGGGATTTCTTGAGCTCGTTGCCGGGGCAGGTGGTTGCTCTAAGCGGGGCGGACCGTAATTTTTCTCCGAAGCCCAAGATGGTTTTCGCGTGGGTCACTGTGACCTGTCTCTTGCTAATGGGCGCGACGGGAATGTTTCTGCTGCATCGCGGAATGCCGCAGATTGACACAAGGGCTCAGGCATATCCGGCGCCGGAAGCGCCCGACATTTCGCTAATGCCGAACGCCGCGCAGAGCGCGCCACTCGAAAGCAATTCCAGCTCCGGCGCGCCTTCGGTCGAGCCAGGAGTTCCCGTCATCGCGAAGACCGAAAACTTTCCAGGCACGCAAGCTCGCGAGTATGGCGATAACGCGCGCACTGCCCAGCTGTCGTCGCGAACGTCTATCTTGGCGCGTAAAATGCTGAACAATAGCACGCCGCTGGTCGTCCCGCCGGTAGCGCGACGTTCATCCGCATTGCTCGGCAAAGAAGCGCCGCCCAGTATGACCGGTGCGAATTCGAATCCCGGTACGGGAGCGATCCCAGGATTCTTCTCGGCTTTGCTGCCAACGGGCGGTCGCGTGAAGGAGGCGCAGCTCGTTTCCAAATCCGCGCCGAATTATCCGGCCATGGCTAAGCAATCTCAAATCGAAGGTGAAGTCACCGTGAACGCCGTGATTGACATCACCGGCAAGCTCACCAACATCAAAGTAGTCTCCGGCTCGCCGCTGCTGCAACAAGCCGCGCTCGATTCGCTGCGCACGTGGAAGTACGAGCCCGCCCTCCTCAACGATAAGCCAGTTCCAGTCCAAACCTCGATCACCGTAAAATTCCGGCTACGCTAGACGCTTCGACCCTCGCTGCGGATTGTAAATCCGGCCGCAACCGGCGAAAGCCTTGAACAATTACTTATCTTTGAATTCAACTGATGTTACACTCCATGGGTCACAAGAGCGGACGGGTTGAAGTTCCGCAGTCCGGCAAGTTCTCCCCTTAAAGTACTCCCTGGAAACTCTAATTGGAGGACCGCGTGATGAAGACGTGTAAGCCGTTCGTGTCCGAAAAAAAAGCATCCAGTATTTTTCCGTCGATTCTTACCATCGCCCTTTTCGGCGTGTTTCTCGCGGGATGCGGTTCAAGTTCGCATAGGGGCACGCCTCCGCCGGTTGGAAACACGCAAGTGGTTGTGCTGCTGACCAGCACGGCGAACGATCAGTTGGTCGGGTTTAATGCACCGATTGCGAGCATCTCTCTCACCAACAGCGCAGGCACACCCGTCACCATTTTCACCGGTGCGAGCGATTCCAGCGCGAACCTTGAATGGATGCACTTGAACGGAGCTTCCGAACCGTTGCCCGCGGTCGCTGTTCCGCAGGGGACGTATAGCACGGCCACCGTCACCATTGTCGGCTGCTCTTTCACCAACGTCACTTTCGTTGCCGGCAGCGTCACTACCTCCACGTTTGCCCAGGGCTTGTGCTCACAAGGCACAGGGACTACTACAGTCCACCTGTCGGGTCCGATCGTCGTAACCGGATCCGCGATGGCCCTGTCTTTGGACCTGCGAGTGTCGCAATCTTTCACGCTAACCTCGGCCTCTCCGGCCGTCTACACAATATCTCCAACGTTCAACCTGACTCCAGTTTCGATTGCTGCTCTACCCACTGATGAAACCGACGGAAAAGTAATCGGAGTTGCAGGGAAGGTGATGTCGCTCAACGCGAATGCCGGCAGCTTTACCGCGCAAACGCCGGACGGTTTCTTGTTGACGCTCAATTCCAACACCAGCACAACCTTTCAGGGAATAGCCGCCTTCACGTCGCTCTCGGCAAACCAGCTCGTGAATTTTGACGCCGCCATTCAGTCCGACGGATCCTTGCTCGCCACACGAGTGGAAGTGGACGATCTAACAGCCCCTGCAGCGGGCATTGGCCCGTTCATCCAACCAGTATTCCCGCCCGGCGCGTTCGAGACCGTTACACTTCAAATTGATGGTTGCACTACCAGCGATCCCTTTTGCGTAGGTCTTTATCAATCCAGCGGCGCCACCGTTTTCAACATTTCCCAACAATTCTCCAATGTAGCGAGCCTTCCCTTCCCGGCTACCTTCAGCGCCACCACCTTGCTTCAAGGTCAAAATCTTACGGTCTTTACGCCTGGATCGACGAGCCAGCAGGGCATCCCGGACACGACCACGATAACGCTCGTGCCGCAGACGCTCAATGGAATGGTCTTCTCAGTTTCAAGCGACGGCGGATTCACCGTCTATACCGTCACTCTCGCTCCTTATGATTTGATTCCGGTGCTGCAAAACTACACGAGCGACACTCCGCCCCCGCACCTGACGAACCCAACGACCATCTCGGTCTACGTGGACACCAGCACTCGGATGCTGAACACGGGTACGGTTGCGGCAGGCAGCCTCATCCGTTTCAGAGGCCTGATCTTCGACGACAACGGCACGCTGCGCATGGACGCCGCCGAAGTCTACGACGGCGTGACCGAGTAAACCGTCACGCGTCTCGCTGAGCGAACACCAAAAACTCCGGCTGTGCTTGGCTTGGCTACGAGCGCCCGCAGAGGCGTTGCCAAAAGCTGTCTGATGCGGGAAAATCGCCTCAGCGAAGACACGTTAAGGGCATACAAACGGCGGAGGAGGCAGCGGCATGACACGAAAATATTGGCGAGGTCTTACCCCCAGCATCCTTGTTGCAGTTGGGATCGTGGCATCGACGTTTGTTGCGGCGCGCGCAGCGGGATCCGGATGGCTGGTTCTGACTGGGCCGCTGCTACTGGCGCTCGCGGTTGTCGGCGCGGACGTGTTGAACGCGCGGCTAAGAGGAGAATCGCCCAGCCCGTCTTGGGCTGCACTGTTTATGGGAGGCTCGTGCCTGTTGGCAGGTTTGATCGTAACTCTTCGCGACCCGGCTCTTGTGAAGACGCTCATGCCAGTCATTGGCATGGCTGCCTGGGTCACCGTCCTGCGGCCCGAGATCGGACGCAGGGCGTGCAGGAACATCTAACCTCTTGCTTGCGATGAACAAAACACTACGACACAGTGAGAGCGCAACCGCAACAAAACATAAAAACAGTAAAGTAGATGAATACATAGCAAGGTGTCCAAAAGATGCGCGAGGCGATTTGGCGAAGATCAGAGCGGCCATACGCGCGGTAGCGCCTGGCGCCACTGAACGCACCGATTACTTCCAAATGCCCGGATATTCCCATCCAGGAATTGATCGTTACGACGGGATGTTTGCCTGGTCCAGCTTCAAGAAACCGCACGTACGCATACATGTGGTCCCTTCAGTAATACATAAACATCGGAAGGAGCTTGCAGGCTATGCTGCGACGAAAGCCATTGTTAGCTTCCCAATCGGTAAACCGGTACCAGTGACATTGGTAAAGAAACTTGTGAAAGCGAGTCTAAAGGCGATGAAGGAAAAGTCGGAATAGACTTACGCGACCCAGCCTATCGTTCGTTGGGGCGCATCCCCATGGAGGTCCCCCAACCGCATCGCACTTCACCGCGCCCGAAACACTTCCCGACTGCTGACCGGGGCGTGACTACCGTCGCGATTACCGTCTTGACTACTGAAGTATGGTAACTACGGCGGCGCAATTTCCCACGGCCGTGCCGATTGCTGTGCCCGTCGTGTTGTATCTCACCACACCAGATTGATCGGAGCAGAACGCGCGCGTACCCGTCGTCACTGAAATCGGCGTGCCGTTCACTTCGAAATCCAGGAAGGGAGAAAGTATGGTGCCTGCGCCGTTCGCCGCAACTGCCGCAAAGGTGTAGCCTGTCTTCGTACCGGCGGTCAAAACCGGATCGATCAAGCACGCCGTTGCTGGTGCGGCCACGCAACCTATCGCGCCGCCTAAACTGGCCAAAGGCGCAAAACCGGTGCCGTAGGTCACGGAATAAGTGATTTCAGAGGTATCGAGCGTGCGAACCGACCCCACTGCCGAAGCTTCATTGGCCGCGATACGCGCGCGAAGCAAGTTCGGAATTGCAATTGCCGCGATGATCAAGATGATGGCCACAACGATCAATAATTCGATTAACGAAAATCCATGCTCTTTCTGTTGCTTAACCATTAGCGTCTTTCTCCTTGGCCGACCCGCGAACTGCAGTCTTCGTTTGCAGTTCCCTGGCGGGGGAACAGCTGGTATAGAGCACGAGAAGCGCCGTTCGCAGACCCGCGCGCTCGCGGAGAAAAGAATCTGTAAGTCCCGTGTTAACACACGCCATCGACCCAATACTGTTCGCCCTCAAATCAATTCACTGTTCCACTTCTAACTCCGCCGCAAAAAACGCCCACAAATCTCGCCTGCCAAAGCATTAACAGCCCGCACCGATGTGGAACATCACAACCTAACCCTCTATGGCAAAAACCGGCAGCTGCGGTTATCATCTTGCCCCGTGCCCAACATTCTAAGCCTTGCCGCAGTTTGCCTGGCCTTCGCCACCCTGCTTCCGGGCATTGCTTCGGGACAAGCCGCGAAACGGCCCGCCAGCTCGCATCCTTCCGAAGATGCTTCCGCGGCGAAACCCGCGGACACATCCGGTGAACCTTACGTCTACGAAACTGTGCGTGGATTTCTGCGCTACGAAAACGACGGTACTGGAACGCTTGAAAGGAAAGTTCGCGTAAGAGTTCAGTCTTCCCTGGGCGTCGAAAAACTCGGACAGCTGGTTCTCAACTATAACAGCGCGAACGAACGTTTGGACGTTGTTAGCGTCCGCGTGATCAAGCCAGATGGCAAAATAATCGTCACCGGACCGGACGCCGTGCAGGACCTTAGCGCTCCCGTCGCGATACAAGCTCCGATGTACAGCGACGCGCGGCAGAAGCACGTCACGGTCAGGGGACTCTCGGCAGGGGACATTCTGGAGTACGACAGCCTGAACACGCTGGAAAAACCGCTTACGCCAGGGCAGTTCTGGCAATCATGGAAGTTCATTAACGACGCGCCCTGCCTCGACGAGCAAGTCGAACTCAACGTGCCGGCAAATCGCGAGATCAAGATTGAGAGCCCGGCCGACGTTACGCCGACAAATCGCATCGATGGCGACCGGAAGATATATAGGTGGAAGACGACCACCGGACACGCCGCGGAAACTCCGTTGCCGCCACTGATGGATCCCAAACGCCGTTTCGATCCCGCAGCGCTGCTGAAAGGAGTGCAGCTCGCGCCGTCCCGCAACATTTTGCTGAGTTCCTTCGAAAACTGGCAGCAAGTCGGCAGTTGGTATTCGAACCTCGAACGCGACCGTCGCGCGCCCACGCCGGAGATGAAAACCCGGGCCGACGAAATAACCAAGGACTCAAAAACCGATCTCGACAAGGTGCAAGCCTTGTACGAGTACGTTACGCGAAACATTCGCTACGTGAGCTTGTCTTTCGGCATGGGCCGCTACCAACCGCACGCTGCGGCGGAAGTTCTCGCCAACCGTTATGGCGATTGCAAGGACAAAGCCACGCTGCTCGATGCCCTGCTGGAAGCGGAAGGCATTCACAGTTCCACGGCGTTAATCAACAGCACGTACGCGATCGACCGCGACGTCCCCACGCCTTTCCAGTTCGATCACGCCATTACGTTCGTCTCGCTCGGCGGCAAGGACATCTGGCTCGACTCCACCGCCCAGGTGGCGCCGTTTGAATATCTACTTCCCCAGCTACGAGGCAAAGAGGCTTTGGTCGTGTTTCCGCAGCAGCCCGCGGAGCTGAAAGAGACTCCGCAAAAACTTCAACTCGCGAAATATTACGGTGTGGAAGTTACGGGCAGCCTCAAAGAAAAGAAACTCGATCTGCAACTCGCGTTTGAGACACGCGGAGACATTGAAGTGCTTATGCGGCTGGGCATGACTGCGATGCCGGCTTCCAAGCTCACTCAAATGTTTTTGGCCGGCGCGAGACAGGCCGATCCAAAGACCGATATTGCGATCACCGACTTCAAAGCGAGCGATCCGTTCGACACTAGCAAACCTTTTCGCATGGAACTTCACATGACCATGAGCCAGAAAGAGCCGGCCATCAATAATACGTCTCCTAAACCGACATTTTCTGCGTCGGATGTGGATGACATTATTTCCAAAGTCCTTCCCAACGCGCCATCCGCGAAGGAACCCCTGTCCCTTTCCGGGCCGGAGGAGTTTGTCTTCAAAGCAAAAATGGATTTGCCGGAGAAGAAGTCTGTCACGACTTTTCAGCCCGTGCACGTCAAGAAAGACTTCGGCGAATTTACCGGCGACGGATCAATGGACGCGAACACCTTCTCCGCGGAGGTGGACTTGAACATACTCGTCTCGCAAATCCCAGCCGATCAGGTCGCGCAGTACACCGAGTTTCGAACCCAGGTGATCGACGGGCTTAAGCATCTGATTCATGTGGTAAAGCCGGACGACGCAGCCTCCAGCGCCGAGAAATCCACTGCCCCGGCAGGTTCCAGCGACTCGCCGACCCCCGCTCTCACCGACAAGGAACAGGCCCGGCAGTCGTACGCCTCAGGGGTCAGCGCCTTCAAAGCCGGCAAGTTCCGCGAAGCAGTCCAGTTCCTGGAAACTTCCACTGCGCGCGACCCTCACAACAGTTGGGCCTTCGACGAGCTCGGATTCGCATACATGCGGTTGCAACAATATCCGCAAGCTGCCGCCAGTTTCCGCAAAGTGATCGAGATTGATGCCGCGCACCCTTCCGTCCACCGTAATTTGGGAATCGTCCTGTATCACGAAGGGAAATACGACGAAGCGGTTCCAGAGCTCCAAAAGCAACTGCAAATCGACTCCGACGATCAATACGTCCATCCCTTTCTTGCGAGTCTATACATGCGAACGAAGGAGTACGATAAGGCGGCCCCGGAACTCGAAATTGCCGCCAAGGCCAAACCGAACGACGCCGGAGTCGTCGTCAACCTTGGACATGCCTACGCAGAAACGGGCCAGCCTGAAAAAGCGGAAAAGGCTTTTGCACGCGCACTGGACATGTCCCCCGGTCCGTCCACTCAGAATGACATTGCTTACGCATTAGGCGAGATGAATGTGCAGATGGACCGCGCCGAGACGCTCGTCAAATCCGCCATCGCGACGGCTTCCGCGCAGACGTTGCCGCTTGATCTTGATAACCTATCCATGGTCGACACGGGGCGCATGTGCCAAATTTCCGCATATTGGGACACGCTGGGCTGGATCAAATTCCACGAAGGCGACCTGCCCGTGGCCGAAAAGTTCGTCGCCGCCGCGTGGGGATTGTGCGAACGCACCGCGGTTGGCGACCACCTCGGCCAGATTTACGAGAAACAGGGCCGCAAGGCGGATGCCGTTCTTCAGTACGAACTGACGCTCGCGAAGCCTAATCCATTTCCCGAAACCCGTCCGCGCCTTGCAGTCCTTCTGCCTCCCGGAACTGACCTTGATGCCACGGTCGCCGCGGAAAAAATCAAGCGCGCCGCAGACGCAGGCATCAAGTTCAAAAACTCGGGGAATGTTGACGGCAACGGCGAAGCCTGGGTGGTTCTCAAACCCGGCCCAACCGTGGACGCGATTAAATTTATCACTGGCTCGGACGAGTTGCGCGCAACCGCCGCCGACATTCGCGCCGTCAAATTCCCCAACACATTCCCCGACTCAACAGAAATCAAGCTGCTGCGCCGCACTTGGGTTACCTGCTCCACCTACACGCATGAATGCCTCGTCGGCCTGATGCCTGCCGACACGGTTCGGTCCGTCACAGAATAGCTCCGAACGCTCCCGGTGTGTATCCGCAACATCCGCCGTGGCATTTAGAAACGCTTTTCGTGGCGGTGCTTCAACTAATGCGCTTTTTCCTTCATTCCAGCCAACTCAGCCTTTTCCCCGCCCGCGACCTCATTTGAATAGTGTGCGAATTGGAACAGCGGCGACCCACGCGTTGTCGTTACTATTCTCGTTGTGTGTTGCACTCGTCCGCAGTGGCATCGATTTGCGCGCGCGGCAGTACAAGGGAGAATCGCAATGAAGAGATCGCTGATTATGAGTACGTTTTTTCTAGTCCTACTGTCCGTTGGCTGCTCCGCCGGACCGCAAGGCCAGCCCGGACCGCAAGGCGCGCCAGGCCAAGACGCTCAGCGCGACCGAGACGCGCAACGTGACCGCGACGCACAGCGCGACCGCGATGCTCAGCGCGATCGCGATGCAGAACGCGACCGCCAAGCTAACTCCGGACCATGCCCAGCGGGAGAGCATCAAGCCACTGACCACGATGGAAGACCGACTTGCGTCCGCGACTAACGCCGTAGCCGGTGAACATGATTTTGCAGGTGCCTTTCGCAGCGCCTGTCGGCAGGCAGGCGTCGCGCTGGCTCTCGTGATTTTAGCGACCGGTTCAGCTCGGACGCGTGTTGCCGTAACGAGGTCCCGTAGGGGCACAGCATGCTGCGCCCGCTGTGGCGCTGCCCAGCCTCAACGAACCGCTCCGACCTGTTTTTCGTGACGCCTGCCTGCCCGCAGGCCCGGCATCTTGCCGTTGCCTTGTAGCGCCCGCAAAGAGGCGGCGAGCCGCTGCACAATGCCGTTCGCCCCGTTAATCCGCGGTAACCCGGAACATCTCTGCACCGTCTTAGTAATTGAAAGATTACAGACCGCTGGAGTAATCTGTACCTGAAGAACCTCTGCGGTACACGGCGAAACCCAGTGGCAGGAGGGTTGACGATGAAGACTCTTCTAAAGGCGCTGCTCATATGCGGAATGCTTTCACTGGCGCCCCTCACAGCG
>JBAVQA010000090.1:0-9683 GCA_049693595.1 Candidatus Acidiferrales bacterium | reverse complement strand
CGGAAGAAAGAGTGCGCGCGAGTTGTTCGATGTAATTTTCGACGGAGGCGTCACCATGCTGGCGGAGCAGTTCGCCACCACGATCGATGTGGATGATCACGAGCGAAAGGGGACTATTTTGCGCCCTCGCACGATTGGATTCAGCGAGCAGGCAATCAATATAGGAACCACGATTCAGCAGCCCGGTCTTTTGGTCGGCGACGGCGAGCGAACGGACCAGCGACCTCAAACGTGTGTGACTTACCGAAAGTACGAGTTGGTCGCCCACGGCTTGAAGGAAAAAACTTTCGTTCGGTTTCCATTTTCTCGCGTTCGCGTCGCCGACCAGCAGGGCTCCGGACGGCACCTGCGTTTCCTTATCCGTCAGCAAAACCCCGAGCGCCGACTCCAGTCCTAATTCGCGGAGCGCGGGAGTAGTGGAGGCCTGAAGTTCAACTCCACCGAGAGAATCCGGCGATACTTTCGACAATAATCCGACGATGCTGAAAATACGAGAAGCCCCTATTGATGAGAGCCCGGCTGCCGAATACTCGGCTGCGGCTTGCGGCCCTTCGCCCGGAGTTCCGACCGCAACCAGGCAGCGTGAGACGTGAAGATGCTTTCCGATTTCAGAAGAGGTAGTTGATAAAACTTCTTGCGGTGTCGGCTGGCGGTACATCAGCCTATTGATCTCAGCAATGGCGGCAAGGTCACGATGAGTCTCCGCGGCCGTGGGCGCCACAACGGAAGGAATGCTCACCGGCTCCGCGGGCGGCGCGACTGGCACAGCGGGTTTGGCGCCAGCCTTCCGCGGCGCACCTTTCGGCCACCAATTCGCGCGCTCGTAGAGTGTGCGCAGGCGCTCATTTTTTTCTTCTTCCCCCGGAAATAGTTCGGCGATGCGTTCCAACCGCTCGACGGCCTTCATTTGCAAGGAATACTGCAGGAAAATCTCGACCTGCACGACGAGATCCTCCAGCGCCTGCTGCGCGCGCACCTCTTCGGGTACGGACCCCGAGTTCTCGGATGGATCTCTTCCTGCACCGGTAAAACCGTCGGTCCGAGTGGAAATGGTGGCGGACTTGGCCGCGCGCGCGAGAATGTTTTGCAAGAACGCCGGATCGACCTTGCCTTCGAGTTTTGCGATGCGCTCCTGGTTGCGATAATCGTACGGGTCGATATCGACGAGACGTTCCAGCGCGTCGCAAGCTTCTTTCATCTGGCCGGCCGCCAGATATAAATCGAAGAGGCGCACCAGTGAGTCAAAATATTTCGTTTCGCGATTCAGTTCCTCGTAAAGGCGCGCGACAACTTCCGATAATGCGATGGAAGAAGGGTACTGCATAGCGAGCCTGTCCATCTGTTCCGAAAGCTCCACTTCCTTGCGCGTCGCGCGCATCCATTCCTTGGTCTGCATCAACAGCAGCGCCGCTTTCGCATCCTGGCCGGTGTGCAGATAGCCTCCGGCAACTTCAAATAGTTTCGCGAAACTATCGGGTTTCTGTTTGTAATACGACTCAAAGATTTCCTTCGCTCGATCCAGCCTTCCGGTCCGAAGGAGTGATTCACCGTACAGCGCCAGGAAATTCGCGTCGCTCGTGGTTGAAGAGATGGGATCGAGAAGCATCACGGCGCCTTCCGCGTCGCCTTTTCGAAGCTTGGCTTCGGCAAAGAGCAGCGTGCCGCTGCGATCTTGAGGGGAAAGCTGGTGAGCGCGGCCAAAGTATTCGAGCGCCGCATCGAGGGAGCCGGCAGCTTGTATGAGCTGCCCGGCCCGCAGATAACTTCGCGAGGCCATATCCGCATGTTTCAGGCGCTCGGCTTGTTCGCCAAGAACCGCATGCCGCGCCGGATTCTCGGGGTCGAGCACGGCCATGCTTTCATAACAAGCCAACGCTTCGATCCCTTGCCCTTGTTGCTGAAAAAGTTCGGCGGCCAACCCGAACTGTTCAATGGCTTCCGAAGGGCGGTTTTGCTTTTGGAGCAAAGTGCCATAACGCATCAGGCGGTCGGCAGGCTGAGGGAAGGAGCGAAGAAACCGCACAAAAACCGCCGAAGCTTTAGCGCCGTCACCCGCCTCGATTAGGCGGTCAAACTGAATCCCATAATATTGCGCGGCTACGGACGGCTCGTTGAGGCGGGTATAAATATCGGCCAGAGCCTGCAGAGCTTCTTGATGAGCGGGGGCCTCTTCCAGGACGGCTTGATACTCAGTCACGGCCTCGCGGAGCTTATTCTTTTCGAGGTTGCGTCGAGCCCGGTCGAGATGTTTGTTTAAATCCTGAGCCATGGAAGTCCGCGCGTGTTTCGAGTTTCACGGGCTTGCTGGGAAAGTCCGCTAAATGCTTCCGTTACGAAAATCGCCATCGTCACCTATTCTGCCGCCACCGAACTACCACTATATAACGGACGGCTGCCCGCTCTCACAATCAAATCCAAGGGGCGTGCAAAGAAAAACGGTTTGATATCAGGTTTTTCGGAAAGGACGGGATGCTAGCTTGGGCACTGCGCGGAGCCACGAGTCCCGCTGGGCAAATGAGTTACGGTCTCGCGCATGGATTTAAGCGACAGCCCGCTGCGCAAAAGCGCCGCGAATCCCAGGAAGATAAACGGAATCGTGAGCGCCAGAAAGGCGAAAATCGAGAAGCCCGTCGCCGTCGTCTTCTCGACGTTAAAAACGCTGAGGCCCAGGACGCAAAAAAATTGGTAGGCGCCGATGTTGGCAGGAGCATTCGGCAACGAGACGCCCAGATTGATGATGAGCAGGACGACGATTGCGGCAAGGAAAGGCAGCGTAAGGTGATATCCCTTCATCATGGCCCACAACCCCATCACTTGGCATAACGGCATGAATACAGATGCCAGCACCGCCGCATAAAAACTTGGCGCGGTTCCCATGGCGTGCAATCCGAGGAGGGCGCGCATCATTTTCCCCGGCAGGCGGTGCGTTCCTGTTCCCAAAGTAGGATCCTTGCCCAGCCTTACCTCGAGATAAAAAATCATCAGCACGATGATAGCGAGTAAAACGAGGGTCACAACTCCAAGCGTGTCAGCCACACGCTCGAATCGCCGCGGCAAGGGGACGAGCAGCGAAACGACCGCCAGTGAAGCAGTGGCGATTACGAGATCGATGAGGCGCTCTACTCCCACTGACCCGAGCACGCGCCCGATGCTGATCTCTTCGGAATCGGAAATGAGATAGCAACGAAGCAGCTCGCCCGGCCGCAAAGGAAAAACGAGATTCGCGAAGAGACCCGCGTAGACCGCCCGAATCGCATGCGTGAGGGGCACTTTCTTGAAGGGCGTCAGCAAAAATTTCCAGCGGAGGGCTTGCATGCCATAGCTCAATACATCGAAACCCATACCGACCAGCACCCATTTCCAGTCTACGTTTGAAAGCTCCTTCATTGCCTGGACGATGTGGAAGTCGTGCAGGACCCATATCAGGCACCCAATCGACAAGCTATAGCCGAGGATTAACGGAATTTTGGACTTCTCGGGCTCGGCGGTCTGGAACAGGGTGATCAATTCGAAGGTTCCGGTGAGGTCAGCGCGATTTTCTTTATCATGCGAATTTAGGGTGCATTCCGACCAATCCCGCTCCCAGTTCACGGGTATGGAAATGTATTGCAAACTTAAATTGGAATCCAGACTTTCTTATTGAGCACTGTTCGGCACAAGTTGGCGCCGGTCAACTCCGCCGACAATTATTGGTTAGATCCCGACGGGCGAAGGAAACCCGAAACTCTCTACAGCCTACGACAATGGGCTCGCGGAGGCAATCCGTGAGTTATTCCGATAGCTTTGGATTCAATATTGCGGCGCTCAATGCCTTGGCGGTGGCCGGACTTGTGAATCTATGGCAAACTCGACAGTTTGAAGGACGCGGCGGTAGCGCGCAGACAATCGCGCTTTACGCGGCCGCACGCGACGCAAAAAGAGCCATGGATCCCCAGTTCATCCGGAATTTCTGCATCATAGCGCACATCGACCACGGCAAATCCACGCTGGCCGACCGTCTGCTCGAGCTGACCGGCGCGCTTACTCAGCGCGAAATGACAGCGCAAGTGCTCGATTCCATGGACCTCGAGCGCGAACGCGGAATTACGATCAAAGCGAAAAGCATCCGCCTCCATTACACCGCGCGAGACGGTCACGAGTACCGGCTGAATTTGATCGACACACCCGGCCACGTGGATTTCTCCTACGAAGTATCTCGCGCGCTGTCCGCCTGCGAAGGCGCTCTGCTGGTAGTGGATGCAAGCCAAGGCGTGGAAGCACAGACGGTCGCCAACGCGTTTCTTGCATCACGCCACAACCTGACGATCATTCCAGTCATCAACAAAATTGATTTGCCTGCCGCCCAGCCTGAATACGCCAAGGAACAGATCGAAAATGTTCTGGCGATTCCGGCCGAAGATGCGCTGCTCATCAGCGCCAAGAGCGGCCAAGGCGTTGGGGACGTTCTCGAAGCCATCGTGAAACATGTGCCTCCGCCGGTAGGCTCGTCGGATGCGCCGCTGCGGGCTTTGATTTTTGATTCATGGTTCGACATTTACCGTGGGGCCGTCGTTCTGGTACGCGTGATGGAGGGGCGCATCGCGCCGCGCATGAAGATTCGCCTCTGCGCCAACAACGAAGTCTACGAAGTGGAGACGCTCGGCGCGCTTACTCCCAAACCAGTCGCCTTGGACGAGCTTGCTGCGGGCGATGTCGGTTTCATCGTCGCCAATATCAAGCGCGTAGCCGATGCGCGCATGGGCGATACCGTCGTTGAAGCAGATCGTCCCGCGCTTCCTCTTCCGGGCTTTGAAGCGATTAAACCCATGGTTTTCGCGGGGCTATTTCCTGTGAACGCGAGCGATTACGAATTGCTGCGCGACGCTCTGGGAAAATTGCAGCTCAACGACGCTGCATTTTTCTACGAGCCGGAAAATTCCACTGCCCTGGGATTCGGATTTCGCTGCGGCTTCCTGGGCTTGCTGCACATGGAGATCGTGCAGGAGCGCCTGGAGCGCGAGTTCGGCATCGATTTGATCACCACGGCGCCGAGCGTGGAATTCCGCATCACCACCACGGCCGGCGATGTGATGGAAGTGGACAACCCCACGAAATTTCCTCCGCCCACTTCGATTCAGAAAATCGAAGAACCCATTTTGACGGCGATGATCATTACTTCCGAGGAATCCGTCGGCGGGGTGCTTTCGCTCTGCGAAGAGAAGCGGGGCGTGCAGAAGAAATTCGAGTACCTCTCGCCGACACGCATCATGCTCACCTACGAAATGCCGTTGAACGAAATCGTGCTGGACTTTTACGACCGGCTGAAGAGCGTTTCGCGCGGGTACGCCTCGCTCGACTATCACTTATCAGGGTACCGCGAGTCCGATCTCGTCAAGCTCGACGTGCTGGTGGGTGGCGAACCCGTGGATGCATTGACGATTATTTGCCATCGCGATTTGTCCTACGATCGCGGACGCGACCTGGTCTCGCGCCTGCGCAAGCTCATCCCCAGGCAGATGTTCGAGATCGCCATACAAGCCGCGATCGGCAGCCGCATCATCGCCCGCGAATCCATCAGCGCCATTCGCAAGAACGTGATTGCCAAATGCTACGGCGGCGACATCTCGCGCAAACGCAAACTCCTCGAAAAACAAAAAGAGGGGAAGAAGCGCATGAAGCGCGTAGGCCGCGTGGACATTCCTCAGGAAGCATTCCTGGCCGTGCTAAAAGTCAGCAGCGCTTCCGACGACGAATAGCTCGTAGCTATTACGATTCCGATACTTTTTTCTTGCGGACGGTGGCGCCGAGCTCGCCGCGGGCTATGCGCACCGAGATATCGTCGCCCAACGAGACTTGGTCGGGCGAGCGCAACACCTTTCCAGCGGCGTCGTAAGCGATGGCGTAACCGCGTTCGAGGAGCTGGAACGGGCTGCGCTCTTCAAGCTGCAACGCAGCGGCTTCCAGGCGGCGGCGCTTGCTCACTAGCGCGCGCAGCAAACGCGCTTGCAGTTCCGTGGAGCGCTGGTCGAGTCTTCGGCGTAAGCGCCCCACGCGCGCGCGCAGGTCCAGCGCGGCAAATTGCACGTGAGCGGCGGTAAACCGGCGGTGTTTGCGCAGGACGACACGGTTCAGCGCAACCTGCAACGCGTTTTGCACTCGTTCGATGCGGCGTCGAATCACGTGGCCGCGGCTTCGAAGGTCGAACGAAGCGATGCGGGTGCTCGCTTGACCAAGACGTTGCCGCGAGGCCACAAGCTTTCCCCTCAGACCGACGGCGAGAGATGACGACAGCTCGTCCACCAGCTGCCGGCGGCGCCGCACCAGGAATTCGAGCTGACGGAAGGCTCGATGCGTTTGCAAATCGCGAGAGCGATGGCGCAATTCCGAGAGCCGGTAGCGCATTTGCTGCACGAGATGCCGGTAGCGCTCAGCGAGATGGTCCTCGAATTCCTGGCGCGAGCGAACCACAATTTCCGCGGCGGCAGAAGGCGTTGGAGCGCGGACGTCGGAGACAAAATCCGCAATGGTGAAATCGCTCTCGTGGCCTACACCGGTGATCACCGAAATTTCAGATGCGACTATGGCGCGCGCCACTATTTCTTCGTTGAAGGCCCACAAATCTTCGAGCGAGCCGCCGCCTCGCGCGAGAATAATCACCTCCACGGATTTCATACGGTTGAAATGCCGCAGAGCCTCCACAATTTCGCGCGCGGCGACGTCGCCCTGCACTTGCACCGGGTAGAGCATCACGTGTGCGTTCGAGAATCGCCGCTTCAGGACACGCAGGATATCGAAAATAGCTGCGCCCGCCGGAGAGGTGATAACGCCGATGCATCGCGGCAGCACCGGTAGCGGCTTTTTTCTTTCTTCGTTGAACAAGCCTTCGTCGGCGAGACGCTTCTTCAATTGCTCGAAAGCGATTTGCAGCGCGCCGGCGCCCACCGGCTCGATGTGGCTGACGTAAATCTGATATTCGCCACGCGGTTCGTACACGCTGAGCGCGCCACGCACGGTGACGTGCAATCCGTCTTCGGGACGAAATTTCAGACCGCGAACTTGATCGCGAAAACACACGCAGCGAATTTGCGACTTCGCGTCTTTCAGCGTGAAATACAAATGGCCTGACTGCGCCGGGCGATAGTTGGACACTTCGCCTTCGAGCCAAATGTCCGGCAATGTGGTTTCCAGCAGCTCGCATATGCGCGCGTTCAGCTCGCTGACTTTCCACACGCGCCGCTCGGGCATCAAGTTGAAAAGATTCGCTTGGCTCATGGCATTAGCGACGGAAAAAATTGACGACCCACATCAGCAGCGTCAAGACGACGCTGACGACGATGCAAGTCACGATCGGAAAATAAAAACCACCGTTGCGGCCCTGCACGACAATATCGCCGGGCAAACGGCCCAAGCGGAACGGCAGCTTCGAACCAGACATCAAGAGCGCTCCGGCTGCAGCCAGGACAATGCCGGCGACGAGCAGGAATTTACCTAGTTCGCGGACTGAGTCCATCGGGCGCTATTCTACCCGACTGGTCGGGCGAAAGCTTTCGGAAGGAAACAACGGGAACAAGAAGAAGAGCTTTTCCGTCGACCGCGCGTCAGCCCGATAACCGTTGACATCGGCAAAGCAGGGCGTATCGTAGCGAACGAACACCAGAATTCACTCCAGGAGAAATCAAATGAGGAAGGCACTACTAATCATGTGTGCAGCCGTTTGCCTGGGCTCAGCCACGTTTGGCCAGGCCCTAACGCAAGCCGACCGCGATCGGGGCGTGAAGTATCTCGAACAAACTCGCGACGCGATCGTGGAGGCCACCAAGGGTCTTTCAGAAGCGCAGTGGAAATTCAAGGCTGCGCCGGACAAGTGGTCCGTGGCCGAAACGCTCGAACACATCACACTTGCCGAGGACTACATTTTTGGAGCGGCCGAGAACACCGAGAAGAGCGGACCTGCGGGCGCACCCGATCGCGATTTTGCGAAGATCGATGCCATGATTCTCCAGATGACTCCCGATCGCAGCGAGAAGAGGCAGGCCCCGCCGCCGTTAGTTCCGACAGGACGATGGACACCCGCTGAGACCCTGGATCATTTCCTGAAAAGCCGAGCGCGAACGATCGAATTCTTGAAGACCACGCCGGATCTTCGCGAGCACGTTAGCGACGGCCCATTCGGATCCATGGACGCCTACGAATGGCTGATTTTTATCGGAGCGCATAGCGAACGGCACACCAAACAGATTCTAGAAGTGGAGGCTTCCCCGGGCTTTCCTAAGAACTGAAGCAGGTATAAGCGGGCGGCGTAAATCGGCGAAGCTTCGATGCCTGAAGATTTGGGCCGCCCGTAACTTCTAAACTAACTCCGAGCCTGAAAAGAAATAGCTGATTTCAAAAGCGGCCGTTTCCACTGCGTCAGATCCGTGCGTGCAATTGTGCTGAATGCTGGCGCCAAGTTCTTTCCGGATCGTGCCGGCAGCAGCTTTGGACGGATCCGTCGCGCCCATGGTGTCGCGCCATTTCGCGATGGCGTTTTCCGCTTCGAGCACCATTACCACTGCTTTGCTCGTGCTCATGAATTCGGTCAACTCCTCGAAAAACGGCCGTTCGCGATGAACGGTGTAAAATCCCTCCGCTTCTTTTTTCGTAAGTCGCCGAGTCTTGATCGCGATGATATGAAATTTCGCTGCGTGAATCCGACTCAGGATTTCCCCGGTTAGGCCGCGGCCAACCGCGTCAGGCTTGATAATTGCAAGTGTTCGCTCTATTGCCATTCTGTCTCTCTCCTGTCGTGGGGAAAATACGGCCCAAGGCCTGCTAGCTTTTCCTTTTCTTTGACTTGATCTTGACCGCGGACTTTTTCTTCGGCGCGGCCTTTGACTTCGATTTTCCGCCGGTCTTACCCAGCGCGTCGGCCAGCGTGTGGCCGATTTCCGCCGGGCTCTGCACCGTATGAATGCCGGCGGCACGCATCGCCTTGTATTTGTCGGCAGCAGTTCCCTGTCCGCCGCTGATGATTGCGCCGGCGTGGCCCATGCGGCGTCCCGGAGGCGCGGTCTGGCCGGCGATGAAGCCGACAACCGGCTTTCGTACGTGCTTCTTGATGTATTCCGCGGCGACTTCTTCCGCATTGCCGCCGATTTCACCGATCAACACGATGGCGTGCGTGTCAGGATCTTCGTTGAACATGCGCACAGCGTCCAGGAAGCTGGTGCCGATGATGGGATCGCCGCCGATTCCGATGCAGGTGGATTGGCCAATGCCGAGCTTAGTAAGCTGATCTACGGCTTCGTAAGTCAGCGTGCCGCTGCGGCTGACAAGACCGACGTGACCTTGCTTATGGATCGAACCGGGCATGATTCCGATTTTGCATTTTCCCGGAGAAATGATCCCGGGACAGTTGGGGCCGATCAGGCGCGTCTTTGAATCCTTCAACACGGCCGCCACGCGCACCATATCGAGCGTGGGAATTCCTTCCGTGATGCAAATGACGAGAGGCACTCCCGCATCGGCGGCTTCGAGAATCGCGTCTGCCGCAAACGGCGGAGGAACAAAGATCACAGAAGCGTCCGCGTGTGTAACCTTCACCGCTTCAGCTACGGTGTTAAACACTGGGACGCCGAGATGCTTGGTGCCGCCTTTGCCGGGTGTGATGCCGCCGACCACTTTCGTTCCGTAGTCGATCATTTGTTGCGCGTGGAAGCTGCCTT
>JBAVQA010000089.1:0-13237 GCA_049693595.1 Candidatus Acidiferrales bacterium | reverse complement strand
TTCCGCACAGACGACGGCGGGAAAACATGGAAACCGATCAACCGCGGCCTACGCTCCGAGTACATTCCCGACCCCACGGCCGAGGTCGGGCACTGCGTTCACCATATTGCGATGCATCCCTCGCGACCGAATGTGCTTTTCATGCAGAAGCATTGGGACGTCCTTCGTACCGATGATGCCGGCGAGCTATGGCGGGAGATCAGCGGAAACTTGCCGAGCGACTTCGGGTTCGTAATCGACGTTCACGCACACGAGCCGGAAACCATTTACGTCGTCCCGATCAAGAGCGATTCGGAACACTTTACGCCGGATGGAAAACTGCGCGTGTACCGAAGCCGCTCTGGTGGAAACGAGTGGGAGGCGCTGACTAAGGGGCTGCCGCAAGCCGACTGCTACGTTAACGTGCTGCGCGATGCGATGGCCGTGGACTCGCTTGATAAATGCGGCGTGTATTTCGGCACGACGGGCGGGCAGGTGTATGCGTCGGCCGACGCCGGTGACACATGGGCACCCATTGTCCGGGATTTCCCGAGCGTGCTTTCGGTCGAGGTGCAGACACTGCCATGATACGAGTCGAGCTTCCGTCGCACCTTCGCGGGCTCGCGCACATCAGCGGGGAGGTAAGGCTCGATATCGAAGGTCAGGTTACGCAGCGTTCGGTGGTCGACGCGCTCGAAGCTCGCTATCCGATGCTGCGCGGAGCGATACGCGATCACATCACGCAAAAGCGCCGGCCTTTCTTGCGATTCTTCGCATGCGGAGAAGACCTTTCGCATCAGGAGCTGGACGCTCCGCTGCCGGACGAGGTTGCCTCGGGAAGGGAACCGCTTCTCATCGTCGGCGCCATCGCCGGGGGCTGACGGCGCGACGGGCTGGGTGCTGCGGAAAAACTCGCGGGAACTGCACCGCGAAAGAAAGGCGCTGCGCGCGGCCGATTTTTTGTCGGAGCTGAAGCTCCGGCCCCCTGAAGAACGGCGGGGTTTGTCGGAGCCGTTCGTTGCGTGCTGTAGGACACTGCAAAAAACCGGGGCGGCTTGCTTGCGCGGGTGCGGCTATGGTAGTTTGCCAAAGATGAAGGCGTAACCCGCGAGTGAAAATTGCCCGTCGAAGTTCTTAAAGTATCTTCCAAAGCGCCGGAACGTGACGTGGTGGACTATGCCGCCGGATTCATCAAACGCGGCGAGGTGGTAGGCATTCCTACGGACACCTTCTACGGACTTTCGGCCGATCCGTTTAATCTTGCGGCGATTGAAGGTATCTTTCAGGCCAAGGGACGACCGGAAACGAAAGCACTTCCCATCCTGGTGAGTTCGATCGAGCAAGCGGTGACGCTCATGCGCGAAGTCCCGGATATTTTTTTGGTGCTGGCGCACAAATTCTGGCCGGGGGCGTTGACGCTGGTTGTGGAGGCGACGCACCGGCTTCCGCTAAAAGTTACGGGGAACAGCGGACGCGTGGCTTTGCGCTGGGCGAATTCGCCGATTCCGACCGCGATCATTGAAGCAGTCGGCGGCCCGATAACCGGCACGAGCGCGAATCTTTCCGGCTTCCCATCCTGCACAAATGCGGCGCAAATCGTGAAACAACTTGGAAATTGTCTGCCACTGATTCTCGATGCGGGCGATACCGGAGCGGTGCTGGCTTCGACCATCGTGCGCATCGACGGCGACAATTGGACCTTGGCGCGAGAAGGTGCGTTGCCGGAAGAGGAAATTGTGAAAGCGCTGAAGAGTGGATCGCCTTCGTAGATATAGCCGCGCGAAAAGCCTACTGCAACCGAGCGGTAACAAGGAATTCGTAATCGCCGCCGGGCGGGATCACGATGTCGGTAAGCCTTGTGCGGTGCACGCAGACATTGTTCGGATACCACAGGTTGATGTAAGGCTCATCTTCTGCGACGATTTTCTGAACCTGCCACAGGATCGCTTTCCTCTTTTCTTGATTCGATTCCACGCGGGCGCTGTCGAGCAGGGCATCGAGCGCCGGATTTCGATACCGGCCTCGGTTAGCTCCGTCGGGCGGAATCTTCTTTGAACCGAAAACGTACTCGAAGATGTCGGGATCGTTGTTAGCGCCGATCCAACGCAGCGTGTAGAGCTGAAAGCTTCCGCGCGAGATGTCTGAAAAAAACGTGGCGAACTCGAGCGGGCGAAGGTCCAGAGCAATTCCCACGCGCTTCCACTGATCGGCGATCGCTGCGCTGGTGAGGCGTACGGATTCATCCGTGGAAGTTTTCAAGGCGAGATGGAAACGGACGCCGTCGGCTCCGCGAGGGAATCCCGCTGCGTCGAGGAGTTGCTCGGCGCGCGCGGGATCGTAGCCGTATTGAGTGACCTCCGGATCGAAGGCCCAATGGTTTGGCGGCAGCAGGCTCGCGGCTAGACGCGCTTGGCCGTGGAGCAGGTATTTGACGAGCGATTCGCGATCGGTGGCGTAAGCGAGAGCTTGCCGCACTTCGCGGTGCGCGAGAATAGGATCTTCGAAATTGAACGAGATGTAGGCAAGCGGAGTGCCGGGCTGTTCTTCCACCGCGAGACCGGGCACGTTCGCGAGCGTGGCCGACATGTCAGGCGGAAGCGAATTGATTTCGACGTCGGCCGAGCCTTTGCGCAATTCGAGCGCGCGAACGATGGCGTCCGGAACGATACGAAAACGCACGCGCTCGATTTTCGGAGCGCCGCCAAAATAATCAGGATTACGATCGAGCACAATTTCCTCGTCGCGAATGGCGCTGACGAAGCGAAAGGGTCCGCTGCCTATGGGACGCTGCGAGAGCTCTGCATCCGAATCTCGTGGGACGATACCGACGCTCGGTCTCGTAAGGCCGAAAAGGAATGATGCGTAGGGTTCGCGCAAGTGGAAGACGAACGTAAGTGCGTCGGGAGCTTCGGTGGAAGTGACGAGACGGAATGCTCCGCGCTTGGGAGTCTTCACCGCGCCGCTGATAATTGAGTCGAAGGTGAACTTCACATCGGCGGAGGTGAGCGCGCGGCCGTCGTGAAATTTTACGCCCTGGCGAAGATGGAAGACGTAAGTGAGTGGGTCGGGAGTTTCCCAGCGCTCTGCGAGGTCGGGGATTACGTTCATTTGCGCGTCGTGAGCCACCAAGCTGGAAAAAATCAGGCCGTCGAGGTGGGCGGAGTAAGCGTCCGCGCCGATGCGAGGGTCGAGGTTCGTTGGCGAGGACTCGATGAGGAACACCACGGTATTCGGATCAGCAGCCGGGCGAAAATAAGCGCAGCCGGCCGAGATACTGAAAATAATTAGCGCGAGCGCAAGTATGCGGAAGCGAAAGTTAGCGCGCGCGTCCATGCACCAGCTTCCCGAGGATGGCGGGATGATTTGCCCCCGTGGCGGAAGGCAAATTGTTCGCGCGACGGTGATAGGACTCGTAAGCGAGGACGGCGAAGGCCAGGGCTTCCTTGGCCTCGGGCTTCACACCAAGTTCGCCGGAGAAAATGACGGGCAGCCCGAGAATCGCAGCGAGATAGACCATCATCAGCGAATTGCGCGCGCCTCCACCAGCGACGATCACTTCGTGTACCGGGGTTCGGGGCAAAATAAATTGCCGAAATGCGCTCGCGATGGAAAGAGAAGTGAAGATGGTCGCGGTTCGCACCACGTCTTGGGATTTCGCGCGACGTTTTGTGGCCCAGGAGATCATTTTCTGCGCGTACGATTGGCCGAACTGCTCTCGCCCTGCTGTCTTGGGAGGCTGTCTTCTAAAATATGGATCGTCCATTAGCTCGGTCAAAAGTTTTGGAAGCAAGCGCCCGCGCAAGGCCATTTGCGAATCTTTGTCGTAATGCGACCGGCCGTGCGTGAAATGTTCTACTAGCGCGTCCACGATCATATTGCCCGGGCCGGTATCGAAGGCAAATACGTCTTTCGGTTTTGCATGCGCGGGAATTACGGTGACGTTGGCGATTCCTCCAATGTTCAATGCCACGCGGGCCCGTTTCGGATGGCGGTATAGCAAATAATCAACGAAGGGAACCAGAGGAGCGCCCTGGCCTCCGGCGGCCATATCCGCGGGACGGAAATCCGCGATGGTTGTGATGCCGGTGCGCTCGGCAATCACGCTGGGCTCCCCGATTTGCAGCGTCGAGGGTAGGCGTGGATAGTTCAAGAATGGAGAAGGCCCACCTTGATGATAAATTGTCTGACCGTGCGAACCAATCAGCGAAATCCTTCGCAGCGGGACGCGCCAGGACCTGCAAGCCGAGATGGCTGCTCGAGCGAACTCTTCCCCCAGTAGAAAATTCAATTGGCTGATTTCCGCCGTAGTTGTGGGGCTTCCGTTGGCCAAACGCAGAATCGCCTTGCGCACCGCAGCAGGGAAGGCGGTGTGGTGATGGCCTTCGAGCTTCGCCGAAAGTTTCGGTGGGTGTCCGGAAATACGAGCTAGAGCCACGTCGATGCCATCGGCGGACGTTCCGGACATCATGCCCAGCACCAGCATCGAGTTTTTGCGCTGGGTCATGAAAGCTGTTTTTGCAGCGCCGCCAGCAGGAGCATCGCTTCCAGCGGGGTTAGCTTATTCAAATCGGCACCGCGCAGAGATTCGAGCACGGATTCGTCGATGGCAGTAAAACTAATCTGTTGCGCCATCGAAGCCGCTTTATCACCGGTTGCGCCCGGCGAAAGCTCTTCCGTCAATTTGTCTTCCTTCTGTTCGTGGCGCCGCAGAATCTCCCGCGCACGAGCGATCACGTCAGCCGGCAATCCAGCCAGGCGCGCCACTTCGATTCCGTAACTTTTATTGGCGCTGCCAGGTTCGACGCGCCTTAGAAAAACAATTTCGCTTCCGGCTTCCTGTACGGAGACATGGACATTCTGCACGCCGCCCAGCAGCTGTTCCAGTTCTGTCAGTTCATGATAGTGCGTAGCGAAAAGGGTGCGAGGGCGCGCGCCGGAATGGAGCGCTTCAACCACGGCCCAAGCGATCGAGAGGCCGTCAAAAGTGGAGGTGCCGCGTCCTACTTCGTCCAGCAAAACTAGACTGGCGGGGGACGCGGTGTTAAGGATTGCAGCCACCTCGCTCATTTCGACGAGAAAAGTCGAACGGCCGCGAGCCAAGTTGTCGGAGGCTCCGATGCGCGTGAAGATGCGATCAAGGAGCGGCAGCTTCGCCTGCGCGGCAGGAACGAACGATCCCATCTGCGCGAGAATTGAAATCAGCGCGGCTTGGCGAAGATAGGTGGACTTGCCCCCCATATTCGGGCCGGTAATCACCAAGAGAAATTGAGTTTGGTCGTCGAGATATAAATCGTTCGGCACAAAGCGCTCACCGCGCTCTTGGAGCAGATTCTCGATCACTGGATGACGTCCGCCGGCGATCATCAGAATGCCACGTGGAGTTTCGGTTGGAGGTTTCCCGTTGGGCGCCGCGGCACTTTTGCGCGCGATGTTGCGCGGCACGATGGTTTCCGTGAATTCGGGGCGCGTATAATTTCGCATGGCGGCGATGCGTGAGAAGTTTACGAGCACGTCAAGCTGTGCGATGGCTGCGGCGGTAACGCGAAGACGCGCCGCTTCTCCCGCAATCGCTGCGAGGATCTCGCTGTAAAGCCGCCGCTCAATTTCCTGAATGCGTTCTTCCGCCGAAAGCACCTTCTGCTCGTGTTCCTTCAGTTCGGTGGACGTGAAACGTTCGGCATTGACTAGAGTTTGCTTCCTATCATAGTCCGCTGGGGCCAAATGCAAGTTCGCCTTCGAGATTTCGATGTAGAAACCGAAGACCTGGTTATAACGGATCTTTAGCGACGCGATTCCTGTGCGTTTGCGTTCGCGCTCTTCCATGGAGGCGATGATTTGGCGGCCTCGCGTGGTGATGTCGCGCAATTCGTCAAGTTCGGAGTTGAATCCCCGACGAACGATGCCGGGATCAGAGGCCATAGCGGGAGGATCGTCGGCGATGCCTCGCGCGATTTTGTCGCGCACGTCGCCCAATTCGTCCAATTCCTCGCGAAGCGCGGACAAACGCAGGCTCCTGGTGAGAGATTGTTCCCCTACGTTCGCTCCATGCGCATCGGGCGCAGCGAGCAGCGTGCGGATCGATGGAAGTTTATCGAGCGACTGCCGAAGCGCCAGCAAGTCGCGCGGAGTCGCGACGCCAAGCGTGACTCGGCTGGTAAGCCGTTCAAGGTCGAGGATCCCTTCGAGTTCTTTATGCAATTCTTCCCGCAGGACGGTCTGGGACTTCAATTCGCCGACAGCATCGAGGCGATCGTTGATCTCGGATAGCGAAATATCCGGCCGCAAAATCCATCTACGAAGAAGCCGCGCACCCATTCCAGTGCAGGTCTGGTCGATCGCCTTGAGGAGCGTGGCGGAAGCATCGTCACCAGCAGCGGGCTCGACCAACTCGAGGTTTCGCACGGTGACGGAATCCAAAATAAGCGCGTCTTGCTGCTCGTAATAAGAAAGACGATCCAGATGTTCAAGCCCGGTGCCGGACGGGCGTTGCGAAGGAATCGCCGCCTGGTCCTCAGGCTTGCGTCCACCGATCGCGGTCGTTTCTTTCAAGTAGTGCACGATGGCCCCAGCCGCCGCAGTGGCCTGTGGGTGATCGACCAAACCAAATCCTTCCAGCGCGACGACACGAAAATGCTCTTCCAGCACACGCTCCGCATAATCAGTTTTGAAAATCCATTCGTCGAGGCGAGTCTCTACCGCGCCGAGGCCATCCATTTCGATGGGAACTGCAGCGGGGAACAGACTGACCGGACGTGGCAAGAGAACTTCGCGCGGCCGCAGAATGCCGAGTTCGTCGCGCAGGCGCGCTTCCGCTTTCTCGCCAGAAAACTCCGTCGTGCGAAACTCGCCAGTCGAAAGATCGACGTACGCAAGCCCGATCAACGGTTCGGCAGCCGCTTTATTTTGGGATGCACGTTGCGGCGAGCCCGAAACCGCAGCTCCCAGCGCCAAATGTCCTGCGCCGACAAATCCATTCCGCGCCACCGCCGCGAGATAATTGTTTTCTTTGGGATCGACTAATCCGGAGCCACTGGCTGTTCCAGGAGTCAGCACGCGCACAACTTCGCGGCGCACAAGATTCTTGCCCGGGCCGGGCTGTTCCATCTGCTCACAGATGGCAACTTTATGGCCGGCGCGAATTAAGCGCGCGATGTAATTTTCCGCCGCGTGGTAAGGCACGCCGCACATGGGAATGGCATCGCCCTTTTCTTTATTGCGCGCGGTGAGAGTGATTTGCAGGATGCGCGACGCCACCACTGCATCTTCGAAGAAAAGTTCGTAGAAATCGCCGAGGCGGAAGAGCAGCAGCGCAGCCGGATGCTGCTTTTTAAGCGCGTGGTACTGCCGCATCAATGGAGTTGTCGGTTCGGTCATGAAAGCAGGCTCTGCTCCAGACAGGCGCAGCAGGGCCGAGCAGGTAAGCGATTATCTGGCTGACACACGTGTTTGGCAACACGTTCCTGTTGGATTTGCCGGGATTGTTTTACGCCATGACCTCGCACAGGCGAAAGGTTGTACAATAGCTGCGGTTTTCAAGCCCGGAAAGGAAATTTCCGGTTCAAATCTCGCGAAGGGAATTCCCATGACAAGCTTTGATTTCCGGCATCTCTACTCTGCGTTCCTGATCCTCGGTTTCGTGTTCGTTAGCTCCGTGTGGGTCCTTTCCGCAGCCGACACTTCTTCTACGCTTCCGGCGCCTCCCGTAGCGAAGAAAGAACCCAAAATCACCGAGATCAATGGCCGCAAGCTGGTGGACAACTACTACTGGCTGCGTGATAAGAAAAATCCGGACGTGAAAGCGTATCTGGAAGCCGAAAATGCGTACACCGACGCGGTAATGAAGCCGACCGAACCGCTGCAGAAGAAGCTCTATGAAGAAATGTTGGGCCGGATCAAGGAAACCGATGTGGAGGTACCGTACAAAGAAGGAAACTACTTCTACTATTCGCGAACGGAAGCGGGAAAGCAGTATCCGATTCGTTGCCGCAAAAAGGGCAGCCTTGATGCGCCGGAAGAAGTGCTGCTGGATGTGAACGAACTCGCCAAGGGTCAGGCATTCATGTCCCTGGGAGATTTCAACGTCAGCGACGACGGGAATCTGCTGGCTTACACTACAGACAACACCGGGTTCCGGCAGTACACATTAGCTGTGAAGGATTTGCGCACCGGGAAATTGCTGGTGGACCATGTCGAGCGGGTGGACTCCGTCGATTGGGCGAACGACAACAAGACCATCTTCTATACCGTTGAGGATGCGGTCTCGAAGCGATCCAATCAGATGTTTCGTCACACAGTAGGCACGAGCGGCCCGGACACCCTCGTCTATGAAGAAAAGGACGAAAAATTTGATATCTACTCGGGCAAGACGCGCAGCAAAGCTTTTATACTCCTGATCTCCGCCAGCCACACAACCAGCGAGGCGCGTTACATTCCTGCCGACCAGCCGATGGCGGAATGGAAGGTGATGGAACCTCGTAAACAGGGCGTCGAGTACTACCCGGATCACAACGGCGATTTCTTTTATATTCGAGTGAACGACACGGGACGCAATTTTCGCCTGGTCAAAGCGCCGGTCGCGGACCCCGGCAGCAAGAATTGGCAGGAAGTAGTGCCGCAGCGCGCCGATGTGATGCTCGATGACACCGACTTCTTCAAGAACTACTACATCTCTCGCGAACGGGAGAAGGGACTGCCGCAGATTCGCGTCACCGATCTTCAAAGCGGGAGGTCGCGGCGCATCGAATTTTCGGAGCCGGCCTACGTGTGCTCTCCCTACGCCAATTTCGAATACGACACCACCAAGTTCCGGTACAGCTACCAATCTTTTATTACGCCGCAATCGATCTTTGAGTACGACATGTCGGACGGAACTTCCACTCTGCTGAAGCGGCAGGAGGTTCCCGGCGGCTATGACCGCACGCGATATCAGGTGGAGCAGATTTACGCGACAGCATCCGATGGGGTAAAGATACCGATTTCGGTCGTGCGTCTGAAAAGCGATAGTTTAGACGGCAAGGGGCCCCTTTATCTGACCGGGTATGGTTCTTACGGTGCGTCATCCGATATCAGATTCAACTCCAACATCTTCAGCATGGTCGATCGGGGTGTGGTTGTGGCAGTGGCGCATATTCGAGGCGGCGGAGAATTGGGAAAAGCTTGGCACGATGACGGCCGCTTGATGCACAAGAAAAACACTTTTACCGATTTCATTGCTTCCGCCGAATACCTTCTAGCCCAGGGATATGGCTCGAAGGATCGTTTGGTGATCGAAGGGCGAAGCGCAGGCGGCCTGTTGATGGGAGCGGTGCTGAATATGAGGCCGGATTTGTTCCGTGCGGCTTTGGTCGGAGTTCCCTTTGTGGACGTGATCAACACGATGTTGGATGAATCTCTGCCTCTCACCGTCGGCGAATTCGAGGAGTGGGGCAACCCCAAGGAAAAGCCGGCATTCGATTACATGCTGACCTATTCGCCCTACGACAACATCGAGGCGAAGGCCTATCCCAACATGCTCGTGAGGACCTCCTTCAACGACAGCCAGGTGATGTACTGGGAGCCGGCTAAGTATGTAGCCAAGATGCGTGCTCTTCGAACCGACCACAATACTTTGATTCTGAAAACGAATATGAGCCCCGCCGGGCATGGCGGCGCATCGGGGCGCTACGATCGACTGCACGAAGCAGCTTTTGATTACGCGTATTTCCTGACGCAAATGGGAATAAACAACTAGAGAGCGCTTATACTCAGGTGTGGCCGCAAAAATAAATCCCAGGCGCGAGATCGAAATTAAGCTGCGCATTACGGACCTGCGCGAAATTCTTGGGCGGCTGAGCAAGCTCGGCGCGGTGCCGCGCGGCCGAGTCCTCGAACAGAACACGCTGTTTGATACTCGCGACTCCAGCTTCCGGCGCCAGGGCCGCTTGTTGCGGTTACGTACTCAGACGCCGGCTCCCGGCAACGGCTCACGCGGCGGGCCGCGAACAGCGATCTTGACGGCCAAGGCCCCCCCTTCCAGGGGCCGATTAAGCTCTTCGAAGAAAGTGCGTTACAAAGAGCGGCTTGAGAGCGAACTCACAGTCGAAACGCGAATGCGTTGGCCTCGGGTCCTTGGAGCGCTCGGTTTTCGAGCCGGTTTTCGCTACGAAAAGTATCGCACCAGCTTCCGGCTTGGCGCTCTCCATCTGGACCTGGACGAGACGCCGGTAGGCGTCTTTCTTGAGCTGGAAGGTGCCCCGTCAGCCATTCGACGAACCGCCCTGGCGCTCGGGTTCGCGCCGGAGGAACACATCCGCGCCACATATTGGGATCTCTATGCCGCGGACTGCCGGCGCTTTAAGCGCAAGCCTCGAAATATGGTGTTCAAATCGCAAAAATCTCGCTAAAACTTCACTCTTCGCTTGACAAAGTTATCGTCTGCATTTAGTAGTCGAAACGAGCACACGCGCATCGAAATGGAAGAGCTGCAGTCCAATTCGGAGCTACGGAGTGACGGCCTAGCCGGGGTCCCAAACCGGGGACGGTCGAGTCGCAGGTTACTCCAGCTTTTGATCGCGAACAGGACCCGCCGTGTTTCTGCTGCGGATGCATTTGCGCCATCCGCCGCTCGCACGAACAGGAAGGCGAAGCCAGGCCTAAACTAGCTTAGGGGGTTTTTCTCTGTGCCCGAAGCCGGTTGGAAAGCTGGCTTCGGGCATTTTTTATTGCTACTGAGCCGCAGTCTTGCACTTGTAATCGGGGAAGACGGAAGCCGCTGAAGGAGCGATTATGCTTCACGCAACTGAACTGCTAGGGGCCGAAGCTTACGACTCGCACGGCAATTTTGTGGGTCGAGTTAAGGAAATGTTCGTCGATCCGGCTGATCACCCTAATCGAGTGTCCAAGCTTCTCCTCAGCCGCGGCCAATACCGGCCGCTGATCGCGCGCTACGACCAGATCGGCGTAGTCAGCCCCGGGCGTATCGCGCTTACGACCGATGAATCGGATCTCGATCTGTACCAGCCAAATGAAAGCTATCTGGCTATGGGAAAGGATCTACTGGACCAGCAAATCATCGATACGAACGGCCGCAAAGTGGTGCGCGTGAATGACATCGATCTCGCGGACAGCCAAACCAATGGGAACACGGAACTGCGGATTACGCAGGTTGATGTGGGGCTAGCTGGCGCGGTGCGCCGCCTGTTGCAGGGAATTGTTCCGCCTATGGCGATTCGACGGATCCAAGCCAAACTGCCGCCGCGAAAAATTCAGTGGGAGTTCGTCAACATCGTCGAGCCGGACCCGTTGCGCCGCGTGAAGTTGCGCCTGTCGAGCGAAAAGCTGGCCGCGCTGCATCCGGCGGACTTGGCGGACATCATGGAGCAGTTGTCTCCCGACGAGCGGCAGACGATTATCGCCTCTTTGGATGAAGAAAGCGCAGCCGAAACCATCGCCGAACTCGACAAGCGGCTGCAAACGCAAGTGGTGGAGAAACTCGATCCGGAACGCGCTGCGGACATCATGGAGGAAATGAATCCGGACGCGGCCGCCGACCTGATCGCGAGCCTTGAGCCGCACAAATCGCAAGAACTCTTGCACGAAATGGAAGATCGCGAAGCGAGCGCAGTGGAACAATTGATGAAGTTCGGCGAAGATTCGGCGGGCGGAATGATGACGACGGAAATGATCGTAGTGGGCGAAGATGCCACGCGCGGCGAGGTGGTGGATTACATTCGCTTCCACGAAATCGGCATCGATCAGGTGGACAATGTGGTGCTGATCAATCGCGATTCCGCGCTCGCCGGGACGGTGCCAGTCGGCAGGCTGCTCTTGGCGGAAGCCGAACAGCGCATGGTTGAGCTGATTTTTGAGCCGCTCCTTTTTGTCGCGGCGGACACAAAAGACAAAGAAGTCTTCGAACTTTTCGACAAATACAATTTGCGGAGCCTCACCGTGGTTAACGATCTGAAAATTCCTATCGGCGCGATCACCGTGGACGACGTAGTGAGCAGGCTACAAGCAAAGGTCTAAGAATAGAGCAGGGAAGCGGAGCGCTAGAGACGAAGCGGATGAGCACCCGAATCACATTGACGAAGGCGTGGGGCGCTTGGAAGAAGCGCGGCAGAGATTTTAATCGCCGCTCGAATTTCTGGCGCAAGCGCATGGCCCTGTTCCTGGCCGTGGTCGGCCCGGGGCTGATCACTTCGAATGTGGACAACGACGCCGGCGGGATCAGCACCTACTCACAAGCCGGCGCGCAATTCGGCTATACGCTTCTCTGGTCGCTGATTCCGATGACTATCGCGCTGTACGTCAGCGAGGAAATGTGCGCGCGCATGGGTGTAGTCACCGGCAAAGGCCTCTCCGACCTGATTCGCGAGGAGTTCGGGTTTCGCTCCACGTTTTTCGTGATGGTCGCGGCCCTGTTCGTGGACCTCTTCAATACAGTTGCGGAATTTTCGGGCGTTGCGGAAGCTTCGGAAGTGATGCACGTCAGCCGGTACGTTTCGGTTCCGCTGGCGGCTATTGCTGTGTGGCTGCTTGTGGTTTACGGAAGCTATCGCATCGTGGAAAAAATCTTTCTCGTGGCTTGCGGCTTTTATCTTTCCTACGTGCTGTCGGCATTTCTGGCGAAGCCGGATTGGCTATATGCGGCTCACGAACTCGTCGTTCCTTCTCTTCATATGAATGCTCCTTACCTCCTGATGCTGACCGGGTTGGTGGGGACGACCATTGCTCCGTGGCAGTTTTTTTACCTTCAGGCAGGCTTCGTGGAAAAACGCGTCGGCCCCAGACAGTACAAGCACGCCCGCATGGACGTTCTGGTGGGCAGCATCTCCTGCATGGTGATCGTCTTTTTTATTATCGTTTGCTGCGCTGCCACGCTGAACGTGCACGGCCTGACGACCATTTCCAGCGCAAAAGAAGCGGCGCAAGCCCTGGTCCCGTTGGCAGGGAAATGGGCTGGGGGACTTTTCGCGTTCGGGCTTTTGAATGCTTCCTTATTCGCCGCTTCGATTCTTCCGCTTTCAACGGCTCACGTGATCTGCGAAGGCCTGGGCTTCGAAGCGGGGCTCGACCGCAAATTCAAAGAGGCTCCGGCATTTTATTCGCTCTACACCGCGCTGATTGTGGTTGGCGCAGGTATTGTTCTGTTCCCCAAGGCGCCGCTGTGGAAAATCCTGATTTATTCGCAGGTGGGCAACGGCATTTGGCTGCCTGTGGTCTTGATTTTCATTTTGATACTGATCAATCGCCGCGATTTAATGGGTGAGCATACGAA
>JBAVQA010000088.1:0-12214 GCA_049693595.1 Candidatus Acidiferrales bacterium | reverse complement strand
GCCCTGGCTTGCGGCACTTGCCGCACGCGAGCGCCGAGGCGCTCCGCGAGAAATATGCCGGCTCCGCGGCGGTTAGCTGACTTCCGCACTTTGCGCAAATATCAAGCGGCGGCAGCCAGCCGCCGAGCTTCACCGTCCATAACGCGAAATACGCAAGTGGCACTTCAGATTTTCCCGTGCGCTTCACAGCTTGCGCGGTCATCAGCAACAAACGAAAATTCGCGTCCGAAGCTTCGCGATCCGGCAGCACTGCTTCCGTAACCTCGCTCAAGATCGCAAGCGCTATGCCCGAAGCATAATCGCGAAATGCGCTGAGAAACGATTCGATCAGTTCGCACTGGTTAATGCGAACCAACTCCCGCGTCTCCTTTTCGAAAAACCAGATGCGCACGTGCGAAAGCCGCTCCAGAGTCGAACCGAACCGGCTCTTCGTTCTCCGCGCTCCCGAGGCCACTCCGCGCACGCGCCCAATGGTCCGGGACAGAAAACTGACCAGCCGGTCCGCTTCGCCCAACGGATAGCTTTGCAAAACAATCGCTTCAGATTCATGCAGTGGCATTGGGTCGGCTCGCCGACAGTTCAAGTTCCTCCTTCAGCATCCGGGAGCAACCTCCGCATACCTGCCGGCCGCGCATATGCGAAACAAAAATTATTATCACAGCAGCGCACCGCAAGCAATTGTAAACAACTTCGCCACGCGAGTTCTCTCTTGAAAATCGCGCAGCCTCAGCTAGAGTGATTTGGAATGAACCGGCGACGCAAAATACCGCGAGGGGATGTGGTCGGGGTCGGTATCAATGCCACCGACACGATCATTCGCCTGCCGCACTTCCCCGCCTCCGATTCAAAAGTGGAGTTGCTCTCCTCCGACGTAAAACCCGGCGGCCAGGTGGCCAGCGCTATGGTCGCATGCCAACGTTGGGGCTTGCGGACTCGCTATGTCGGAAAGATTGGAGACGACGCTGCCGGCAAATTCCAGGTACGCGAAATGGCCCGCGAAGGCGTCGAAGCCCATTGGATAAATGCCGCGAGCTCCAATAGCCAAACCTCGTTCATCCTGGTCGACGCCCGCACCGGCGAACGCACCGTCCTGTGGAAAAGAGATCCACGCGTGGCCATCGCCCCTTCAGATCTGCGGCGCCACTGGTTGCAAGGCTGTCGTGCGCTCTTGGTTGACGGTCATGATACGGCGGCCTCAACACAAGCCGCTCGATGGGCCCGCGCGGAACGCATCCCTGTGTTCGCTGATTTGGATAATCTATATCGTGGAGTTAAAGCGTTACTTAAATTCGTCGACTTCCCCACTACCTCCAAAGATTTCCCTGCACGACTAACAGGCGAGAGAAATTTATTGAAGTCACTTCCCGAAATCCATGCAGAGTTCAAGTGCCGCTTGACTACAGCCACGCTGGGAAGTCTGGGTGCCATCGCGTGGAACGGCGAAAGATTTTTTCTCGTTCGAGGGTTCAAGGTTCGAGCAGTCGACACAACCGGAGCAGGAGATATCTTTCACGCGGGCTTCATCTACGGATTTCTTCAAGGCTGGCCGCTTGAAGTAATACTTGAATTCAGCAATGCTGCCGCGGCTCTCAACTGTACGGCGTCCGGCGCCCGCGGAAGAATTGCAAATCTTACAGAAATTGACAATTTATGTCGCACAGCGGCGCGATCTAAACACGCCTTCACTCCTAAACAGTTACTTGAAGCATCTCAAGCGGCGATCTGCAAGTTCCCCAGCTTACGCCCCAGGTCCATCGAGAAGAATAAATGATCCCGCTCAAAGATATGACGCCGCGAAGCTCCGTGCCCGTGATGACGCTGTTGCTCATCGCCGCGAACGTCATCGTTTTCCTCCATCAGATTGGGCTATCGCCGGCGCACGCGGAAGCCTTCATCCGGCTCTATGGACTCGTGCCTGCGAAACTAAATCTCGCGCTGGCGGGACGCCATTACAGCTACGCGGATGCGCTGATTCCTCTTTTCACCTGCATGTTCCTTCACGGAGGCTGGCTGCACATTATCGGGAATATGTGGTTCCTGTGGATTTTCGGCGCAAAGGTAGAAGAACGCATGGGCGCATTCATCTATTTAATCTTTTATCTCTTGTGCGGCATCGCATCCGGCGCCACCCAGCTCATATTTTCCTGGGGCTCGAACATCCCATCCATCGGAGCGAGCGGAGCAATTTCCGCCGTCCTCGGAGCCTACGTTGTCTTTTTCCCCTCCTCTCGAATCCTGACGCTCATCCCGCTCTTCATTATCTGGTTCACTTGGCAAATTCCGGCAATCGTGTTTATCGGCCTCTGGTTTCTAGTCCAATTCCTAAGCGGCATCGGATCGTTAAACGACCCCCGAGTTGCACACCTTGGTGGCGTTGCATGGTGGGCCCATGTCGGCGGTTTCTTGATGGGAATGCTTTTGGCGCGCTTGATGAAGCCAATCGGTCGCCGCACAGTATACGACTAGCGAGTCGTCGCGCCGACAGCTAAAGCAGTTGTTGAAAGGGTATCGAAAACTTCGGGGCCTGCATTTAAGTTTCGGGATCTCACCTACGAGTTGAATCAACCCAGTTGCGAAAAACTAAAGCAATACTTGAATCTGCAAAATTTATTTCCCGCGTCGACACGCCGACATGCGAAGCATCACACGAGATGGTCGCAATCCCCAGCGCCCTCAAGGTAAAACTTGAACGGAAACTCCCGACGGTTGATTCTTGCTTCTGTATATCTTCTCTGTAGCCTTCTTGAAATCCGCGGCCTTCGCGTCCGGAATGTTTTCAAACACCTGCGGGTTACGATCGGTCAGCGGGAACCATGAACTCTGCACCTGCACCATGATCCGGTGCCCACGTCGAAAAGTGTGGTTCACATCCGGCATGGTGAAGCTCACTTCTTCCACCTTGCCGGGCGTGAACGCCTCCGGATGCTCAAAGCTCTTGCGGAATTTCCCGCGCATCGGCTCGCCTCGAATTAATTGTTGAAATCCCCCCATCTTGATAGAAGGAGGCGGCACATCGCTGGGCGGCGTTGCATTCGCCGGCGCGTCGTCCGGATAGTCGGCTGGATAAACGTCAATTAGCTTCACCACCCAATCAGAATCCGTGCCCGTGGTAGAAACAAAGAGCTTGGGAGACACGGGCCCCACGATTGTGATGTCTTGCTCCAGCGGCTCAGTCTGATATACCAGCACGTCCGACCTGCTCGCGGCGAACCTTTGGTCCGCAACCATATATTCCTGCGGAACCGAAGTAGCAGGATAGCCGACAAACGGCACCGGCTTCTCAGGGTCGCTCACATACTCGTCGCTCGCGCCTGACTCTGCACTCGGCGGATCAAACGCGAGCCCTCCGTTTTCGCCAAGATAGAGCGTCTTAGGCACTAAATTCTTTGGCGGCCAGCTCGGATATTCGCGCCAGGTATTGGTTCCCGTTTCAAAAACATAAGCCACTGGCAGTTTGGCATCTGTTCCACCCTTCAAGTATTGCTCGAAGAATGGAAACAAAATATGGCTGCGAAAGAATTGCGCCGTGTTCGAAGCAAAGTTCACGCTGCCGAGACGATTTCCGTCATACCGCGCCCATCCTCCATGTACCCACGGCCCCACCACAATTCCGTTAAAAATCTCCGGATTGTTGCGGCCAATCGCGGCAAAAGTAGAAAACGGTCCTTGCAGGTCTTCGGCGTCAAACCACCCGCCGACCGTGAGCACCGCGCAATGAATGTTCTTCATGTGCGGTGCCAGGTTACGCGCCTTCCAGTAATCATCATACGTGTCATGAGCGACCTGGTCGTCCCACAGCCAGTTCGGATCCTTAAAGTACAGAGCCTTCGCATCCGACAACGACCCCATCTTCAGATAGAAGTCGTACCCATCTTGAGTGCCGTAATCGAAGCGCTGCCCATTTTTCGGCGGGTACATAGGAGCTTGTTGCGGCCTAAAGAAAGTATAAAAGCCGAAATTGGCCGAAAGCATAAACGCGCCGCCATGATACGCGTCGTCACCCATAAATAGATTTGTCATCGGCGCTTCGGGCGAAGCCGCCTTAATCGCCGGATGCGAATCGATGATGCTTGCCGAAGTATAAAATCCGGGGTAGGAAATTCCCCAGATGCCGACTTTGCCGTTGTTATTCGGCACATTTTTCAGCAGCCAGTCCACCGTGTCATACATATCGCTGCTCTCATCCACATCGTTTTTCGATTTTTTATTGTCAACGTGCGGATTCATTTCCAGGAATGCCCCTTCGGACATGTATCGCCCGCGAACATCCTGATAGACGAAAATATAGCCGGCGCGCTGAAACTCGTCGGACGGGCCTAGTGATTTCTTGTACTGGTCCACGCCGTACGGAGCCACGCTATACGGCGTTCGATCCACCATAAACGGATAAGCGCGCGATGCATCCTTCGGAACGTAAATGGAAGTAAATAGCTGTTTCCCATCGCGCATCGGAATCCGAAACTCGTACTTTGTGTAATGCTCTCTTACGCTGAATTCCGGCGGAGCGTCCGCGTGACCGCGCGACCAAATCGACGGAACCACAATGAGAGCTACCGCAAGAAGAATGTATGACGCGCGACGTGGCATTCACTCGCTCCTGATCCGTAAAGTTGAACAAACCGAAACTACAATTCGGGGCATCCGGCGTCAAGTGCTTTCGAAGTTTTTCCAGTCGTACCGCCGACAACTCGAGCCATCTATGAACATCCAGCCCATTCCAAAATCTAAGAGACTACTTTCACTATAAAGATTGCTGCTGCGGCGATATCAAAGTTGATTAGAATACCTGGATGAAATCCTGCCGCTCAGGAGCAATCATGAAGTCCAACCATAGATTTGTCCTACCGCTTTTTCTGGCCGTTTTTTCTTTGCCATTTCTATCGGTCATAGCCAGAGCCCAAAATTCGATCCAGGGCGAACTCCAATTTGTCGGCTCCACGAAAGCCGAGAAAACCGCGGGGGTCTGGATCGATGGCCAGTACGTCGGCTACGTCTCCGAGCTGAAAGACGAGAAGAAAGTAATGCTGCTGCCGGGACAGCACGAAATCTCCTTTCGCCAGACGGGTTATCTTGACTCGACCCAGACCTTCGTTGTCGAGCCCGGAAAAAAGCTGATCATCCCCGTGAAACTGGACAAAGATCCCAAAGCTCAGTTCTCCGCGGTCACTTCGGAAGTGAAGCTCAAGGTCACCCCCGAGCGAGCCGCGGTATTCGTGGACGGGAATTTCGCCGGTTACGCGCAGCAGTTCAGCGGAATGGGGCGAGGGATGCTCGTGAGCCCCGGCCCACATCACATAAAAATAGCCTTGGCCGGATTTCAGGAATTCGACACGGACGTGAACCTACTGCCCAAGCAGAAAGTGACGATCAAGACTGATCTGCTTGCCGGAAGCATCACCCAAGCACCGCCGGCGATTAAGCAAAACTGACGAGCAGACACGCATTAAAGTAAAAGTTGAACTATTCCGCGCCTACCTTACCGCTGTCTTCGCGACAGCGTTAGCTAACCAATCGCCAACTTCGCGCGTTCCAAGCGTTCCGCCGAGTTCCGCTGGAGTCTTCCCTTCTCTCAGCGCCTCGCGCACTGCCGCTTCAATCGCACTCGCTTCACGCTTCCATCCCAAATACTCGAACATCATCGCCACAGTTAAAACCGCTCCCATCGGATTAGCGATGTTCTTCCCTGCAATCGGCGGCGCAGAGCCGTGCACCGGCTCAAAGAGGGACACTTGCCCGGGATGAATATTGGCCGATGGTGACAATCCAAGCCCTCCCGCAATCTGCCCGCCGAGGTCGCTCGCGATGTCGCCGAAAAGATTGCTCGTCACGATCACGTCAAATTGCGAAGGGTCGCGAACCATCTGCATCAAGAGATTGTCGATGTATTGGTGGCTGCTCTCGATCTCCGGGAATTCGAGCCGCACTTGCTTGAACACTCGTTGCCAAAGGTCATGGCCAAACGTTAGCGCGTTTGATTTATCGCTCATGCAGACGCGTTCAAGCTTGTGGGCTCTTGCGTATTCAAATGCATAGCGAATGATGCGCTCCACGCCTTTGCGCGTATTCACATCTTCCTGCACCGCGATTTCGTCGGCAGTCCCCTTCTTGAAATTCCCCCCCATTCCAACGTACAGGCCTTCGGTGTTCTCGCGGAACACCATGAAGTTGATGTCTTTTTCCGTGCGGTCTTTCAGTGGCGTGAACCGCTTGTCGAACAACACGCAGGGCCGCGCGTTGACGTAAAGATCCAGCTTGAACCGCAAGCCTAGCAGAATATCCGCAGCGTGCACGTTCGTCGGTACCCGCGGGTCGCCCATCGCGCCAAGCAGAATCGCGTCGAAGTCGCGGTGAAACATCTCCACCGCATCGGGCGGCAGCGTCGTGCCGTCCCGTAAATAGCGATCGGCCCCCCAATCAAACTCCGTGAGTTCAACTTCGCGACCGCCGGCCGACGCAGCCGACTTCAGCACCTTAACCGCTGCCGGGATGACTTCCTTCCCGATTCCATCGCCAGGAATTATGGCGATCCGCTTCTTTCCGGAACTCGACGAACTTGCTTCACTCATACGTTCGCGGAACCTAACATGCGATTTGGGGCGTGTCAACGCAGCGGAAAAGAACGGCATGCTCGGGCCCCGCCTGCTTACTTAGCAGGGCCCCAGCATGAAGAAGTTTCACCTGGCAAAAGCCGAGTTCAATGCGGAGTTTAAATACTGTGGAAGCTCGGACTAATCCGGCCAGCGATCGTCATGATTCCAGTTTGGCTCGGTGTGCCACTGATGGTCTCTTCCATCCCACCATTGATGATAGGCAGTCCAACAATGCTCACGCTCCGATCGAAGTTCATGCCAACGGTCGCGCGCCTCCGGGCTGTTCGCACCGTGTCTGGCGACCGCGTTGTTGAGCCTGACTTCTGCCTTTTCAATGCGCTGCCGGCATTTGTCTCTTTCGTCGGCGTGAGCGCGGGGTGCGGCGACAAGAAATAAGAACGCGCCCATCGTTACCAGCGCGGCCAGACTTCGAAGCAAACTTCGACGGTCCCAACTATTATTCGTTTTCAAGAGTTCCTCCTGCAGGTCTCGCGTGAGGCGAGATCGCTGATGGGATATGGTCCGGTACCCATAAATCGTACGCCGCCAGTCACCCTAGTGAAATACTGCGATTCCTGTAGGCCCTCTACTTGTAAACCCACCGCCATCGCATGCTTCGCAAGAGCTCAGGTTTTCCCCTTCTTCGGACCGCTGCTCTTGCCTTTCTTGCTGTAATGCAGAACCAGGAACACTACCGCTGCGATGGCCGCCACTGCGGCGACGGCAAATGCGACCGGATGCCCATGGCTCCGCATGAATAAAATGATTTCGCGGCCGTACCGGGCGGCCAATAGCGAAAGGATGCTGTACCTTACAATTCGCGCCACCGTGAGCGCCGCGAGGAATTTTTTCAGTGGATATTTAGTAGCGCCGGCGGCTAGAACAAACGGCACCAGCGGCATCGGCGGCGGCAACAGTGCCGGGATAGCGATTGCGCCAAGTCCCCACCGCTCGAAATTTCTGGTTACCATGTTCATGTTCTTGCGGGAGAGCTTCCGCTCCAGCGTTTCCTTCCCTCCCTTGCGCGCGAGCCGGTACGTAAGATAGTTTCCGGTCACCGAACCCACCGTGGCCATCAATGCGTAGTAAATCCACCAATCCGGCTGCTTGGCAGCCAGCACGATGGTAAGTACATCCATACTCCCAGGAAGCGGAATCACCGAGGCATCCAGCACTCCCAGTGGAATCAAACCGAACGCGCCCAAGTGAAAAATCCAATGGGAAACCCTCTTGGTTGCTTGAATAGTCAAAATCCAGATTGCGAAATGAGTTTCCATGTCTCTTCGAGGCTCGTAATATCGCACGCGGCACGCGCGAATCTATAGATATTTCTACGTCGAGTACCAGCCAACGGGCCGATCGTCCCCCCAAAGTACTATTGCCGTATTCAAACCGCAGGTCTAATTTCAAACCGTCAAATCCATCATCGTCTAAGGAGGCTGAGTGCCGCAGCAACTTGGGAGACATCGGCGCAGCAAACGACTGGAAGTATCCATCCCGATTCGAGTTTACGGACGTACGGTGGACAATCGTCCCTTTCGCCACACCACCGAAACGAACGCGGTAAGCGTTCACGGCGGAGTCCTTCCGTTGAAAGCGAAAGTTGAAGCCGGACAAACCCTCCTGCTAGTGAACGTCGTAACCGAAGAAGAACGCGAATGCCGCGTGGTCTACGTTAAATCCAATCTGTGGAGCAGGAAAGTTGCCGTCGAATTTACGAATAGTTCGGGCGATTTTTGGCACGTTTACGGCGCAGTCGTAAATATGAAATAGCCCTGAGACTGGGACCTAGCTGGATACCGCGATCAGATCAAATACAAAAGGCCTCGCATCGTCGCCGATGTCGAGGCCTTTCGTTTATACTCGAAATTTCAAACTTACGACGTTGACGCTCCTGATTTAGACGTTACCTGCAGTCTCGGCGCAGGCTGCGGTGCGGGTGGATTCGTAGCCGGCGCCGGAGCATTCGGATCGCTCTTGGGAGCCCCTGCCGTATTCGTGTTCGAGCTCGGCCCGCCATTCCATGTGTCCCGGTTCGGCTTCAAAGAGAACTTCACGCCGCGCTTCGCGTTCTCGTCAACCGTACGCTGCAAATCCACTTGATTCATGTCGACGCTGTTTTCTCCGGAATAGCTTACGTTGAAGTGCATCTTGCCGTCAGCTAGCCAGTAGTCGCTCGCCGCATACGTGGTCCCATCGTTCAGATAGATCAGCACTGTTGGCGTAGTCGCTGCCACGTTACCTGTCACCGGGTTGGGATTATCCGAACCCTGCACAGGATAAGGCAGATCGCTTTGCGCCAGTTGATCGGCACTCGCATTGTTGTCCGCAAAGTTGTTCCCGTTGTAACCGGAATTATTGTCATATGTCAGGTCGGAACTGTACGACGGGTAATCGTCGTATCCGCCATACCCGCCATAACCTCCCCAATACGGGTACGGACCGTACAAGTATGGGTAATATGGGTAGTACGGGTAGCCCCATCCCCACCAACCGAAGCCAAACCCGTACCCGAACCCAAATCCGTACCCGAACCCAAATCCGCGACCGAACCCAAATCCGCGACCGAACCCGAACCCTCGGTTGAAACCAAATCCACCTCGGAACCCATTTCCAAATCCGCCATTGAAGCCATTCCCGAATCCCCGGCCATTTGCGAACGACGACCCGAAGGCTCCGCGCCCACCGAACGACGAGCCAACATGCGCATTCAGCGGCCCGCCCAGCCTCGTCCCCGAAACCACGGACGAACTCACGCCAAATCGACCTGAGGACCCGAACGTTGATCTGCTGGACCCGGTCGTGCTCGTTGAACGCGTCGCCGACCCAGCAGTCCCAGTTGTTCCAGCTACAGCCGGACGGGCTCCGCCAGACGGCGATCCTGAATTTCGAGAGAATGTAGAGGAAGGCGCAGCCGCACGATTCCCCGCAGCTGCGGTTCCGGTCCCACGGTTATCTGTAGCTCGAGTGTTGCCCGAGTTGCGCGCCGCCGCAGACGAGCCAGAGCGGCCCTGCGCTGCACCGAAGCGCGCGCTCGAAGGCGGCACTGCCGCAGATCTGCCGCCGTTCGCGCCATAAGACCGGCCGCCATATGCGTAGCTGCGATTCCCATTAGTGCCCGGCCTTGAAAATGAGCGAGGTGCCGCTCCGCCTGAGCGGCCGTAAGAACGTCCACCACCGCCGCCATAACTCGGGCGCCCCCCTCCTCCGCCGTAATGTGCGCCACCGCCGCCTCCGTGGAATCCACCACCACCGCCGCCTCCATGGAATCCGCCACCACCACCGCCTCCATGCCCGCCACCGCCATGTTGAGCGAATGCCGGTGCCGGAACGCAAGCGATTGCCAGCGCGGCGCACAGCGCAAAAATCAGTTTCAAGAAATTGGAGTTTTTCATTTTGATCCCCCGGCAACTTCAGACCCTACGGCTCGATGTCCATTTGCTGTCATACCACATTTGATTCGCTTCGTGTAGGACAGGTTGCAGCCACGTAAGTCTTGCGTTTGCCGCATCTCTGGGCCTACAAAGGTTATCACGCCTTGTTTAACACCATTCCCTCTATAAAGTTTCGCTCTTTTTTCCTTCTCTTCGAAGCCGCTGGGCTCCGGTACCGCGCCTGACCTCTACTTCAATCGTATCCCGTGCAGCAGCCGAGCGAAGTCAGCCTTGTCGTTTGACGCCGCTGATGCGGTCGCAAACGCTACGTGTAGCAGCGAAGTATTTCGTGCACCATCAGCCACAAACGGAAACGGGCTGGGCGCGCCGATGGCCCAAAAGAAATCGGAGCGGCTTCCCTGAATGCTTTCCGGCAGATTATAATGCGCCGGTGCCGCTCGGCCGATTTGCCCTTCCCTCTGCGCCTCAAAAGAAAAGAAAGTAATTCCCGAGATATCGGCTTGCTCCATGGGTGCCAGATAAAAATCGCGTATCACTCCGTAGGCCCGAGGCCCGCTGTTCGTCTGCTCGAACGTAATCCCCGAGCTCACCTGAGCGGAATAAAACCCCAAAAGAGTTTGCGCATGCGGGCAAACATAAGTCACCTGCAAGAGCGGCGGCGCATCTTCCGAACTGGGGGTTATCGTAGCGTCGGTATAGTTTTGCAGCGCATTGTCCATGCAATCGTGCGAGGGCGGAAAGAAAAAATAGAAAAGCAGGTCAAGCAGGCTCATCCCCGAGCCGCTGGGTGCGTGCATTTGCGCATCGAGCCAGTACGAATCGTGGCCGATCAGAGGATTATCCGAAAGCGCCAGGAGCAGCACCGAGGACTGCTTTTCATTTGTGAGCATGACGACCTGCGAGAAATGAAAGGGCGGAGCGTAAGGCGCCAGCAAACCGGGCGACGGGTCTTCATCGGAATCCATCGCATGCCAGCTCGTGGGGAGTTCGACGGAAATGCTACTGGAAAGCGAGAAGGACTGCGTCGCCTCCGCAGGAGGCTGCTGTACTTGGGATGTTTGTCCCAGGGTTCCGAGAGCCGCGAGCGCGGCAACCACCAGCCAGCCGAAATGCGTTCCGTACCTCACACCGAGAGTCTAGCACCAGAACCGAGTCCGACGTATTCGCGCGATAAGCTCGACGCAACTCTAGTAACGATGGCACATGCTGTCCCACTTGCTTCAACCTATGCCGTCCCGCGCTCCGCCAAATACACCCCGATTAGCACCAAAGCAGTTCCCAAAAGCAAATTGCGCGTAGGATGTTCGCTAAGAAACGCAATCGAAAGCAATATCACGGCAACCGGTTGAAAGTAACTAATTGCCGCCACCCGCGATGCGGTCATATATCGCAGCACCCAGTAGAAAAGCGTATAAGCGGCCACAGAACTCGCCGCCGCCATGTAAATCATCCCCAGCCATCCCGCCCACCCCACGCCGCCCCAATCAAGATGCATCCCCTGCCGCACGGTTAACGGCAGCAGCATAATCGCCGCGGCCACGCAAGTAAATGTGTTCATAGTGATCGCGTCATATTCCGCCGCCACTTTTTTCCCCAGCACTGTGTAGATCGAAAATCCAATCGTCCCGCACAACGTGATCATATCGCCCACCAGAAAAGGCGAATGTGCCGGTGACCCATTCTCAGCTTCCAGCAAAAAAACTCCCGCGAACGCCACCGCCATTCCCACTATTTTCGCGGGGGTTACGGCCTCCAGCTTCATGGCCCGGGCCAGCAGGAGGATAATGATCGGCCCAACCGCGATGATTACCGCCGAATGAGACGATGTGGTGTAGTTCAGCCCCACGGTAAACAGCCCTTGGTTGACCACCACTCCAAAGAATCCAAGGTAAGCGAACGGCCAAAGATCGCGCAGTCGAATCCCCGCGCGCCGGCGCGAGAAATAAATTGGCAACATAATGATCGCCGCCAGCTCAATCCGAAAACACGCCAGCGAAATCGGATCCATATGGCGCAGCGCGATTTTCCCCGCGATATAATTGAAGGACCAAAGAAAAAGCATCAAGCCAAGCGTGAGCGCAAGCACAACGGAACTCGGACGCTTGAAAGCGGAATTAGATAACGGGGAATCCGACGCAGCCGTTTCAGTGGAGGAAGCTTTCAATTTCTACTCGAGCACTTCCACGCGCCGCGTGAGCGAATCGATTCGATCGAGCCGCGGTTTATAAC
>JBAVQA010000087.1:0-5911 GCA_049693595.1 Candidatus Acidiferrales bacterium | reverse complement strand
CCAATCTTTGACCGCAGCGAGTCCGCCTTCGCCAATCGCTTTGGTCCCTCGCAAACGACGTCATGGGCCCCTGATGCGTTCGATTCTGCTCCAGGCACCAGAGCCCCATTCTCGCTAAACCCTTTTGCCCGGCGCCGCTGAGGCACAAGAACGAAAACCCGTGCACTTACTTGCAATCGCTCCAAAAGAACCAAAAACGCTCGAATTTTATCGAATTTTACAAAAACCGGCGGATTTCACGGAGGTGGGGAGAGGTGGGGCGTATATCTTTGCCCGGCTTGCTCTACGGCCGGAACTGTCCGCCCCTTTTCGGTCCATACGGCGACGCAAGGGCGTTGATAGACGGAGGGCCAGACGAACCGGTTGCGCTGAGGAGCGTCGCAGTGTTATGGAACGGGAGTTGACTTCTTTCCGGATGAGAGGGGGCTTCATGTCGAAGAATTGCTGCTCACTATGCGGCCATGTGGCGCGCGAGTTCCCTTGTCGGTGAGTGACTCGATTGAGCGCTCATTGACAAACCGCCGGTGCGAGAAGGTGAACAAATTCCTAGACCGAGCGGCGTTTCATAGGTTCAATCGGAAGGGCTGTTAAGCTGACCAAGCCTATCTTGGCTGTGGTTCAGCCGCGGTTTACGATTTTAAGGAAACCGATCCAGCTGTTTTCTTCGGCAGTGACTATGCCCGCATTGGCCACCGTAGGCGCAATTCATGCGCGCAACTCGAAAGTGGGAGCACCTCGAGGGTGTAGCCTCCTCCTCATTAGCCTGTTTGTTGCCGCAGTATCGATGACGGTAGTGTCCCTCCACGCCCTGACTCCGGAGAAGCTTATCAGTCAGTTCACCCATACTGTATGGTCAGCGCAAGACGGAATCCCTGTGCCCGTGCGTGCGATCGCTCAAACCCCGGACGGTTACTTGTGGCTCGGAACTGAGGCGGGCCTGTACCGTTTTGATGGTCTTCATTTTTTGGCGTGGGAGCCGGCGTCCGGAGAGCACCTGCTGAGCGATGCTGTGTTGTCGCTCTACGTGGCGAGAGATGGACGCCTCTGGATCGGATATGGTTCCGGAGGAATCGGGGTGCTGGCAGGTAACCGATTGCAGAACTTCATTGCGGGGCGTGGCGTTCCGGATGGGGGGATTTTATCCATCGTGGAAGATCGGGATGGCTCCATTTGGGCCTGCGGGCCATACGGCTTCAGCAAGTATGCGAACGAGGTATGGCATCCGGTTGGCGAGGAGATGGGCTATCCCGCTCCTGCGGCTCAGTCGCTGCTTGTGGATCGCGAAGGAGATCTTTGGGTGGCCACCGATCAAAAGGACTTCGGGCTTAGCAGCGATCCGGTCCGCAGGAATACGATCCTACGTCTCGCACCCGGCGCCGCGCGTTTTGCCGCGACCGGGCTCGGGGTAGGACAGGTGTGGAGCCTAAGTGAGGCGCCGGATGGAGCGGTGTGGATTGCAGATACCAACGGGCGTGCTGCCCGCCGGATCACCGCGCCGACCAGCGGCCTGGCGGAGATCTCCATCGATGGGGAACCCACGTGCCTTGTTTTTGACAGCGAACATTCAGTCTGGATCGGAACGTTCAGTAATGCACAGCGTCTAACAACCGATTTTGCGCGTCCTGGGAAAGCGCGCCAGGGGGAAGCGCCTCAGGATCTTATCGGGCGTGTCGACGGACTTTCCGGCGGTTTTGTGTATTCCACGTTTCGCGACCGCGAAGGCAACGTGTGGTTCGGAACGTCGGGGGGGCTGGACAAGTTTAGCGAAAACAAAGTCGTGTCTTTTTCGGCCAAAGAGGGCTTGGAGCCGGATCGGGTAACGGCAGTATCCTCGACCGCTGACGGTAGCGTGTGGGCGATCGCCTATTCGGGCGACAGAGTCTGGCGCTTGCGGGAAAGGCGCTTTTGGAGTTCAGAGATCCGCGCCCCAGAGCGGCCCGGGGTCGGTGACATCCTCTCGATCTTTGCAGAGGGAAAGAGCGACGTGTGGTTGGGCGGCAATTCAGAGTTGGCCATGGGCAGGGACGGCAAATTCTCGCGTCTTCAGATTCCGTCTGTCGCGAAGGGAGCCTACATCGAGGCGATCGCAAAGGATAGGGCTGGAAGTCTCTGGATTGCGCTGCGGAGCAAGCAGGGCGACGAGCACATCATGAGACTCCAGGGTCGATTATGGGACGACCTCAGCGAGACAGGAGAACTGCCGAAGTACCGATGCCGTGTGATGTACGGCGATCCAGGTGGACGGATGTGGTTGGGATTTGAAAATGGTGAAGTCGCAGTGTCCGAGGGAGGAGCATTCCGGCTTTATTCCACCAGGGAGGGGCTTCCAGCAGAGGTTGTGCTTGTGATTACTGCCGATAGCAAAGGCCACATCTGGGTAGGAGGATACGGCGGGCTGAGCCGGTTCGAGAACGGCCACTTCTCTACGATCACAAAGCAAAACGGGCTGCCTGGGAACTCCGCATCGGGTTTCGTTGAAGACGACGATGGGTCTTTTTGGATTGCCGGGGCGCTCGCCATCTTCAGGGCAAGTGGCGAAGAGTTGGAAAGGGCGCTGGCGTCTCCGTCGTATCACATGCGAGGCGAATATTTTGACGCGGGCGACGGGCTGCGCGGCCTTCCGCGACAACGCGAGCCGTTTCCCACAGCTACGCGATCAGTCGACGGTTGGCTTTGGTTTGCTACGACCGAAGGAATTGCGGGCATTAACCCACATGAAATTCCCAGAAACCTGGTGGCGCCGCCCGTCGTGATCGAGACGGTGCGGAGTGATGATCAGGATCTCGTGGTTTCTTCCGGCATGCAATTACGTCCCAATACGCGAAATTTGGAGTTTCACTTCACGGCGCTAAGTTTCACGGATCCAGCGCAAGTGCAGTTCCGCTACAAACTTGATGGCTACGACGACGGCTGGCGGGGGCCGGTGAGCATCCGGGAAGCCAGATATACGAATCTCCCACCAGGGAACTATACGTTCCGCGTATTAGCCTGCAATAACGATGGCGTGTGGAATTCATCGGGAGCATCGCTTGCATTCACCATCGAGCCGGTGTTCTACCAGACATGGTGGTTGAAGACGATATCGGCAATGCTGGCGCTCGCGGTTTTAGCATGGGTGATTCGACTCAGAATGCTTATCATGGCTCGAAATATCCACGCGCGGCTTGCTGAACGCTTGGACGAGCGGGAACGAATCGCACGGGAACTGCATGACACCCTGTTGCAGGGAGTTCTGAGCGCGTCGATACTGCTTGATCTGGCCGAAGACCAATTGCCGAAGGATTCACCTGTCAGAGGCCTCGTGCAACGAGTCCTCGCGACGTTGCGACAGGTGACAGAGGAGGGCCGGATGGCGCTCCGGGGGCTAAGATTCAAGGATATCGAAAACGATGATTTAGCTAAGGCATTTCTGCGCGTCAAACAAGAGTTCCCTCACAGGGACACGGTCATGTTCCGTGTTCTTGCGCAGGGTGCCCCGCGTGCCGTCAGGACTGAGGTCCGGAACGAAATTTACCGCATCGGTCGGGAGGCAATCGTAAACGCTTACGTCCATTCTGAGGCGGCGACAATCGAAGTCGAAATACAATACGCAAGAACGCACTTGAGTTTGCTTGTGCGGGACGATGGCCGAGGAGTTGACTCCTCGATTCTTCAAGGCGGTCGCGACGGTCACTGGGGCCTATCGGGCATGCGCGAGCGTTCTCAACGAATTGGGGCCTCTCTCAAACTGCGGAGCAGACCGGGCGCAGGAACTGAAATCGAATTGATGGTTCCTGGTCACATAGCATTTGAGGACGATTCGGGCAATTCGACGCCGCGGTGGCTCAGTTGGCTTGGGCGAGAGGGGTTCAACGGCAGCAGAAGGAAAGCACGGGACAAACAAAATGAGCCGAGAGGGTAAGATTCGTGTTTTGTGTGTCGACGACCATCCGTTGATGAGAGTCGGCATTGTCACCGTTATTCGCTACGAGACGGACATGGATGTGGCCGGGGAAGCATCCACTGGCCGCGAAGCAATCCATTTGTTCCAGGAACTACGACCCGACATCACTCTGATGGATCTCCGGCTTCCTGACATGAGCGGGACAGAGGCTCTGATTGCGATTCGTGCTCAATTCCCCTGCGCTCGAGTGATTGTGCTGACCACCTTCGAAGGCGACGCGGAAATCCGGCGCGCGCTCGAGGCGGGAGCACAAAGCTATCTCTTGAAGAGTCTTCCCCGAAAGCAAATCCTGGAAGCGATTCGAAAGGTCCACGCCGGCAAGAGACTAGTGCCCCCGGAAGTGGCCGCCCAACTTGCCGAGCAAATCGGAAACGAACCGCTGAGCGGGCGCGAGATTCAAGTTCTGGAAAAGATCGCGACCGGTAAAAGGAACGGAGAGATAGCAGCTCTGCTGTTCATCACCGAGGAGACGGTGAAGAACCACGTGAAGCACATCCTGGAGAAACTCGGAGCTTGCGATCGGACAGAAGCCGTCACCATAGGACTCCGGCGTGGCATCATTCACCTTTAAGCCGGCAGAGCCACTTAGGCATGCAAAAATGCCTCTTTCGAGGCATCACAACCTTGCCTCCCTCCATTACGTTAGAGGTGCCGAGACCTCTATGGAGCAGGAGGTGCCCGCTGCAAAGGCTATTCTCCGCTTTTCCAAACGGGTTTCCCGGAGGGGGCCTTCTGCTCCTCAGGCTGATTGTTGCGCTGAACGCAGGCGCTGAGGGTATTTTTATCTTGTCCTCGCCAGACCATGAGATTGCTTCTTATTGGTATCTGGGTGGTCTCGCGGTTTTGATGAGCGGTTCGATCCTGATGGGATTTCTTACGCCGATCTGCTGCGCATTGGCCGCCGTCGCAAACGTGATCATAAACCTGGTACGGTTACCAGATCTCGCAAGCTCCATCGGCCATCTAAATCTTGCCATCATCTGTGTGGCGCTTGTGCTGCTTGGGCCTGGTGCATTTTCACTAGACGCGCGTCTTTTTGGTCGCCGCGAAATCATCATTCCCGACTCTAAGCGAGATCAGCTGTGACGTGGTACACCTCCCAATTTCCCGCGATGAACAAGTGGGAGTGCCACCCGGGGCTCGGAAACGAGCGTGCAATGCCTCGGTCTAGGCATTGCACAAGAACTCGAGTTGGGCATCGCAAAATGCTTCGACCCAGGCATGTAAATGGAGTGGCGTCCGAATACTCTTCTTCGGAGCGCATTTGAGAAAGGGGCACCGTGTGCCGCTAATTCCCGTTGTGCAGCGATTGGCTCCAAGGATTCGAGGATGTAAAGACATCGAGCTTGGATGATTCATGGGAGCTGGGATTGGAGAGGAAAAAACCAGTAGCCAATAGGTCTTTACCTTTAAGTGAGAAGCGCGTTCTGCGCACAGGTAGGAGCGGTTTGGTGCGAAGCCGTTCGACATCGAAATCAAACGATCCGAGTGGATCTTCACAGCAAAGGAGAATGGTCATGACACAGCATATTAAGAACGTGGTTCTGGTGCATGGAGCTTTCGCAGATGGTTCCGGCTGGAAGAGGGTTGCCGACATCCTCAAGCATGATGGCTACAAGGTGTCGGTGGTGCAGCACCCCGAGACTTCCTACGCCGATGACCAAAAGTATACGAAGGCGGCCATCGACGCCATGGACGGAGCAGTGGTTCTAGTGGGCCATAGTTATGGCGGGTCCGTTATCACCGAGGCCGGCAATCATCCAAACGTTGCGGCGCTTGTTTATATTGCCGCTTTTGCGCTCGATGAAGGTGAGAGCTGTGCGTCGATCGAACAGGCCGTACCACAAGCCTCAAAGGCGTTCGCGCCGGACAGCAATGGGCTTTGGTGGATAGACCAGGCGCATTTCGTGGCCGACTTCGCAGCGGACATCCCACGGGATGAGGCAGAGTTCATGGCTATAGCTCAGG
>JBAVQA010000086.1:0-7570 GCA_049693595.1 Candidatus Acidiferrales bacterium | reverse complement strand
GGGACGAGGCTCCCGTGCGGAAATACCAACCGTTCTGGCAGCGACGCTTCTACGACTTCAATGTGTGGAGCGCAAAGAAAAGGAACGAAAAGATGAACTCCATGCATTTCAATCCGGTGAAGAGGGGGTTGGTGGTACATGCGCAGGACTGGTTATGGAGTAGCTGTGGTTTTTATTCCAGGACAGGAACGAGTCTGTGCGCGCCGAATCCGGAGTGGCTGGAGAGAATGAAAGACTGAAGACAATGCAGGAGCACGTCAAACCCCGAACCTTTTCTGCAGAAAGCGCAGAAAAGATTCGGTACCCCCGCGAGTTTCAATCGTGCATGGGTTTACTCCGGTGCCGCGCGGAAGGGTTCGCCACCCGCCTTGTCTTCTTCGCTGCGTCAATGGCTATGATCGTCGGTCTTGTTCGTTCGGCTAAGAAGCGGAGGATGGCGAAGGTTTGAGACTAGGCGCGCTGCGCTTCTGGCGGGTGGCGGAAGAACGAAGGCTCGGCGAAGAATCCGCCGAAAGGAAAGTTTGTCAGAGGCGATTTTTTTCCCAGCCCTTACGGGCTGGGCTAATTTCTGCCACGCCTCCGGCGTTTGTCGAGGATTACACAGGCTGTAGAAAAAAATGCGGAAGTCGTAGGTCACGAAATCGGGACGCGCTTCACGCCCGCAAACATTTTGTCGGGGAGTTGCGTATGTCCGCTCTCGTCGAGCATTAGAACCAGTTTGAGGCTCTCGACGTAAACGGCTTCGAGCGTATAGTTTCCTGGCCCGGGTCCGTGCCTAACCAAAACGGCGCTGTGTCCCTGGTCGTTGGGAACCGGGGTTGGCGGGATAGGTCGAGACTCCACCACGACCTCACTGCCCGCCCGCCGGAACATCACCAATTTCATGCCGTCTTCGAGTGTTTTTACCACCACGGTGTAATCGCCAGGCTCCATTTTGTGCAGGTGGCACTGCACTTTATTCGTCAATGAGAAATGTCCCTCGAACTCCGTCTTCGCGGATAGAGCTTCGATCCGCGCCATATTGTCGGCCTTGATTTCATCCGGCGCGGTTTCTGTCTGCGCATGAGTGGTGATGGGGAAAAGAACTGCAAACAGCAGACCCAGGATCGTCCAGGTAATTTTTGTGATTCCAGTTTTCATCGGAGTCTCCATTGTTCCGGCCACATCGTGGCCTCTTCCCCAAGCTCGACTAACCGTCGACTTGGGCGGCCCCAAAGTTCCGGCCACATCGTGGCCTCTTCCCCAAGCTCGACTAACCGATCTCCCAAGCTCGACTAACCGTCGACCCGGGAGCCCTGTCTTAGCCTTGGGCGGCCCCGTTTCTTGTCCGAGATTTTTCTTTTCCGCTGGCCCTGACACTCTCGGCCGAAATATTACTCTCGATTGCGAGAATTATCAAGCAACGGAGGTTTCAGTTTGAAATGTTCTTCTGCCTGGAAAATGGGCGACCATTTCGCATCGACATATTGCCGGTTGATATGACGACAGGGCGGAAGCGGCGGGCTGATTGGACTTCGCGAGAGGCGGAAGAACGAAGGCTCGGCGAAAAATCCGCCGAAAGGTGTGCGCTTCGCGCGTCGGATTTTATGTCGGAGCTGAAGGTCCGACCCCCTGGGTGCTTCCTTCGCGCGTTTGAGTTACGCGCTACCCTCTGCGAAAAGACTCTGGGTGAATTGTCACGGGATTCACGAAAAACCGAGGGCGGTGCCGCAGACCCGCCCGAGGCATTCTTCAGGCTGGCTGGGTGGCCGACCCGCCGGAGGCGTACTTCAGGCCGGCTTTTTGCAAGCCTTGCAGGAACTGGTCAACCTCAACTTTGACGGGATCCCACATCTCTATGTCCTGGCGGACATTTTCGAGGTCGAGGAACGTGGGGTTGTATTTGCGCAGAGACTCGATGGCGGTGCGAGCTTCCTCATGGCGGCCCAGCATGCCGCAGGCGGCCGCAGTCATCAGTTGCATCCAATGGTTCTCGGGCATGTTGATCATCTTGGCGGATTGCAAGGCGGCTTCGTACTGGCGTTTGCGAAATTGATGGTGGAAAAAAATGTTGTGATACCAGCCGGGATGATGTCGATTGAGGTCAATCATTCTTTGCGCCAGAGCGACGCCGCGCTCCCAATCGCCGGAGAACGCAATCATGATGGCCAAGAAAGCACAGGTGGTGCCGTCCCGCGGGTTGAGCGACATGGCGCGCTCGGCAGTCTCGCGGAACGCGGTGAAATCGCGAGCAAAGAAGTGCACAGACGCGAGTTCTTTCCAACCCACCTGGCAGGCCGGATCAATCTTGACGGCTCGCCAGGCGGCATCGCGCGCGCGCTCCAGCGGTTTCTCCATCTGATTGAAGCGATCGAAATACTCGAGAAGGTAAATATCGGCAAGACAGGCCCAGGCGGTGGCGTGGTTGGGCTCGCGTTCCAGCGCGCGTTCCAAGCCGGAGCGGAGCAGGGCATGCTCTCGGGGATCGAATTGTTGAAGGTAGGCGTAGTAGCGCAGGATAAGTTCGGACGCGCTGAGTTCCTCGACCTTTCGATCTCGAGTGGGGGCAGCCATGGAGCGAACCAGAACTCCATAGCCATCGGCGACGGAGGTGACGATGTGGTCGGTGAGGTCATCCTGAATCTGGAATGTGCCGGCGTCGCTGATTTCGCGATCATAGGATTCCGCCCAAAGCTGCGTGCCGCTCACGGCGTCCATCAGTTGCGCCCTGACGCGAATGGAGCGACCTCTTTTGCGGATGCTCCCCTCGAGCACATAGCGCGCGCCCAGTTCACGGCCTACCGTGCGGATATCCGCTGCGCGGCCTTTGTAAGTCATCGCCGAATTGTGTGCGATGACCTGAAGATACGGAAATCGCGAAAGCCCGGCGGTGACGTCTTCGGTCAGACCGTCGGCCAAAGCTTCGAGGTCCGCATCGCCGCTCGCCTCCCTGAACGGCAGAACGGCGACCCAGAATCCTTCGTCGGCGCGGGCGACGCCGGAATCGGGCGCCGGAGTGGCGTGCGTCGCCGAAGTGGGAGTTGGCGCGGAATGCGATGCGGTTCGCGTCATGTCCCGAAACTCGTTGCTCACGTCGCGCGCGGTTTGAACGCGGTGGCGCGGATCTTTTTCCAGGCAGCGGCGGATCACGCGTGCCAGATCGCCAGGTAGATCGGCGCGCACATCAGTGACGAGCTGCGGATTGTCGCGCAGGATCGATGAGAGGAGTTCGGCTGATGAAGTTCCCTCGAACGGCCGGCGGCCCGTGGCCATCTCGTGCAAGATCACACCAAGAGAAAAGATATCGGTGCGATGGTCAAGCTTGCGTCCAGAGACTTGTTCGGGGGACATATAGGCTGGCGTTCCCATCACGATGCCCGCTTGCGTGAGACCGGCGGAAGTCTGCGTGGCGCCGTCGGAGGACTCGGCGCCCGCATCTTTGGCCAGACCAAAATCGAGAACCTTGACGCGGCCTTCAGGCGTCACCATCACATTGGCGGGTTTCAGGTCGCGATGTACGATGCCTTTCTCGTGCGCTGCGGCCAGCGCCTCGGCCAGCGCACCGGCAATCTCGACGATGCGTTCGACTGGCAGGCCATTTTCGGGGATCAGCCGACCCAGCGGCTGCCCCTCGATCAATTCCATGGTGAGAAAGTGGACGCCGTCGGATTCTTCCACGGAGTACAGCGTTACAACATTGGGATGGTTGAGAGCGGCGACCGCGCGAGCCTCGCGCTGGAAGCGGGCTAATGCTTCGGGATCACTGGCAACATCAGGCGGCAGGATTTTGAGCGCTACGTCGCGCCCGAGCTTGCTGTCGGTCGCGCGATACACTTCACCCATTCCGCCCGCGCCGATTGCGGTGTTGATGCGGTAATGTGCAAGTGTACGTCCGACCAGACTCAGCCTCCCTGAGTGGCTATTCATCAGCTCTTCGTACCTGAACCGAAGCGGCAATCTTACACTAAAGCAACATCCCCGGGATTGACGCGGAGTGGCGGGAGGGCTGGGAGCGCTACGTCAAAACCCGCATCTATGAGGCAGGCGTGTAGGTCAAGAGATATTTTTCCGCAGGGGGATGCGGAGGCTTGCAGGGAGTGAATGCAGAGCCGGTGTTGGCTTAGTTGCAGCGAACCGTTTGGCATTGCGATCGTTGCTTGTGACGTTTTCGTTTTGCGATCAGCGGCTCGAGATTTAGCCCGGGTCGCGATCATTCATCTATTCGGGCATCGAGGCCCATGAAGACGGCATCGCTCGATTCCGGCGCGAGGCCGGAACGGCGGACGGCACTATCACCCTAACAGCCACCGCCAGCGGGGCTCGCGGGTTTACGGGCACGTCGCGCTTCACGACCTCGGCGCCGGAACTCGGTGTAATCGATCTTTTCGTGGAGCATGCGATAGAGTCGCAGCACCAGTTTGCGCGCCACGGCAGTGATGGCCACAGCGGCGTTCTTTTTTCTTTCTATCAACCGGAAATAGAAGTTGCGCAGGTCGGGGTCGGCTTTGGTGCGGACGGCCCGATGCGCCGCTTCCACCAGAAGATGGCGGAGCAGGCGGTTTCCTTGTTTGGAGATGTGGCCCATGCGAACGGTGTCCCCGCTGGAAGACTGGCGAGGATCCAGACCGCAATAGGCCGCAATGCGCCGCGCGCGATCGAATCGTGTGACCGGTTCGAGCGTGTGGACCACGGCCAAGGAAGTCAGCAGTCCGACGCCAGGATGGGTTCGCAACAGCCGCACGCGTGCGTCTTGGTCCGCTCGCGAGGTCAGCTCCTTTTCCAGGACGCGAATGCGAGTGCGGATCTGTCCGAGCAGATCGAGGGAAGTCTCTCGCTGCAAGACATCCGTGGGGTCCAGTTCCAGAGCTAAAAGCTTTTCTTGCCCCAGCCCGCTCCACAGCTTTGGTCCCAGGCGCAGTTGATGGTTAAGGGCTAGAGCTTGTAAGCCATTGCGAAGTTTGGTTTGAATTTCAACTAAGCGCTGGCGGTAACGAAGGAGACGCAGCACCGCCTGGCTGGCGATAGGTGGAATGTGCACGGCGGGAAAATCACCGTGTAGAAGCAAGTCCAGCAGAAGCTCGGCGTCACGCCGGTCATTTTTCTGACGGCGCAGCGCGCATTTTCTAACGACATAGGCGTCGCCAACCAACAGACGATGCCCCAGCGACTCCAGCAGTCGATGAAACCAGCGGGCATATCCAGTAGCCTCCAGCCCTACGACTGCGGGAACGGCAAACTGCGAGTAGAAAACACGCACGTCGTCCCGTTCATGATCGAGCGTGCGTTGGTGGATCAATCCATCTGCCGTGTCACACCAACAGACGGTCTGAGTACGAGCGTGAAAATCAACTCCAAGATAAACTGACATGGGCGCCTCCTGCTTGGCTCATGCCAAACGGTTCAAGCACGATCCGCGTGAGCATACATCTGCCCGGCACGGAGGCGCCTGCCTCATGTCATCACCCCTTTGCAGAAAGGAAAAACGCGAAAAGTGCGGCACCCGAAAAGGCAAGATGCCGGGCTGAAGGCCCCGGCGCTACATTCAAACCTAAGGCAGGGCGAGATGCGCTTCGTTCCTTAGGGTAAACCGGCGCTACTAGAACCGAAAGGTGAGCGACCTGTCGTCAACGGCTGACAGCCTTCGCGCGGGCCTGCTCCTGCTGATAAATGGTCAGACTAACGAATGCGGCTTGGACGATTGGGGCGGAGAGTCCGTGTTTGCGGCCGCGATCTACAAGATCTCCAAGAATGGTGTCCGCTTCGACCCGCGCGTGTTCTGTGAGGTCGCGATACATCGACGCGGCCAATTTGGAACCCGGTGCAGTGAGTTGAGCGCTCTTTTCCGCCAGGAATTTCTCCGGCATCGGATAGCCGCAAGCACTCGCGATTGCGGCGCATTCACGAAGTGCCGAGAGACATAACTCGGCGCCACCGGGAGCCGCGACGATTTCGCCGATATTTCCGCGAAGCAAACAGGTAATGGCTCCCAAGCTGGCCAAGAATACCCACTTCTGCCACATGTCCCGCGAAATGTCTGCGGAAATGGCGGCCTGAAATCCAGCCCCGCTAAACTCCTGATGCACCGCTTCTATGCGAGAGGTGTTCTTGCCGTCCAGCTCGCCGTAGGCGAGACTCTGGAAATCGGCAAGCTGGACTATCCTGCCTTGCGAATCGACTGCTGTGGAAACGAAGCAAACTCCGCCTAACACAGCGTGTTCGCCGAACTTCTGCGTCAGCACGTCCATGTGATGCATGCCGTTTAGCACCGGGATGATGACCGTCTGTGGACCGACTGCCGGTGCGAAATCATCGATCGCGGCGGCGAGGCTGTAGCTTTTTACGCTCAAAAAGATAACGTCGTACGGGGAAGCAATCTGAGATGCGGTTATCGTTTTGGGTCGAGCGGTGAAATCGCCATGCATCGGGCTGAGAATCTGTAACCCTTGGGCCTGGATTTGCTCGGCTCGTTTTGGCAGGACTAGAAATGTTACGTCGCGACCTGCCTGGACTAGACGGCCTCCAAAATAACCACCGACTGCGCCGGCGCCTACGACTAGAATTCGCATATCGCCATCCTTTCAGTCATCACATTGTTAGCACGACGCGGAATTGGGCTTTGCCGCTCATCATGCGGGCGTAGCCTTCCGCTGCTTTTTCGAGGGGATAGGTTTCGATCATGGGGCGGACGCCGGTTAGTTCTGCGAAGCGGAGGGTGTCGTCTTCGTCGGCGGGCGTTCCGGAGGCCCAGCCTTGGATGGCTCGGCTTCCGGTGATGAGCTGTATCGGCGTGACCTCGATGGGATCGAATGCCGCGCCGATCACGACGAGCTTGCCGTTCGGGCCCAGACCGTTGACGAGTTCGGACATCGCTTTCGAGCTTGGCGCTGTCGCCAGAACTGCTTGTGCGCCGCCTAATTTTTGCAATTCTTCTGCGGCCTTTGTTGCTTGGCTATCGATGTAGAAATTCGCTCCAAGCTTTTTTGCCAGCGCGGCATTTTCGGGGCCGCGGCCGATGGCGGCGACCTTATAGCCGAACTTGTTCGCGAATTGAATTCCGAGGTGGCCGAGGCCGCCGATGCCTTGTATGGCGACGAGGTCGCCGGGCATTGCGCCGCTGTGGCGCAGCGCGTTGTAGGTGGTGATTCCGGCGCAGAGGAGCGGCGCTGCTTCTACATCACCTAGACCCTCAGGCATGGCCACGACTGCGTTTGCGGGAGCTACCATGTATTGTTGGTAGCCGCCGTCGTAGCTGATGCCCGGAATTTTCATGTTTACGCAATTGCGAAAATCTCCGCGGCGGCAGTAGAGGCAGGTATCGTCATGGCCGCCGTGCCAGCCGACGCCGACGCGTTGGCCTTTCTTCCACTCGGTAACACCCGCGCTAAGTTCGTCGATGATGCCCGCGATTTCGTGTCCTGGAACGCGAGGGTACTGAATTCCGGGCCAGGCGCCTTCTTTCGTGAGCGCGTCACTGTGGCAAATGCCGCAGGCCTGTATCTTGATGCGCACCTCTCCTGCAACCGGATTGGGAATCTCGCGCTCGACGATTTCGAAATCTGCTCCCGCGTGGGGGACCTGAGCTGCCTTCATT
>JBAVQA010000085.1:0-11398 GCA_049693595.1 Candidatus Acidiferrales bacterium | reverse complement strand
CCCATGACAAGGGCGATGAGGGTTCCGCTCAAGCTGGGAGCAGTTGTAATTGCCGGGGTGTTCATCTCCCGGCGCATACCGCCGTCGGTTAGAGCTCAACTGCAATTTCCAGTCGGGATGCTGCTGTCAGTCGTGCTCTTGTGTCTCTTCTCCGTTTACTGGAGCATTGCCGCAAAAGACAGCAAGCCAACAAAGTCCGCGGAATCCAAGTGGTCGCGCGGACTGCATCTCTTTTTGGTCAACGGTGCTGTGTTGTTGCTCATACTTCCCGTTCCCGGTCTGACGCGGCGTTTTCTTCCCGCCAATCATTTCGTCGTCGCCGTCGGCCTGCTGATCGAAGCCGCTTTCATCCTCCTCGCTGTCTGGGCGCGACGCCACCTTGGCAGCAACTGGAGCGGCGAGGTCCGGGTCGCAGCGGAGCACCAACTGGTCCGCTCAGGCCCTTATCGCTTCATACGCCATCCCATTTACACCGCTGTGCTCGGAATGTATTGCGGAGTGGCCATCGTCTCCGGCGAAATTCACGCCCCCATAGCCCTGGTCATCGTAACCCTAGCGTACTGGCGCAAAATCCGCATGGAAGAACGAGCCATGGGCCAAACGTTTGGCGCCGATCACGAGGCCTACCGCCGCGACACCTGGGCCCTCGTCCCCTTCCTCTTCTAAGAGCGTCAAGCCCAACCCGTGCATTCTGCCGCGCCCCGTTCCCTGGATCTTCGAGGGGTGCTATTGGGCACCTCGCAAATTAGTTTTCCACGCGCCCAGCGCTTGAATGTTGCAGAATATATTGCAAGAGGGAGAGGAATGGGGAATCATCGCCCTCTTGCAGCCGGCACTACCCAGCCTGAAACGCCGCAGCAAGACGCGCCGAGTCCATTCTCAGGCGTAATACAGTTCCATTCCTTGGAAGCTAAAGCGCCGGCGCCCGGGCAAATCACCGCCGTCCGGCGTTCGCGAACATGCAGGGGGATCAGATGACCGAGGCCGCCACAAAACAGATGGGCCAAGTCGTCGACGGAAAATTCCGCCTCGGCCAATTCGTCGGCGGAGATGAGCGCAGTTCCGTATTTCTAGTCGACTACGACGGCCAGCAAGTTCCCAAAGCCGCCATCAAACTAATCCCCGCCGATTCGGTCGATGCTCCCGCCCAACTCGCCCGCTGGAAACGAGCCGCGAAACTTTCTCATCCCCACTTGATCCGCCTCCTGGAAATGGGCCGCTGCGAACTCGACCACACGCCGATGCTTTACGTCGTGATGGAATACGCCGAAGAAAATCTCTCGCAGGTAGTTGCGCGCAGACCGCTTTCCCCCGCCGAAGCGAGCGACATTCTCGGCCCCGTAGTCGAAGCCCTCGCTTACGTTCACGCCGAGGGCTTCGTTCATTGCCGCCTGAAACCCGCGAATATCATGGCCGATGACGATCTTCTGAAAATTTCGAGCGATGGACTTTGCCGCATCGGCGAATCGAGCGGCGCTGCGGGAAAGCCGGGAGCCTACGATCCTCCCGAAGCGGCCGGCGGAAGAATTTCTCCGGCTGGCGACGTTTGGTCCCTCGGCATGACCTTAGCCGAAGCTTTGACCCAGCGTTTGCCCGTGTGGGAGAGAACCAATCAGGCCGAGCCGGCGCTGCCATCAAACCTCCCGCCCGAGATTCTCGATTTGGCCCGCCACTGTTTGCGCCGCGACCCGCAACTCCGTTGGACCGTCGCCGACATCTCCGCGCGCCTCCAACAAAATTCTCCCGCGCCCCCCAGACAGATCGCGCAAAGCTCGCAAACTTCTTTCGCAAACCCGCGCGCCATCGGTGGAGTAGTGCTGGCCGTTGTGGCGTTGGCAGCCATCCTCGGAGGCCTCCTCCTCCTTAGGACCCACTCGCAAAATCCGCCGCCCACCCCAGTCGCAGCCCAGCCGCCCGCAGCTCACAAAAACGCTCAGGAAAATGTTCAGCCAAAACCTCAGCCGCCGGTGCAGTCAAGAGTTCAGCCGTCAGTCCCGTCAAAAGTTCAGCAGACCGTGCCCTCAACAGCACAGCTAAAACCGGAGAACAAGCTCGCGCTCTCTGCCAAATCGTCTCCTCCCGTCCAGACGCCGCCGCAACAGTCCGCGGCGCCGTCAAGGCAACAACCTCCGCTCGTTGCAAAGTCATCGCCGCAGCCAGCGCCTCCGCCCGTCGGAAGGCCAGTCCCGCAGCAACACGCAGCGCAACCGCAGCAGCCTCCGCTCGTTGCAAAGTCATCGCCGCAGTCTGCGTCTCCGCCAATCGCGAAGCCAGTCCCGCAACAACACGCCGCCGCATCACAGCAGCCCCCGCTAGTCGCAAGCGGCGTCGTGCGCGCCAAAGTCCTTCAGCAAATCCTGCCCGACGCCCCGCAAAAAGCCAGAGACACAATCCGCGGCAAAGTTCGCGTCAGCGTCAAAGTTCACGTCAACGAATCCGGCGCCGTAACCGAAGCCTCGTTCGCCGCTCCCGGCCCCAGCCCATATTTCGCCGACCGCACCCTAAAAGCCGCCCAACTCTGGAAATTTACCCCCGCCAAACTCGACGGCCGCAACGTCCCCAGCGACTGGCTCCTCCGTTTCGAAATCGACCCCGCCTCCACCACCGTCAACCCCATCGAAACCGCCCCGTAGCACGACTCCGCGGAAACGGCCTCTCGATTTTCTTTAAGGGAGCAAGCGGGGATTTCCAGTTCGAAAACATCGAGCAACCGAATTTGCGGTACTCACCGTGCGGCGTTTAATCTGAGCCTCTGAGACGCCGAATTGTCGCTCTGATTTGGGCGGCATCGGATGCGCTGGGATTCCTTCGTAAATATTCTTCGTACCACTTCGCGGCATCCAACTTGTAGTTCATACGTATAAAACAGAGCGCGACGTTATACGCGGAAGGTGCGTCTTTGGGATTTAGTTCAGCTGACTTTTCGAAGCTATCCCGAGCGAACGTCCAATTCTCCAAGTCAAAATATGCCGATCCCAAGTTAAAGTGCATGAAACTGTATTTGCCGTCTGACAGACGGATCGCTTGCTGAAACGAGGTTACGGCTTCTTCAGGTCGATGAAGACCGAGCAAAGCGCTCCCCATTGCGTTGTATGCAAAGCTCCTAGAATTATCAAGGGCAGTTGCCTCTCGCGCGTGATTCAGCGCCTCGAGGTACACGCCACGTTGGTTGAGGATTTCGGCGATGTCTTCATGCGCTATGGCGAGGGCCTTTTCAGAGCCTGCTACCCCCGTGCCCTTGTCGATGCAACTGCGTGCCGCAGACAAGGTGCCATCGTCATCTGGAGTTACAGATGAGTCGGCGGCCGCCATGCACCACTCCGTGTAGCCGCCGCCCGCTCTAGCCGCTGCCTCACGCGCAGCAGCAGCCTCCTTCAATTTCTGCAATGTTTCCAGCCTTTCGGCTTGAGAATCCCAGTCAAAAAAACTCGTTTCACCTGTGGCCAGGAGCTTGTCAAACGACTCCTGGGAGGCTTCGAACTTATTGAGCCGGAAGGTACATCGGGTCAGGCCGCGAAGCGAGTTAGCCTCAAGAGTGATATCCCTGAGGACCTGCGCCCCGTTCAACGCCGATCGAAAGAATTGTTCAGCCTCCGCGCATGAGCCTTCATTTTCGAGAACGTCAGCCAGGTCATAAAATGTCTTCGGTGCGGGATTATGCGACGCCACCAATGCGCTCCTAGCGGCCTTCTCAGCCCTCGAAAAAAGTTTTCCTTGCTCCTCCCCCTTCAACCAGAACGCTTTTGCGTTTAGCGATTCCGAGAGGGCTCTGTATTCGTCCTGAGACGCTTTTACATCCACAGCTCGTTGAGCTGCCTCGATAGAGATGTCCACATCCTCATACAACGCCACGCTTGAGACATCGATTAGCTCCTTGGCATTCGTTCCCGCCTCTCCAAGAGCTCTCTTCAACAGTGTCCGGATCTGTACGGTTTTTGTCTGGTACGACGAGCCCTGAACCTCGGAATACTCTTCATTTGATCTCGCTTTGTTCAGATTTGCGATCTGTTCTAGAGTCGCGTCAACGTTCCCGCCGGTTCCGCCAGCATTTCTTAAAAGCTCGCGAAGAAACCTAACCGGGACCGCAAAGTTTAGATTCTGGCCCTCCGTAAGACCACTTACAGCAACACCAACGACTTCACCAGAGCTGTTGAGAACAGGTCCACCGGACGACCCCGGTGATATCGGAGCATTGATCTGTAGCAGTTCTTTACCGCCAATATGCCGCGTGCCCGCTACCAGGCCCTGGCTGATCGTTTTTTCGAGGCCTTCGGGGTTCCCGATCGCGAAGACGATATCTCCGGGAGCCGGAGCTTTCTGAGCAAGCGGAAGCGGACGCGCTGTGATCTCGACGTCCGCTCTTAATACCGCCAGATCGTTCGTGCTATCCAACTTTTCCACGTGAGTGGCGACCCGCGCCGGTCCAAGCTCTAGAAAAATTCTGCCCTCATTCGCGACGTGAGCGTTCGTGACAATCCGTCCCTCTTCGACGACAAACCCTGATCCGAGAGCAGTGAAATCACCCGACGGCGATTGAGCATAAAGGAGAAGGACGCTCTCGGAACTCTGCGTGTATATTTTTCTGCCTAGGTCAGCCGTTTGGCCTCGCGAGGCACCAGCGCAACTCAACGAAAGCAGTACGAGGAAACACGAAACCCCCATAACACTTGCACTCCGGTGGGTGGCCGTTACTTTCGTCCCGATGGGTATGCCGGTTGACACGCCGACAGGGCGGATAGTACCACACCGATAGTTCACTACTAAGTTTGTTGATGTTGCCCGCGGGGAACCCTCTTTGCGTGAACCGTTTGGGTCTTCGAGAGAAGCGCCTGGAACACCGTTTCTTTCGCCCCCCAATTCTCGAATCTCGCATTTAGATTTTCACCGTTCGATTGCATTCCCTTGCTTCCCGCGCCCAACCTGATTACATTCTAAGTTTGCTTTACGAGGATAGAGGGTGGCTGATGGAAGCTGTTCAAAGCGAAGACGTGGCCGAAAAGGGCGCTGCAGGCGTTCTTCTAACCGGCTGCGCCGGAATTACGAATAACGCCGTCGTCTGTCCCAGGGCGAGCCTGGCCAGGACTGCCGCCGAGCGATCGCGCGACAACTCTTCGAGCGCCTACGCAGGAATGCCACAATCACGAGTTCAGTTACTCAGCAGAACGAGCCATTTTTGCAGTAAGTTAAATCGCCAAACTCCAGAAGTAGAAACCACTCTAAGTCTCAGAAAACAAAGAACGGCGAACTGCTCAAATCGCCAAAAAATCACATTTTGCAAATCCGAAAATCCGGGCGGAGCTTCTGCGAATCCTTGCCCAGAACAGTTATCGCGAAGGCTTGCCCATAGTGTGTTTCTCAAGCGGAACCAACCCATTTCTAATCGAGAACTCTTAGTATTAGAAATTCCGCAAAGTGCTGAAAACAAACACCGACCCACCGTTCTAATCGAGAACTTTGAACCAAACGATTGTTTCGTTTTTCGAGCCTTTGTAGCGGCCGCCTCTTTACCCCGAGGGACGAGGGGCAGGCGGGCAGCCTTTTCTTGTCAGCCTCCGGGGCTGCCGCGCGAGTCAGCGCTAGAACGAGGCTGCCGATGAACTCCGCCCCCGGCCTCTATCTTTCCAGCACCGGAAGCTACCCGCGCATCGGCGATTCTCCCGAACTGCAAACCCTGCGCCGAACCATCGCCGCGCTCGATCGAGGCAACCGCTCCACCGCCGACCTCCTCGACGTACAGAACGACGTAACCCGCCACGTCATCGCCGAACAAGTGAAAGCCGGTCTCGACGTGATCACCGACGGCCTAATCCGCTGGTACGATCCCATCTCTCACCTGGCCGGCAAACTCGATAACATTCAAATCAAAGGGCTGGTCCGCTTCTTCGACACGAACACTTACTTTCGGCAGCCTGTCTTCACCGGAACCCCGCTCAAACGCGGACATCTCGCCGCCGCCGATTACAGCTTCGCGCGAAACGCCCTCGGCCATTCGCGCACTCCCCCCGGCAAAGCGGGAAAGCTCAGCATCAAGCCTGTGCTGACTGGCCCCTACACCCTCGCGAAATTTTCGCTCGGCGAGCAGGGCGGAAATAGCTCATCGAAACCATTTGCCGCCCTCGAAGATCGCGCCCAGGCCTACTCAGAAATCCTTGCCACTGAAATTGAGACGCTCGCTCAGTTGGGCGCCGAATTAATTCAAGTGGACGAGCCCGCCGCCATCAAGTACCCGGCCGATTGGTCGATTTTCGAGGCTTCGCTCGCTCCGCTCACCAAGGCCCGCGATAATTTCACCAAGAGCGGACGCAAACTCGAGCTTGCTCTGTACGTTTACTTCCACGATTGCGCGCCATTCTACGAAAAACTGCTCGCCCTGCCGGTCGATATCGTAGGCCTCGATTTCACCTACTACCCCAAACTCGTGGACATGATCGCCGCAAAAGGATCTCCGAAAGCGCTCGGACTCGGACTCGTGGATGGCCGCAACACGCGCCTGGAAGATCCTGCGCTGGTCGCACGCCAGATTGAACGCATGCTGCCGAAAATAAAAGGCGAACGCGCCTTTCTCGGAACTTCATCGGGTCTCGAATATCTTCCGCGCGATCGCGCGTTCGCCAAACTCGAATTGCTCTCGAAAGTTCAAGCTGCGTTGAACGGCGGCCGCCCATGAGTCGTGAAAAATTGGAAAAGCTCGGCTTGCAGCTGCCCCTCTTCCCCACCACTTCGGTCGGCAGCTTCCCCAAGCCCGATTATCTGGTGAAGGCGCGCTCGGAATTTACAAAAGGCCAAATTTCGGAAACGAATCTTCACGACTTGGAACGCAAAGCCACCGCATTCTGGATCGAGCAGCAGGAAAAGCTCGGCCTGGACGTCCTGGTGGACGGCGAAATGTACCGCGGAGACATGGTCGCTTACTTCGCCGAGCGCCTGCCCGGATTTGCCACCAGCGGTTTGGTTCGCAGCTACGGAAATCGCTATTACCACAAACCGGTAATCACAGGAGAAGTTGGATGGCGCGGCCCGCTCACCGTCGATTGGTGGAAATACGCGCAAAGCCTCACGAAAAAACCCGTCAAAGGCATGCTCACCGGCGCCTACACCATCATGGACTGGAGCTTCAACGAATTTTACCCGGACCGCCGCGCAGCCGCTCTCGCTCTGGCAAAAGTCGTCCGCCAGGAGGTCGAAGCGCTGATCGCAGCCGGCTGCAAAATTATTCAAATCGACGAGCCCGCCCTCTCGGTGCGCCCGGAAGAATTGTCCATCGCCATCGAAGCCATGGAATTCACCACCAAAGGCCAGAACGCCTATTTCATCACCCATGCTTGCTACGGCGAGTTCGAACATATTTATCCCGGCATGCTCGATCTGGCCGTCGATAATTTCGATCTGGAAATGTCCAACAGCGACTTCGACTTGCTCGACCTCTTCCGCCGCCATCCCTTCACAAAAGACATCAGCTTCGGAGTAGTCGACGTGCATTCGCACATAAAAGACAGCCCGAGCGCCGTGCGCGAAAGAGTCCAGCAGGCCCTCACCATTCTCCCGAAAGAGCGAGTCTGGGTAGATCCCGACTGCGGCCTAAAAACCCGCACAGTCGAAGAAGCCGTGGAAAAACTGCGCTCCTGTGTGACCGCTGCCAAATCGTTTCGCAAAGCTTCCACAACCGGGAAAAAATCGTGACCGCCGACCCCCATCTTCCTGAAATCGTTCAGCCGCCCCCGGGACTCATGCGCAAGAGGCGGCCCGTCTACGTGTGGATCGGCCTCGCGCTCTTGCTCGGAGCTTTTATTGCTCTACTTCTAATTGTTTTCGCGTCCGACTAGCTGCTATGAAACTGCACGGGGGCTGAATGCAACGCGTCCTTTCGACATATCGCTATATCAATCAGCCGCTCACCCCGGCGTTGCTGGCGGATATTTCTCAGGCGGGCATAGCCACCGTCGAGATCTTCTGCGCCCCGCGGCACTTCAGCTATCGCGAGCCGCAAGCCGTGCGCGAACTCGCCGACGCACTCGGCGAATATCGTCTCGAGCTGCACGCACTCCATTCCCCCACCGAGCGCGACCTCTCGCCAGGACGCGAAAGCGGAGTCCCCATTTCGATCTCCGACCCCGAACGCATCCGCCGCCTCGACGCAGTCGACGAGGTGAAGCGGGCGCTTGAGGTGGCCGAGCGAATTCCCTGTCGCTATTTAATTCAGCACATGGGGCACGGCCGCCAAAGCGCTGACCCGCGCAAGCTCGACGCAGCCTTTAGCTCACTCGAGCAACTTTCGATTTTCGCGAAAGCTCGCGGAGTGACGATTGCTCTGGAAAACACGCCCGATGAGCTGGGCGCGCCGTCTTCGCTCCAGCACTTCATCGCCGATACTCATTTGCATGACTTGAGGCTTTGTTTCGATACCGGCCACGCGCACATCGAAGAAGGCGTGGAAGTGGGCATCGACGCCATGCGCGAGCGCGTGGTGACCGCGCACATTCACGATAATCACGGCGAAAAGGACGAGCATCTCCTGCCCTACGAAGGCACCATCGACTGGGAGGCCGCACTCGCTGCGCTCGCCAGCGCCCCGCAGCCGGTTGCGCTCGTGCTGGAACTCAAGGAGCAGGCAGGCGGGAAACCAACGCTCGATCAAATTCGCGCGACGTTTGATAAACTGGAAAAGAACTTCGAGAAAAACCGGCCGCGCTCTTAGATCTTGGCCATCAAAAATAATTCACAGGCAGGTAAATGACTCAGGATAAGCAGCCGGCCACAACCATCATCGCCATCGAGAACGCCGGCAAGCATGTCGGTAGCACCGTGACCATTCAAGGTTGGCTCTACAACCAGCGCGAATCGGGCAAACTCCTTTTCCCCATCTTTCGCGATGGTACGGGAGTGATTCAAGGCGTCGTCTCGCAGAAAGAGCATGCCGAAGCCTTCAATGCCCTCAAGGGTCTCCCACAAGAATCCAGCGTAATCGTCGCCGGCACGATTCGCGCCGAAGCGCGCGCGACGGGCGGGTTTGAGATGCACGTCAGCGAAGTGGAAGTCGTGCAACGCGTGGCCGATTCAGAACCTTACCCGATCCAGCTAAAAGAGCACGGCGTGGATTTCCTTCTGGATCGCCGCCATCTGTGGATTCGCACGCCGCGGCAAGCCGCCATTCTGCGCATACGCGCGGAGGCGGAACTCAGCGCGCGAATTTACATGGACAGCCAGGGCTACACGCTCACCGACGCGCCTATCTTCACTCCCGCCGCCTGCGAAGGAACTTCAACGCTTTTCGAAGTGAATTACATTGACGATCAGAAAGCCTATCTGACGCAATCGGGCCAGCTCTATGTGGAAGCGACCGCCGCCGCACTCGGCAAGGTATACACATTCGGACCGACATTTCGCGCTGAGAAATCCAAAACTCGCCGCCATTTGACTGAATTCTGGATGCTCGAGCCCGAGGCTTCTTTCGCCCACTTGGAAGATATGGTTCAGCTAGGCGAGGGGCTGGTGAGCGCGGTGGTGCAATCCGTGGTTAAAAATCGCACCCGTGAACTCGAAACGATTCAACGCGACATTTCCAAGCTGGAAAAGATCGTGCCTCCTTTTCCCCGCGTCAGTTACGACGACGCGATCAAGGTTTTGCAGAAGGCCGGCAACCCCGCGAAATGGGGTGACGACTTCGGCGGAGATGAAGAAACGATTCTCTCCAAGGAATTCGACAAGCCGGTCGTCATCCACCGCTACCCCGCGGCCATGAAGGCGTTTTACATGGCCACGGACGAAAATCGGCCTGACCTTTCACTGAGCTTCGACATGATCGCTCCGGAAGGCTACGGCGAGATTATCGGCGGCGGCGAGCGCCTCGCAAACTACGACACGCTGGTTAAGCGCCTTCGCGAGCACAACTTACCAGAGGAAGCATTTCAGTGGTACCTCGACTTGCGCCGGTACGGCAGCGTTCCGCACGCGGGCTTTGGCCTTGGCCTGGAACGCACCGTGGCTTGGATTTGCGGAACGGAGCACATCCGCGAAGTGATTCCCTTCCCACGGATGCTCTATCGCGTCTATCCTTAGTGTTCCTTCGCCCTGAAACCAGGGCGCGAAAGACACAACAAAATGCCAGACAAAATACGAATCATCGGTGTGCCGATGGACTTGGGCGCAAGCCGGCGCGGTGTGGACATGGGCCCATCCGCATTGCGCGTCGCCGGACTGCAGGCCCGGCTGAAGCAGCTTGGCCGCCAGGTGGAAGACATCGGCAATGTCGTAGTCCCTCAACCCGAGGAAAAACCCTACGGCGAAAAACGCGCTAGATACCTCGACGAGATTGCCGAAGCCTGCAAAGGCTTGGCGGACATGGTGAAGAAAACCCTCGACGAGGATTTGGTGCCGCTCGTCCTGGGAGGCGACCATTCGATTGCCGTGGGAACAACAGCCGGCGCAGCGGCGCATTTCAACAAACAATCCAAGCGAGTCGGGGTAATTTGGCTGGACGCCCACGGCGACATGAACACCCCGGAATCCTCGCCTTCGGGAAACGTTCACGGCATGCCGCTCGCTTCCATTATGGGATACGGTCCTCCGGAACTTACGGAACTCGCGGGCATCAAGCCCATGGTGGAACCGCGCAATGTCGCATTAGTGGGCATTCGCGATCTGGACGCGAAAGAGCGGCGCCTGGTGAAGGAATCGGGCGTTCACATTTTCACTATGCGCGATATCGATGAACGCGGGATGCGCGAGGTGATGGCTGACGCTCTGCGATTTGCCAGTGACGACACAGCCGGCATTTCGGTGAGCCTCGACATGGATTTTGTGGACCCCACGGACGCTCCCGGAGTGGGAACGCCCGTTCGTGGTGGCGTCACCTACCGCGAAGCGCACCTCGCTCTGGAAATGATCGCGGACAGCCGCTCGATGGTTTCTTTTGAGCTGGTGGAAATTAATCCGGTGATCGACTTGCACAATATGACCGCTCTCCTGGGTGTCGAACTTGTGTTGTCGGGGCTGGGAAAGAAAATTCTGTGATTTCTATGCATATTCTTTATTCAACCATCCGGACCTGCAGATGATTTCTCGGAAACGCTTGCGTATTGGCGTGCTCTTCGGCGGACGGTCGGGCGAGCATGAAGTTTCGCTGGCTTCCGCGGCCTCCGTGATTCGCGCGCTTGACCCGGAAAAATACGAAGCCGTGCCCATCGGCATTTCGAAAGATGGCCGGTGGCTCATGGGCCGGGGCGCGCATGGCATGCTCGCCGACGTTTTGAAGTCAGGCGATCGCGTGGTTCTGCCGTCCGATCCTACGGCTGCCACGCTGGTTCCTCTGGTCCCTGCCGCCGGGCGCCCCAGCGTGATGGTGGATGTGATGTTCCCTGTGATACACGGGACGTTTGGTGAAGACGGCACGATCCAAGGG
>JBAVQA010000084.1:0-46682 GCA_049693595.1 Candidatus Acidiferrales bacterium | reverse complement strand
ATGTGGCGCATCCTCTCTTGGTTCGGCGTCCGGAAGAAAAGATATTGGTGGTTGTGCTTACAGGCGACCGCAGCCTGGCGGGAGCTTTCAATTCGAACGTGATCCGGCACGCGAGCGAATTCATGCGGGAGCATTCGTCGAAGCAGATCGAGCTGATCGTGGTAGGCAAGAAGGGGCGCGACACTTTTCGGAAGCGCGGGCTGAAGCTTGCGGGCGAGTATCTGGATGTTTCGGCAAAGGTGGAATTTTCGAAGGCCAAGGAAATCGCAGCGCGAATTGCGGAGCTGTACATCAGCGGCGAAGTGGATGCGGTGTACGCGATTTACAACGAGTTCAAGAATGTGATGGTGCAGAATCTGCAAGCGCAGAAATTGCTGCCAGTCGATCCGGAGGTCGTGAGCGCGCAAAGAAGAGACGGGGAAAAGTCGCTCGCCAGCCACGCCGGGCCGGGAAGCTCGCTGCCCATGGAACAAGCGCCACGGGGCGGCGAATTGCTGGTGGATTACATATACGAGCAGCCGGTAGAAGAGATTTTCCGGGCTTTGGTGCCGCGTTATCTCGAGACTGAAATTTATCGAATCTTGCTGGAGTCGGCTGCTGCGGAGCACGCCGCGCGCATGACGGCGATGGATGCTGCGACGCGAAACGCGTCGGACCTGATCGATAAATTGACACTACAGATGAACAAGATCCGGCAGGCCGCAATTACGAAGGAAATTATCGAGATTGTCAGCGGCGCAGCTTCCGCGATGTCGTAATCATAGCGTTCCAACGAGACTCAGGGAGAAACGGAATGGCAGAAAACAAAGATCAAGAGAGAATTGGGCACGTCGTCGAGGTCATAGGCCCGGTCGTGGACATTTTGTTTCAAGAACATCACCTACCGTTTATTCACAATGCGGTGCGCATCACGAGCGAAGGATTCAACATTCCTGAGCCGCTGGACATTGTGGCGGAAGTTGCGCAGCAACTTGGCGAAGGGCGAGTCCGTTGCGTGGCGATGAAGCCGACCGAAGGGTTGGTGCGCGGAATGAAAGCGGAGAACCTTGGCGAGCCGATTTCCGTGCCGGTGGGCCGCGCGACGTTGGGACGCGTGCTGAACGTGCTGGGAGAGCCGGTGGACAATCTCGGTCCGGTAAAAACCGACAAGCGTTATCCGATTCACCGGCCAGCGCCGTCGCTTGAGGACCAGTCCACCACGCTTGAAATGTTTGAGACAGGGATCAAAGTTGTGGACCTGATCGAGCCTTACTTGAAGGGCGGGAAGATTGGATTGTTCGGCGGCGCGGGAGTGGGTAAGACCGTGCTGATTCAGGAATTGATTCACAACGTAGCTATGAAGCACGGCGGCGTTTCCGTGTTCGCGGGAGTAGGTGAGCGCACGCGCGAAGGCAATGACTTGTGGCTTGAAATGCAGGAATCGGGCGTGGTTGTCCCGGGAAACTCGGAGAAGTCGCGTTGTGCGCTAATTTTCGGGCAGATGACGGAACCGCCCGGCGCGCGTCTTCGCGTGGGATTGACCGGTTTGACTGTCGCTGAATATTTCCGCGACGAAGAGCATCTGGACGTGCTGCTTTTCATCGACAACATTTTCCGATTCGTGCAGGCGGGATCGGAAGTTTCCGCGCTGCTCGGCCGCATGCCTTCCGCGGTGGGATACCAGCCGAACCTGAACACGGAGATCGGCGAGTTGCAGGAGCGCATTACTTCGACAAAAACGGGATCGATCACTTCGGTGCAGGCGATTTACGTGCCGGCTGACGACTATACCGATCCGGCGCCTGCGGCGACATTCGCGCACTTAGATGCGACGACGAACCTGAGCCGGCAAATTGTGGAACGCGGTATTTATCCGGCCGTCGATCCGCTGGCGAGTTTCTCGCGAATTTTGGATCCGCGCATCGTGGGGCAAGATCATTACAACGTGGCTCGCGCGGTGAAATCAGTGCTCCAGCGATACAAGGAATTGCAGGACATCATCGCGATTCTCGGAATCGAAGAGCTTTCCGACGATGACAAGCAGACGGTGACTCGCGCGCGCAAGATCGAAAGATTCCTTTCGCAGCCGATGAACGTGGCAGCGCAATTCACAGGGCTCGAAGGCAAGTACGTGAAGGTGGAAGACACGGTGCGCGGATTCAAGGAAATCGTTGAGGGAAAGCACGACGATTTGCCGGAGCAAGCGTTTTACATGGTGGGCACAATCGAAGAAGTGCGCGAAAAAGCGGAGAAAATGGCAGCGACGGCATAGTTTCAGCCACGCGAGCCTGGATCTAAATGCTACCTGAAGCCATCGAACTGCAAGTAGTGACGCCAGAGCGGCACGTGCTGAGCGAGAACGTGCAATCGCTGGAAATGCCGGCGAAAGACGGCTACCTGGGCGTTCTGCCGGGGCACGCCCCGCTGATTACTTTGCTGGGAGTGGGCACGCTGACATATCACAAGGGCGCGGAGACACGTTATCTGACGGTGATGAATGGATTCGCGGAAGTTTTGCCCGACCGCGTAATTGTGTTGGCCGAGCTTTCCGAACGCGCTGAGGAAATCGATGTGGCGAGGTCTCGCGCGGCCCTTGAGCGCGCGCAAGCGGAAGCCGCTAAGCCTGGGACGCAGGAGGCCGAATCGAAAGAGGCAGAGGCTGGAGTTGAACGGGCCACGGCGCGTTTGCAAACGGCTTCGAAAGGCGGCAGCTCAGGCTCGTCGCAGGGCTCGAGTCGATCCTCGCACTAACTCCATGTGGGTGTATTAGTTAGCACAAAGACCGCATCCCCGCGGTCCGACCAGCATCCAATGACTGTAAGCTCTAGAAGGACCCGAATGGCTGAAATCACGGTTTATTCGACATGCTGGTGCTGCGATTGCAGGCGCGCGAAGCAGTTCCTCCGCGAGCGAAAAATAGCTTTTCGCGAAGTAAATATCGATGAGTCGCCTGACGCGGAAGAGATCGTGCTGCGCGCGAACAATGGCAAGCGCAAAGTTCCCACGCTCGAGATCGACGGGCGCTTCTTCGCATGCAGCCCGTTCGACCCTTACTTGCTTGCTGAAGAACTGAAGATTCCACTGAACAAGTAACAGACTAAGCGAGGCCTGCGCCGCGCGTCATTACACCTGCGACGCGCAAATCCGGTGTGAGAACGACCAAGTCCGCATCGGCGCCTATGGCGATGATTCCTTTTTTCCCTGCAAGGCCGAGGCGACGAGCAGGCAGAATTGTGGCCATTCGCAGCGCGTCGATTAGAGGCACGCCGAGAGACACAATGTATCGCAGCGCGCGATCGAGAGTCAGAGTGCTGCCGGCGAGTTTTCCTTCCGAGTTCCGGCAAACGCCGTCCCTCACGGTTACTTCGAAATTTCCGAGAAGAAAATTTCCGTCGGGCATGCCGGTGGCAGCCGTTCCATCACTCGCGAGAAATACGGTGTCGAATCCTTTTGTGCCGAGCAGCACCTGGATGGCAGGGCCGGCGACGTGAATTCCGTCGGCGATGATTTCGGCGGTGACGTCCGGCTCAGTGAGGATGGCGCCAATGACGCCTGGATCGCGGTGCGAGAACGGGCGCATGGCGTTGTAGAAATGCACGGCATGGCGCGCTCCGGCCTGAATGGCGGCGCGAGTCTGTTCGTAATCCGCATCGGTGTGGCCGATAGCCGCGACGATGCCATTGGCTACTGCGGCGGTGATCAGTTCGAGCGCACCGGGGATTTCGGGAGCCACGGTGAGGATACGAATCAAGCCATCTGATGCGGCGCGAAATTTATCCAGGATTTCTATGGAGGGACGCGCGATGGAGTCCGGAGGATGGACGCCGCGGCGAGCTTTTGAAATGAACGGGCCCTCCAGGTGAATTCCCAGGATTTCGGCAGCCAAGCTGGTGCTTTCCTGCTGTTCGTGCGAGCGGATGTACTCGGCGATTCCCTGAAGGCTCTTGCATGTTTCATCGACGGGAGCGGTGACGGTTGTAGCGAGAATCGAGGTAGTGCCATGGCGCGCAACAGTGGCGGTGATGCAGTCGAGCGCGGCGGGGGTCGCTTCCATAACGTCATGGCCGCCCGCGCCGTGGATGTGGACGTCAACAAAGCCGGGAACGACGGTCATGCCGGAGGCGACGTAGTCGGTGGCGCCCTCCGGGATTTTAACCTCGTCGCGATGGCCGATTGCAGTGATGCGGCCGCCCTCGACGATAATAACGGTGTCGAGGAGCTCTTCCTGGGGAGTGAGGATGCGGCTGGCGTAGATGGCGGTGACGGTCATCGCCTAGGAATCGTACTCGAACTGCGCGGCAAAAACACAGGCGAACCTTGCATCATTTTCCTTCTCCGCTACAATCAGTTGTGGCCTATTTCCCGGAGGGTATTGAATGGCAAACGAAAAGCGGTATGTGGCACAGAAGCGGGAACGTCGCCGCCGGAAAGTCGCTAAGAAGAAGGTGCAGCTTTACGAGCAAGGAAAACTGAAGCACGATCAGCTTTCGGCACTTGCCAAGAAGTTCCTGACGCGCAAACAGCGCGCTCTGAAGAAATCCGAATAAAAAAAGGGGCGCCCAGGACGCCCCTTTTTTCTTACCGCTGCTCCCGCCACTGCGCGAGTTTGCGCTGCTTTAGTTACCGCCGGAAACAGCTTGCGCGTGAGGCTGCGATACCTTTGGAACGCTCAAGTATCCGGTGATCTTGTCTTTGCCCACCTGGTTCACCACGAATTCAAGCGGGGAGCGCGCGCCGTTTTCGAAGAAGTAAAGCGGCTCGTTGGCGCTCAAGGCCTTCTTTTCGTGGCGCTGGTCGTCAACAAAGATGGTCACGGTGTACTGGCTCTTCTTGATATTGGTGCCGTGAAGTTCAACCATCAAATTGCCGACTTTTTCGCGGTTGTTTTTGTGGTCGATGCTGAACTCGTAGTAATCGCGCTCACCGAGACGACGGAGCTCTTCCACTTCGTCATGGTTCTTCGCGATCAGCGTGCCGAACTCGCCGCGAGTCATTTGGAGACCGTTCTTCTGTGCTTCCAGATCGGTTCGCACGCCATTGACGTCTGTGCCGAGCTTGTTGACGTCGTCAACGCTCGCCTTGGTGGCCAACTGTGCGCTGGTCTGATTCTGCAGATCGGACAACTCCTTGGCGTCTTCTTCCTTGATTTTCTTGGCTTGCAGGCGCGCCTTGCCGAGTTCGCCTTCGGTCAATTTCATCTTGTCGGTCACAACGCTGAGCTCGCCCTGAAGCTGCGCGTTGGTGTCCTCAGCCTTGGCCAAGCGCTGATCGAGGACTCCTTCGTTTTTCTTAAACTGTTCGTTCTGGCTGGCCAAATTTTGCTCGAGTTCTTTCGAGCGCGTGGAGGCGGTCCATCCTGCGCCTAGCGCCACCAGAGATACAACGGCCAGAGCGACGACCACGATACCGACCCACCGAGGGGCGGCGGCGTCCTCTGTAATGAAATCCTGTCCTTGCTCGCTCATACTTTTCTCCTGTGAATCAGCTTGCAAGACTGAATAGGAGCAAGCGCAGAACCAAAGTGGGTCGATGCCAGCAAGCGGGTTAAGTGAAGGATTTATATAGACTTGCCGAGGCGTGAACTGAGAAACGGGAACAAGGGGCGAAGGGAGTACATGCAATTTTTACGTTATTTTAATTATTTCTGCGTAGTGGAATAAGAATGGCACTACACGCGTTTTCAATCGCCAGTTTCTCTTAAATTTCGCGCGATAGCGCGACCGCTTACCGAGTAATAGTCATGTTGCGCAATTCAGCGATGCGGTCCGCGAGCGGAGGGTGCGTGCTGAACAGGCCAGAAAGGAATTGGCCGGGAGCGAACGGCGCGACGATACAGAGAGCCGCCGTTGAAGGAGGAATATCGGACGGAATCTTCTGGTTGTAGGCGCCTAACTTTTCGAGGGCGCTGATCAAACCATACTGTTGCCCAATCATGTTGACGCCAGAAGCATCCGCTTGGTATTCGCGCTGGCGAGAGATTCCGAGCTGCAGCAGCAGAGCGGCGATCGGCGCGAGGATGAGCATTAGAAGGGCAGTGATTCCTCCTCCTCTGCGATCGCCGCGTCCGCCCATGCCTCCGAACATCATTCCAAAACGGCCCATGCGGCCAATCCACATAATCGCGCCGGCAAGCGTGGCGGCGATGGAGGAGGTGAGGATGTCGTAATTGCGGACGTGCGAAAGTTCGTGAGCGATAACGCCTTCGAGCTCGTCGTCATTCATCAGATCGAGCAGGCCTTGCGTGACGGCAACCGATGCGTGGCTGGGATTACGACCGGTGGCGAATGCGTTGGGAGCCGGCTGCGGAATCAGGTACAGCTTGGGCATGGGCAAACTCGCTTTGGCGGCGAGACGCTCCATGACGGCGTAGAGGCGAGGAGCTTCTTCTCTGCTGATGGGCTGCGCGCCGCTTGAAGCCAGCGCAATTTTGTCGGAAAAAAAGTAAGCGGTACCGTTCATCAAAACAGCGACGACTAGCGCAAGCATCATGCCGCGCTCGCCGCCGAAACTTGCTCCCAAGAAAAGAAGCAAGAGCGTGAGAGCGGTCAGAAGAAGCGTGGTCTTTAGAGTTTTCATAAAGTTCAACCTTTGCGCAGCATTTCAGCTTTAGGCGGCGCCCGCCTTCAAGACTCCGCGCGTCAACTTCATTTCGCCAGTCTTCGAATCTGCGTCAACAAGTACTTGATCCCCGGGATGAATCTCGCCGTCGAGGAGTTTCATTGCCAGAGGATCCTGAATTAGGCGCTGGATGGCGCGTCTCATGGGGCGCGCGCCGTAGGCCGGGTCGTAGCCTTCGCGGAAGAGCAAGGCTTTGGCGGCCGGAGTGAGTTGGATGGTCAACTGGCGCTCGGCGAGGCGTTTGGTCAGATTGCGCATTTGCAATTCGACGATGCGCTCGATCTGATCTTTTCCCAGCGGGCGGAACATCACGATGTCGTCAATCCGGTTCAGGAATTCCGGACGGAAGAGTTCGCGTAAAGCGGCCATAGCCTGTTCGCGTGCCTTCTTCGGATCTTTTTCGGCGAGTTCGAAAATTGCCGAGGAGCCGACGTTGGACGTCATGATGATCACGGTGTTGCGAAAATCCACCGCGCGGCCTTTGCCATCGGTCAAGCGGCCGTCGTCAAGAATTTGGAGCAAGACGTTGAAAACATCGGGATGCGCCTTTTCGATTTCGTCTAGGAGAACGACGGAATAGGGGCGGCGGCGAACCTGTTCCGTTAGTTGTCCGCCTTCTTCATAGCCTACATAGCCTGGGGGCGCACCGATCATGCGTGCGACGGAATGTTTTTCCATGTACTCGGACATGTCGAGACGGATGATGGCTTTCTCGTCGTCGAATAAAAATTCCGCGAGCGCGCGCGCGAGTTCCGTCTTGCCTACTCCAGTTGGGCCGAGGAACAGGAATGAGCCGATGGGGCGATTCGGATCGCTTAAGCCCGAACGGCTGCGGCGGATGGCGTTAGCCACGCTGGCTAATGCTACGTCCTGGCCGACGACGCGGTCGCGGAGGCGTTCTTCCATGTGGACGAGTTTCTGAACTTCGCCCTCAAGAAGCCGACCGACCGGAATGCCGGTCCACTTGGCTACGATTTTCGCGATTTCTTCTTCGCCGACTTCTTCCTTCAACATCGGATGATCTTTTTGCAAATCAGCAAGGTGGTCCTGTGCGGTTTTCAGTTCCTTTTCCGCGGCGGAGAGCTTGCCGTAGCGAATTTCAGCAACTTTTGAGAGGTCGCCGGTGCGTTCGTAGCGCTGTTCGTCGGCTTTTAATTGCTCAATTTCGCCCTTTTGTTTGCGGATGCGGCCGATGGCATCTTTTTCCGTTTGCCAGTGCGCCTTCAGGCCATTGGACTGTTCGCGCAAGCCGGCGAGTTCCTTGTCGATTTGTTTCAGGCGGTCGCGGGAGTGCGCGTCGGATTCCTTGCGCAATGCTTGCCGCTCGATTTCAAGCTGCATGATGCGGCGTTCGATTTCGTCGATTTCAGTGGGGAGCGAATCAATCTCCATGCGCAGTCCGGCGGCGGCTTCGTCAACAAGGTCAATGGCTTTGTCCGGAAGGAAGCGGTCAGTGATGTAGCGCTGGGAGAGCATCGCAGCGGCTACGATCGCGGCGTCTTTGATGCGCACGCCGTGATGAACTTCGTAGCGCTCTTTCAGGCCGCGCAAGATCGCGATGGTGTCTTCGACAGAGGGTTCGCCGACGTAGACGGGTTGGAAGCGGCGCTCGAGCGCGGGATCCTTTTCGATGTACTTGCGATATTCGTTGAGTGTGGTGGCACCGATCGCGCGCAATTCGCCCCGTGCCAGGGCAGGCTTGAGCATGTTGGAAGCGTCCATGGAGCCTTCCGCTGCGCCTGCGCCGACGAGGGTGTGCAGCTCGTCGATGAAGAGAATAATTTGTCCTTCGGATTCGGTGACTTCCTTGAGGACGGCTTTCAGGCGGTCTTCGAACTCGCCACGATACTTCGCGCCTGCAATCAGCGCCGAGAGGTCGAGCGATACGATGCGCTTCGGCTTCAGGACTTCGGGGACATCGCCAGAGATAATTCGTTGCGCCAGACCTTCGACGATGGCTGTTTTGCCCACGCCTGGCTCGCCGATCAGTACCGGATTGTTTTTCGTGCGGCGCGCAAGGATCTGCATCACGCGGCGAATCTCTTCATCGCGGCCGATGACGGGATCGAGCTTGCCTCGACGGGCGAGGTCGGTGAGATCGCGGGCGTACTGTTCGAGCGCTCGATAAGTCGATTCAGGATTTTGCGAGGTGACGCGGTGGCTTCCGCGAATGGTGGCCATCGCCTGCAAGACGGCGTCGTGCGTCACGCCGTGGCGCGCCAGCAATTGGCCAGCGGGGTCGCGAGAATCCGCTGCGATGGCGAGCAGAATGTGCTCGGTGGAGACGTATTCGTCTTTGAGGCGCTGAGCTTCGTCGAAAGCGCGTTCGAGGACTTTGTTTGTTGCCGGGCTCAAATACTGCTGAGAGAGGTCCGAAACCTTCGGCAGGCGGCCGATTTGGTTCTCGATTTCTCCGGAGAGAGTGGCTGGCGATACACCGAGCTTTTCGAGCAAAGGAGACACGACGCCGTCGGCTTGGGCAACGAGCGCCCAAAGCAGATGAAGCGGCTCAATCTGCTGTTGCCCGGAGCGGGCGCCCATGTCTTGGGCTGCTTGTAGCGCTTCCTGGGCCTTTATCGTAAGTTTGTCGAGTCTCGGCACGCTGCGAATCCTCTCACTTTATTTAGCGGACTTAAAGAGGGCTGATTAGGTCTCGGGCCACATTTTCCATTTTTGATTGGGGCCCAAGGATACCTTCCGGTGGTCCCTCATTAGTCAGATGGCATTATAAAATATGCGTATGTCATTGTCAAGTATAGAGCATTCCGATGGTACGCTTCGAAAGAGAGATTTGTTCATTCTAAGACCTGTACGATCATACATTTAAGGTAATGTGTTTCCGGCATTGTTAGCAGGATCGGATGATCTTGAGACTGGGTTCTGCGTTCGGCCACAGAGATTGTCTTGCGGGCGTCGTTTGCAGCTTCGGCAAGGATCTGGAGGAAAAGAGCTTCGCTAATATGGTAGGAGCAGGAGCAAGTGACGAGATAACCGCCGGGCTTGAGTAGCTTCATGGCGCGAAGATTGATTTCTTTGTATCCACGCTGCGCGGCGGGAATACTGTCGCGATTCTTGGCGAAGGCGGGCGGATCGAGCACAATCATGTCGAAACGCCGGCCGACCTCGTCATATTCCTTGAGCAAGTCGAAGGTATTTGCCTCGCGGAAGGTGACATTTGAAATCGCATTCAACTTTTGATTGCGGCGAGCGGCGTCCAGGGCCGCTGGGGCCATATCGACGCCTTCGACATGGCGGCACTTTCCGGCGATGGTGAGAGAAAAACCTCCCTGGTAACTGAAGCAGTCGAGCGCTTCGCCGGATGCATATCGCCGGGCAGCCCAATGGTTTTCGCGCTGGTCGAGGAAGGATCCGGTCTTTTGCCCCTTGCGGAGATCGCAGACGAATGCGATCCCATTTTCTTTTGCCACAATTTCGTCGGGGATTTCGCCATAGAGAACACCAACGCGTTGCTCAAGGCCTTCAAGCAGGCGTACTTTGGGGTCATTCCGTTCGAGCACTCCCTTAGGAGAAAATAGCTCGACCAGGATTTCGCAAATGAGGCTTTTGATTCGTTCGGTGGACTGACTCAGCGTTTGGACTACGAAGTAATCGGCGTAGCGGTCTACGATCAGAGAAGGGAGGAGGTCGGCTTCGCCATAAATTAGGCGATATGTTTCGGTATTCTCGACAACAGTCTTGCGGTAGGCTGCGGCGCGTCGTACGCGCTCGGTGAGGAAGGCGCGGTCGATGGGGACATCTTCGCGGGTCAGCAGGCGGACGGCGATCTGGGATTTATCGCTGTAAAATGCGCGACCATGATAGCGGCCGCGTTCATCCGTTAGGCGGACGATGGAGCCGGCTTCCGCGCTCGCGCTGCGGACGTCGCTACGATAGACCCAGAGATGGCCGGCGCGCAGGCGCTCGGAACCCCGGGAAGTGATAACGACAGACGCCTCCGCCACAATTCCCGCCTTGGGCGCTTAACGCGCCAAATCATTCGCTATGATGGTACAGCATACTTAGAACGGGAGCGCAGTCTCACGAAGCCGATGGAACTGAGTGAATTTGATTTCGACTTACCGCTGGAGTTGATCGCGCAACGTCCCCTTGAGGAGCGCGACGCATCGAGGATGCTGGTTATCGAGCGGAGGAAGGACACGATGCAGGATTGCCAGTTTCGTGACTTCCCTGAAATGCTGCGCGGCGATGAACTGGTCGTTCTCAACAACACACGGGTGCTGCCCGCGCGGCTCTTTGGACGGCGCGAAGGTATTCGTTCCGAAAAGCCGGGACGGGACAGTGCTTCCCGCGACCAGCACCTGAGCGCTTCTATTGAAGTCTTGTTGGTGCGGCAAATTGAATCTGATCTTTGGGAGACTCTCGTGCGGCCGGGAAGAAAAATTCCCGTCGGAGAGCGAATTATTTTCGGCGAAGGGGAGTTGGAAGGCCGCGTGGAGAACCGGGGCGGGTATGGCCTGCGGCTGATGCGATTCACCTCGAAGACCGGTTTCCATGAGGCGCTGGCACGCCTCGGCCACATTCCGTTGCCGCCGTACATCAAGCGCGCGGATGAACCACTCGATCGGGAGCGATATCAGACGGTCTATGCGCGGCAGGGAAACGCGGTGGCTGCGCCGACGGCGGGACTTCACTTCACGTCCGAGATTCTTAAGCGGCTGCGCGCCCGCGGAATCGAGATTGCGGAAATAACATTGAACGTCGGACTCGGCACGTTTGAGCCAGTGCGAACCGAACGGCTTGAGGATCACAAGGTGCACGAAGAATTCTACGAGATTTCAGAAGCCGCGGCGCAGGCGGTTACGAGAGCGAAGAGTGAAGGGCGTCCGGTACTGGCCATCGGCACTACGGTGGTGCGCGCACTGGAGGATGCTGCGGAGAAAAATTCAGGGCGAGGGGGATTTCTTTCACCGGGCGCCGCAGAGGCGGGCATTTTTATTTACCCTGGGAAGCCGATTCGAATTGTGGACCAACTGCTGACAAACTTTCATCTCCCACAGTCAAGTCTGTTGGCGCTGGTGGCAACCCTGGTTGGGCGCGAGAAGATTTTGCAGGCTTACGGGCATGCGGTAAGAGCGGGCTATCGGTTCTATAGCTATGGTGATTGCATGCTAATTCGTTGAGTTGGGCGCTACCGGGGTGGCTCCTGGAAAGCCCTTTTCTCCTTTTGAGTTTCGTGCAACGGGGGGCGGGTTCGTCTATAATCCGCTTCCTGCTGACGGGAGCGGCTGAATGCGGTATTTAATCCTAAGTGACATCCATGCCAACGTTACGGCGCTGGACGCTGCCCTAGAGGCCGCCAAAGGCCGCTGGGACAAGGTTCTGTGCCTGGGTGACGTTGTCGGCTACGGGCCCGACCCGAACGAAGTAATCGACCGCATCCGCCAATTGGATGCTCTTGCGATTCGGGGAAATCATGACAAGGCGGGCAGCGGGATCGCGAATGCGGACGATTTCAATCCTGTAGCGCGGAACGTCGCGCTTTGGACCCGGGAGCAGTTGCGGCCTGAGAATCAAAAGTGGCTTGAGGAACTGCCTACCGGCCCGGTGTCAGTGGGAGGATTTTCGCTGGTGCACGGCGCACATCGAGATGAGGATGAATATGTTTTCGCGCCGGCGCAGGCTCTGGAAGGTTTGTTGGACGCTCCTCTGCCAATTACCTTTTTCGGGCACACGCATCTGCAGGGGGGATTTACTCTTCGTGACAATAAAGTGGGCGTGCTGCATTTCAAGCCGGCCGCAGACACACCGTGTTCAAGTCTGGTAATTGAACCGGGCACGACATACCTGTTGAACCCGGGTTCTGTGGGGCAGCCGCGCGACGGTGATGCCCGCGCTGCATTTGCGATCGCGGATGTTCCCAACAATACGGTTGAGTTCTGGCGCGTTCCCTACGATATCGAAGCGGTGCAGGCGCGCATGACTGCAGCCGGACTGCCAGACCCGCTCGTACGCAGGCTTGCATTCGGCCGCTAAGGCAACGGGAAACCGATGGAACCGGGAGAAACCTCGTACCGTGAAGAGAAGCGCCAGTTCCCCATGGCGTTTGCAGCCGGCGCGGTAATCGTGCTTCTGATTTTCGGCGGCTTGCTTGTTTTGACGCGGGTGATGCGCCCTCACGATTCCGCTGCGGCTGTAAAACTTCCGTTTGGCGCAGGCGAACAAGGATATGTGCAGAACATTCATTTTCTCGATATTCAGTTAGCGCATGCAGCCAATTTTTTGAATCAGGATTTTACGTACGTCGCAGGAACGGCGTTCAACGACGGGCCGCGAAAAATTCGCGCGATGGAAGTCACCGTGGAATTTCACGATCCCTTTCATCAAGTGATTTTGCGCGACACGAGCCAACTAATAGGCCCGGGCGCGGACGCTCTGGATGCGGGAAAGCGCCTCCCTTTCCAGATCACGATGGAACATCTGCCCGCGGAGTGGGACAAGCAGTATCCTTCGATTCGCGTCACCGGCCTGATTCTGGAATAAACGCACGAATTCGGATTTGTAACTTTTGCTTCTAACTGAAGTGGCGATGTCTTTGAACGGGTTTGCGGATGACTGGGCTGAGCTCGATCGCGCGTTGGGAGAAATGGCGGCGTCGGGCAGCGTGGAAGTTCGCGAGGACGGCGAATGGCTCGCGGAGCTTGCGGCGTTGCACTGCGAGCTGCGGCGCGAAGGCAAGTCGGCACTGGTTCATCTTTGGTCGGATCAGCGGAATCTGACCCGCCGTATCTTGCGTGTGAAGGAGCGCGATGAGAATCGCATCCTTCTGGAAGTGCAGCGGTTCGGAAACGCCAAGCCGGGGCGGCTAGAGTTCCTACGAGCCGATTCGCCGCGCTCCGCCGGGCGCATCACTCGAGAACAATTCCGTTCGCGCCTTCGGCGCATCCTCTCCGAAAGTTTTCCTGACGCGACAATTGAGTCGCTCACCGCCGCGCCAGACCTGGAGCATTCCTTTTCCGGGTTATATGTTCGAGGCCGGATGCATGAAGGTTCGCGCGGATGGGCGTTCCTCGCTGTTTCTCCCAATGAAAGCGCCGCGGCTATCGAGGGAATCCTTGCGTTCGGAATTTTGTGGCTCGATTGGACGCGTTCGCACGCGGACCGGCGCGCGGTGGGAGGGCTGCGATTATTTGTCCCAGAGGGAACCAGCCGGCCGCTCGCTGAGCGGTTGCTGGCGCTTTCTCCGGCGGCGCGCACGGAGATTTACGAGTGGCGCGAGCCCGACGGACCGATGTACAAGGTTGATCCGACGGACGGAGGGAATCTGAAGAGCAGGCTTGTTCCGCGGCGCGAGGTCGAGATGGCGCTTGGTGCGGCGCGAGAGGGTGTTGCGCGGGTCCGCTCAATGATGCCGAATGCTGCAGTACCAATCGAAACGCGCGTTGCTGCCGGTACGAATGAAATTGTGGAAACTGCAATTTGTTTTCATGGGCTGGAATTCGCGCGTTGGACCGAGCAAGGTGTGTTGTTCGGACTCGGAGACATGCGGCGACATTTGTCGCAGGGAACTGCGCCGGCGCTGGTGCGGCTGATAGGCGATCTGGAACGGCATCGCCGATCCGAGACTGAAGAAACAAATCATCCTCTGTATCGAAGCGCGCCGGAGCGCTGGCTGGAGGCGCTGATACTTGAAGATCCTACGAAACTGGATGCGCAACTCGATCCACGACACCTCTATTCGCAAATTCCCGCTCTTGCAGCAGGCGATCGGGGCGTAATTGACTTGCTCGGAGTCACGCTGAGGGGCCGCTTGGTGGTGATTGAATTGAAAGCGTCCGAGGATATTCAATTACCGATACAGGCAGTCGATTATTGGTTGCGAGTGCGGCGGCACCAACGTGAAGGCAATTTTCAACGCAACGGCTATTTTGCCGGCGTCGAACTTGATCCGAGGCCGCCGCTGATATGGCTAGTTGCTCCCGGGCTGCGCTTTCATCCCTCTACAGACACACTGCTGAAATATCTCGCGCCGGAAATTCAAATCACGCGGATTGGCCTGAACGAAAATTGGCGGCGCGGACTGCAAATAATTTTTCGGCAATAAAATCTCAGCGGAGTCTCAAACTTAAGGGAAAGCTAAAAGAGAAGGGAAGCGGCCTGGGTTAGACCAGAACCACTTCCCGGGGTGTGTCCTAGAAGCATTTGAATACTTAGACGCCTATAATGAAAAAAGGTTGCATGTTTTGTGGAACGCCAAATGGTTAATAGAAAAGGTACTTGCGCCATTTCTCGTCGCGATGCCCGATAAGGCGCATCAACTGGCGCGAAGTATGGAGAGTAAAAGGACGCGGGCGACGTTGAAGTTTGAGTCCGGCTTCTTCGGGCGTGCGATCACCTTTGCGATTGTTGCAGCCATAGCAGCACGCGACGAGATTTTCCCAGGAAGAGCGGCCACCCCGAGAGCGGGGCATCACGTGGTCGAGCGTGAGCTCAGACGCGGGCAGCGCATGGCCGCAAAACTGGCAAGTATTTCGATCTCGCAGCAGAATGTTCTTTCGCGAAAGCGCGCGGCTTTGCTGCGGAATATGGCGATAGGTCAGGAGCCGAATCACCGAAGGCACCTGAATAGCCTTCTGCGTGGTATGAACTTCCGTGTGATTCGTTTCTTCCGCCTGAGCTACGCCTTTGAGCATCAGGACTAGAGCGCGGCGCACGGCAGTGACGTTGATGGGTTCGAACGTTGCGTTCAGCACCAGTACCGGCGCTTGCATCACGGACGGACGGCTTGCCGGGGATTGTGGCAGACGGGAAGCGAGAGAATCCTTAGGAACGCCGGCCAGGCCAATCTTTGGCCGAGGGCGTAAGACACTCTTGAGACGGTTGTCCATTTGTCCGCCTTCGCTGCGGTTTAAGATCCCGTATTTACCAAGATGCTCGCGGGAACCCGGTGGTTTCTCTGATTAATTCGCTTTCTGCCGCGGTTCTGGATTCGAGGGCGGCAGACCGGTGACGACTCGAGCCACAGTTAAGCCTAGCACAGATGCCGCGCCCGCCTTCTTTAGAGCTCGCGAACACGCATCCAGCGTCGCGCCAGTCGTCAATACATCATCTACCAGCAGAACGCGCAGGTTGTCAACTCGGACGCCCTCGCGGGTCGCGTACGCGCCACGTACGGAGTCCCAGTGTTCTTTCCGCGAGAGCACCAGGCGGGCCGGGCGGGGCTTTGTGCGCATAAGCAGATACGAGCCGCGTTTCAATCCCAATCGGCGCGCGAGCGGCCGGGCGATAAGGTCTGCTTGATTGTAGCCGCGTTCGCGAAAGCGGTCGGCGTGGAGCGGAACGGGCACTATGACGTCTGCCCTGAATTCGTCAGCTTGGTGAGCGACGAGTTCGGCGAGCCTAGCGGCGAACCAATCACCGAGCCGCGTAACCTCTTCGTACTTTAGAAGCAAGATCGCGCTGTGGAGCGCGTCGTTGTATACCGCGTAGCTTCGAGCGCGGGCGAACGAAAAAGAGTCCAGGCGACAGAGACGGCAGAGAGGACGAATCGCGTCTGCGGCCACTTTGGAAATAAACGGGCGGCCGCAACAGTCGCACATGGGATCGACGATAGGTTGAAATAACGCCAGGCAATCGCTGCAGATGGGGATGCGGCTTGCGGTGGTGAGCGTTTGACCGCAAATTCGGCACGGCGCAGGGAAGATCACTGCGGCAAGGGCGTCGACGGCATTTCGAATAATCACGGAAAGGCTGCTAACCGAGAGGGTACAGTTGGAAGCTACTCCGATTGCGGCGGCGAGTGAAGAAATGAAGTTACGTACGCAAATCTACCAATGATTTCCGGCGTTCGTTTTAAGCGATTGGGCGGATCAATCCGATTTACAAAACTAGTTTTGTGGAAAATGGAGTCCTAGAGAATGCCCTGCTCCATTTTTTCCTGGCAGGGGAGGCAATACCGAGTCCAAGGCACGGCTTCCAGGCGCTTTTGCTGAAGTTCCTGATGGCAGGCGATGCATTCGCCGAAACTATCGTCTTTGATGCGAGCCAAGGCGTCGTTCACTAATTGAAGAAGCGAACGGTCGTTGTGCGTCTGGCCAAAGAGAAATTCTTTGGTATAAGAGTTTGCAGCCTTGTCTGCGAGGTCTACAGTGGGATCTTCATCGGCTTCGCGGCCTTCCTGTTCCGTGCGCGCGATTCCGCGCATGAGTTCTTCGCGCCGCGTGACCAATTTCTTTTTGTAATACTCGAGCCGCTTCTTATCCATAGTTAGGGTCCCTAAGCGAGGTTTGCCGCCACACTAAAATCCAACGATTTTAACGACACCTTCTCGTCATTGTCAAATCAACCGATTCATAGAGCGACAGACCAGTCATAGATGCGGCACACGGGGAAAAGGATTCCGGGACGCAAATCAGGAGGGCGGATGCAAGACAGAACCACTCGGGAAGATGTCGTGTCCGAAGTCCGCAATCAGTAACGGAACATATATTCGTGCCTGCTCAGTCTCAGAAAGTGCCCAGACGCGTTTCGCTCGATTTGGATGCGCTCGCCGGCTTATTGCAACCAGGGTTGCGGCGGCGTAGTGCGACTGCTAAAATCCTTGGTTCTGCGCGCCTGGGAGAGCCACAATCCTGGACACCCTTCCACGCATCTAATTGAGTTCGCCATGGTTGTGAAGCGCAGGGAGGAATAGTTTGGCTAAATATGATGTTGTCATCATTGGCAGCGGTCCTGGTGGTTATGTTGCCGCGATTCGCGCCGCACAGTGGGGCTTGAAAGTAGCCGTGGTCGAGAATGATCCGTTTCTCGGAGGCACCTGCCTGCACGTCGGTTGCATACCTACAAAAGTTTTTTTGCATCATGCGGACATCTACGACCATTTCAAACGCGCGGAAGAGTTCGGGTTTGAAGTGAAGGATGTGAAGGTGAAATGGCCCAGCATCCTGGCTCGCAAGGACAAGATCGTAAAGAAACACGCTCTGGGCATCGCCAGTCTCTTCAAGAAACACAAAGTTGAAACGATTACCGGTTGGGGAAAAATTGCCGGGCCTGGGCGAGTTTCAGTTGAGAAAGACGGCAAGATTACCGAAATCGAGACGACGAATATATTGCTCGCTACGGGTTCGGAAGCGCGCTCTTTGCCTGGCGTTGAGATTGATGGGAAAATTGTACTGACGAATCGAGAAATTTTGGGGCTGCAAGAAATTCCGAAATCGATGATCGTGGTGGGATGCGGAGCCGTGGGCGTTGAGTTCGCGTCGATTTTCCGGACGTTCGGGTCGGAAGTCACGCTGCTGGAGGCGGTCTCTCGTGTGGTGCCGCTCGAGGACGAGGAAATATCTGCTGAGTTGCACAAGGCGCTGACGAAAAAAGGGATGCGCATCGAACTGGAAGCGAAAGTGGAATCCGTGAAGAAGAACGCCACCGGCGCGACGGTAACGTACAAAGACAAGGCCGGGAAGTCGCAGACGATCAGTGCGGAAAAGGTGCTGATTGCTGTGGGGCGGCGGCCACTCACCGAAAACATCGGGCTTGAAAAAACGAAAGCCAAGCTCGAGCGCGGATTCGTTGTAACGAATGCGTATCTTGAGACGGCCGAGCCGCATCTCTATGCTATCGGGGACATCGTCGCAGGGCTGCCACAGCTCGCGCACGCTGCTTCGATGGAGGGAATCATTGCAGTAGGCCGAATGGCCGGCAAAGACGTGCAACCGTTCGATCGCAAGCGCTGTCCGAATGCCACCTACTGCGAGCCGCAAATCGGTTCGATAGGCCTTACGGAGAAGCAGGCGCGCGAGGCAGGTTTCCAGGTGAAGACCGGGAAGTTTCCGTTCATCGGCAATAGCAAGGCGACCATCCTTGGCCAGCACGAAGGGTTCATCAAAGTGGTGGCGGAGGAAAAATACGGCGAGATCCTTGGGGTGCATGCGATCGGGCCGCTCGCGACGGAAATCATCGCCGAGCCGGTAGCGGCGCTTGGACTTGAAGCGACGCTCGACGATATGGCAGCCACCATTCACGCACATCCGACTGTTTGGGAAGCTATGGGTGACGCTTTCAATTCCGTCCGCGGTATGGCAATTAACATCTAGTTTCAAGCCAGAAATATAACGTGAATCAAAAACAGAAAATCTGCTGGGCGGTTGAACTTGGGTTTGTGCGCTATGAACTGGCGTGCAATCTGCAGCAGAAACTGGTTCAGGCGCGCAAAGAAGGCGCGATTCCGGACGTGCTGTTGTTCTGCGAGCACCCGCACGTGATTACGCTGGGACGCAATGGCCGAGGCGAGAACCTGCTTGCGTCCAATCATTTACTTGCGCAGATGAATGTTGAATTTCATCCTACCGACCGGGGCGGCGATATCACCTATCATGGCCCCGGACAGGTCGTCGGCTACCCGATTCTGGATTTGGCGGAGCACCGACGCGACGTTCGCTGGTATGTTAAGCAGCTCGAAGAAGTAATGATTCGCAGCACAGCGGATTTCGGGCTGGTTGCCAAGCGCGTGGAAGGCCAGCATGGTGTGTGGATAGACCTGGGCGACGGCTTGACGGAAGAGAAACTTGCCGCGGTGGGAGTGCACTTGAGCCGTTGGGTCACTTCGCATGGGTTCGCGTACAATGTCTCGACCGATCTGCGTTACTTTGATTTAATCGTGCCATGCGGCATCGCTGGCAAGCGTGCGACGTCTCTCGAACGTGCGCTCGGCAGGAATTTGAGTTCACAGGAAGTGACGCAAAGCTTGATTTCGAATTTTGAGCAGGTTTTCGAGCGCACGATGATTTCCATTTCACCCAGCGAATTAGAAGAAAGATTGGCCAGGGATAAGTTTTCGACCGGGACGCATGTCTGCGATCGAGAGAATGTGCCGGCGGGAGCAGCAAAAGGGAGCCAGGCATGAGCAATCCGCTGACACGGGAGCAGCATCTCGAGCTGTACTACTTCATGCAGCTCAACCGCCAGCTTGAAGAACGCATGGTGCGTCTCTTCCGGCAGAACAAAATTGTCGGGGGACTTTACTCGAGCCTGGGGCAGGAAGCTGTTTCGGTGGGGAGTTGCTATCCTCTCGAGAAAAAGGACTGGATCGCACCGATGATCCGAAACATCGGCGCGCTGCTGGTGAAAGGTGTTCCGCCGCGCGACATCTTTACGCAGCACATGGCGAAATACACTTCGCCGACGCAAGGTAAAGACGGAACCAGCCATTTCGGCGATTTGAAAGTGCGGCACATTGTTTCTCCCATTTCGATGCTTGGTGATTTGATTCCGGTGATGACGGGTGTGGCCATGGCGGGCCGCTACCTGGGCCAGAATATCGTGGCGCTCACTTGGATCGGCGACGGAGGCAGTTCCACCGGAGCGTTCCATGAAGGGCTGAATCTGGCTGCGCAGCAACGTGCGCCGTTCGTGCTGATCGTCGAGAATAATCAGTGGGCTTACTCCACGCCGGTTTCGCGCCAGGTGCCGGTGAAAAATCTTGCGGACCGCGCGGTGGCTTACGGAATTCGAAGCTGGATTGTGGATGGAAACGACGTCCTCGCCGTGTACACCGCATCGAAAGAAGCCGTGGACGAATGCCGCGCAGGACGCGGGCCTGCGCTAATCGAAGTGAAAACGATGCGCATGAGGGGCCACGCGCAGCACGACCCCGCCGAATACGTTCCGAAGCAGATGTTCGACTACTGGAAGGCACGCGATCCAATTACGCTATACGAAAAATATCTTACCGAGAATAAAATCTGGGATTCGAAAACGAAATCGGAAATCGACGCACGCATCGAGCGCGAGCTAGATGTGGAGCAGAAATTTGCGGAAGAGTCGCCCATGCCGCCGCCCGAACTTGCTGAAGAAGGCGTGTACTGCGAAGGTTGTCACGAGATCGAAGCCACATGGCAGCGTCCGAAGGCGGAAGTTATTCCGCCGGGATGCAGTATTGAGCCGGGCTGGCAAGTGAAGGATTACGGTTCTTACGCCGAGGTTGAGGCCATCACGAAACAAATCGCGGCGCCTGTGGCCGGCAGCGGCGGCAACGGCTCGAAGATTGCAAAGCCAGTGGTAAAATCCGGCGGCAAGCCTGCTCAAAAGCCGCAGCCGCGACTTGCAGAGCCTGAAGCGCCTGATGTACCACGGGTGCCATTCGGCCGAGGGCCCAAGGACAAGTCTGTGCGAGAAACTCAAAATCCTCGCGATCGGCATCAAAATCCACGCGATAAACGCGGTAGACGCTGACATGGCCCCCATTACTATGATCGAGGGAATTCGCCAGGCCATGTTCGAGGAGATGGATCGCGATCCAGCGGTCGTAGCGATCGGCGAAGATATTGGTGTGTACGGCGGGGCATTCAAAGCCACCGAGGGATTGCTGGCGAAATTCGGCCGCGAACGCGTGATTGAAACGCCCATCAGCGAAACGGCCATTGTGGGCGCGGCTTGCGGAATGGGATTCCTGGGATTGCGGCCGGTGGCGGAAATGCAGTTTATTGATTTCATCGCGTGCTGTTTCAACCAGGTGACAAACTTCGTCGCGAAATCTCACTACCTGTGGGGCGCGCCGGTGCCTATGGTTATTCGCGGACCTTCGGGCGGAGGCGTTCACGGAGGCCCGTTTCATTCGGCGAACCCGGAGATGTATTTCGTTCACACGCCGGGGCTGAAGGTGATTTATCCTTCTACGCCGTCAGACGCCAAAGGGTTGCTGAAGTCCGCGATTCGCGACAATAATCCCGTGCTGTTTTTCGAGCACAAGTTTCTTTACCGCCGGATCAAGGAAGAAGTTCCCGAGGGCGATCACCTGGTTCCGATCGGGAAAGCCATTGTGCGGCGTGAGGGCAAGGACTTGACCATCATCAGTTATGCGGCCATGGCGCACACGTCCATGGAAGCCGCGGAACAATTGGCGAAAGAAGGCATCGAAGCGGAAGTGATCGATTTGCGGACGCTGCTTCCACTGGATCGTGAGACGATTCTGACTTCGGTGAAGAAAACGAACAAGCTCTTAATCGTTCACGAGGATACGCGCACCGGAGGCATTGCGGGAGAAATTGCGGCGATTGTGTGCGAAGGCGCCTTCGAAGATCTGGACGGGCCCATCGCGCGCGTGACGGGTCTCGATACTCCCGTGCCGTACGCGCCTACGCTGGAAGAAAGATTTCTGCCGAATACGGAAAAAGTTGTCGCAGCCGCGCGCGAGTTGGCAAAATACTGAGGAGGCAGGCTCTCTGACATGGGAAAAACCAAGGGGTTGAACAAAGCGGAGTTTGAAGTCGGCGACGAAGTGCGCATCGCAGACCGCGCGTTTCTCGAAGACTTCATGGAAGCCGGCCAGTATCACAATGAGCTGGAGCCGGAGCAGCTCGAATACGCGGGCCGCACGGCGAAGGTTAAAGAGGTTTCGTTTTTCCACGGCGGGGACGAGATTTACACGCTTCAGGGAGTGCCGGGCGTGTGGCACGAAGAATGTCTTGCCGCGGTCTGAGTTTCGAGTTCACAGGAGAATACTATGGCAGTTGACGTCATCATGCCCCAGATGGGGGAGAGCATTTTCGAAGGAACCATTACCAAATGGCTGAAAAAAGCCGGGGACAAGATCGAACGCGACGAGCCGCTGTTCGAGATCTCGACCGACAAAGTGGATGCGGAAATTCCCTCGCCTTCTGCCGGCGTGTTGAAAGAAATCAAAGTGAACGAAGGCCAGACCGTGCCGATACAAACGGTTGTCGCCATTATTGAAACCGACGGCGCTGGGGCTCAGTCTGCGGCGCCTGCCGCCGGGAAATCTGGGGTGTCGCCTTCGGCAGCAGCCGGCGATGGACCTGGCGCGCCAGCCAGCGCTCAGCCTGCGGCCAAAGCTGAAACGAAGCCGGCGGCTCCCAGCGAAACAGTTCAGCAGAAGCCTGCGGTTTCGGCGAGCGGTGAAAAAGTTCGCAGCTCCCCCCTGGTGCGACGCATCGCGCGCGAGCACGACGTGGATCTAACCCAGGTTCCCGGCAGTGGCGCGGGTGGGCGCGTGAGCAAGAGCGACATTCTCGCTGCGGTCGAAGGCGGTGGTTCGTCGAGCGCCGCTCCACGCACTGGGTCGGCTCCTGCACGGGCTTCAGCTCCTCCACCGGCAAGCGGGGGTGCATCCGCTTCCGCGGTGCTCGAGAATGCCGTGCCGCGCGAAAAAATGTACTTCGGCCACTACGAAGTTCAGCCGATGTCCGTGATGCGGCAGCGTATTGCCGAACATATGGTGCTGTCGAAGCGCGTTTCTCCGCACGTATATTCCGTGGATGAAGTAAACGTCTCGGGAATCGCCGCAATTCGCGCAAAGATGAAGAATAAATTCGAGGAAACTACCGGGACAAAGCTGACCTTCATGCCGTTTTTCGTGCGCGCGGCGGTGGAAGGTTTGCGCGCGTTTCCGACCGTGAATTCATCGGTGGACGGAACGAACATCGTGCTGCACAAAGAGTGCAATATCGGCGTCGCGGTCGCGCTGGATTGGGGCTTGATCGTTCCGGTAATCAAAAACGCGGAAGAGAAGAACTTTCTGGGGATTGCCCGCGCGATGAACGATCTTGCCGAACGTGCGCGCGCGAAAAAGCTCAAGCCCGAAGAGGTTGCCGAAGGAACGTTTGCCATTACAAATCCGGGCGTCTTTGGCGGACTGTTTGGATTGCCTGTGATCAATCAGCCAAATGTCGCAATTCTTGGATTGGGGACTATTGAGAAGCGTCCTGTAGTAATCGATGACGCGATTGCCATTCGCTCAATGGTTTATCTTACGCTCTCCTACGATCATCGCGTGGTGGATGGCGCCGTGGCGCACCAGTTCATGGGCAAAATCAAGCACACGCTGGAGAACTGGACGGAAGATATTCTTTAGGCTTTTTCGGCGGTTCGTAGTCAGCGCTGAGAGCTACGAAGCTCGGGCTTCTGCTCTAATTTCGTTTTCACCGCAGGCTGCGAGCTGCTGGCGTTTTCTTCTCTCATGCACGCCGATTCTAAAACACACAAGTGGGGCAGTCCTCCCTGGCAGATTGATTTCACCGTCCCTCCGCATCCTGCGCCACTCCCTGAGAGTTTGGACTTCGCCGTGATCGGCGGCGGGTTTACGGGACTGGCTGCTGCTGCATGGCTGCGAAAAATTGCGCCGGAGAAATCGGTGGCCGTGTTCGAGGCCGGGTACATCGGCGCGGGCGCAAGCGGTCGAACGGGCGGGATGGCGCTCGCTGAATCTGCAACCGGCGATCTTCCAGGTTTGGGCGACGTCCTCACAGGGTTCAGCGAAGTTCTTGAAGAGCTTGGCGTGGACTGCGATCGGCGCCTGAACGGCGCGTGGGAAGTGGGGCGCGAAAAAGGGCTGACGGAGTCCGCCGTTTCCTGGAATGACTCGGGGATCTTGCGCGTCACAAAAGAGGTTTCGGGCGGCACGATAGATCCGGGGAAGCTCGTAAGCGGTCTGGGGCAAGCCGCCGATCGGCTGGGCGCGCGCATTCTGGAGAATCATCCGGTCGCAAATATACGATGGAGCGACGTTCCTGAGATTGAGCTGGCGCCCGACGGGCAGGGCGTGAAAAAAATCTCCGCCGGTCAGATTATCTTTGCGACCAATGCTCTCTCGCTCAGGCTGTCCGGGTTGAAACAGGGCAGCCATCCGAGGTTGACGCTTGCGGTGGCTACCGAGCCTGTCAGCGAAGAGACGCTTGAGAAAATTGGCCTGGCGCAACGGAAACCGTTTTACACAGTAGACATGCCATATCTGTGGGGGCGCGTACGGAAGGACAATTCCGTCATATTTGGAGCGGGTTTGGTGCAATCGCCGGACTCCGACGATCTCGATGGCGTGGATGTTTCCTCCGAAGACCCTGCGCGAATTTTCGCTTCACTGGAAAATCGCGTGCGCGGCTTGCACCCGGCGCTCGCGTCTGTGCGCTTCACTCACCGCTGGGGTGGGCCGATCATGTTCCGAGACTCCTGGAAACCTGTCTTTACCTGGCATCCCCGGGCCATGGAAAAGAAAAATGCGATCGTGATCGGCGCTTTCGCCGGGCACGGCGTGGCACTTTCGTCATATCTGGGGCGCTGGGCTGCGGAAGCATTACTGAAGGGCCGCGGACTGCCGAAGTGGGGGGAATTGGACAGTTAGTCTGAGAGTAGCTGAATCGATCCGCAGACTTCCGACGGTTAGTGCAATTTCATCCTTAATTCTTCCGCGAACATTTCCACCTGATTCATCGGAACGATTCGAATGTTTTGGTCTTCGAAAAGTTTGCTGACGAACAGCTGCTGCAGGTTACCGCTCACCGGCGCGGCCTCCGTGACGGCGGTGAACTCGCATGACGGCACGCGTTTTCGTATGCTTTCGACGGTGTAGGCGAGAACTTTGGCCTGCGCCGCATCGCGGTTGAGCACCACGGACTGAATGTATCCGCGCACGCCATTCCGGTAGCCGTAGTCGAATTTAAACGGATCGCCCACGTGGGTATATTCATCGATATGGACGGCCGGTTTTAGTTTTCCGGAGATGTGATGCCGCTGAAAAACATCTTTGAGCTTATTTCGAATCCATGCCCGCGTGCTTTCCACGATGCCGCCACCGGCTCTGGCGGGGGGTGCTACGTGGGTGTCGTACAGCCGGGTAAGCTCCACGTTGAAGTCGTGCGCAAGAACGGCTTTTTGAGGGCTGAGCTGCAACGCGTTGGAAAGCGTGTTTTCGAGTTTCGTGAAATATTTACGCATATCTTCGCCGCTCATCGAGCGCATGGTCTCGAATTCCGAAGCGAGCGAATGAAGCAATGCGACATCGGCCCCAGGGTGAAGTTTGCGCACGCGCGCAAATTCGCGGTCTTCTTCGATGACCTTGATAGCGCGCCGCGACCCTCCGACCGCCTCAAGCTCCTGGAATTCCTCCAGCATGATGCCGATGTTCACCCACTCATCGCGGATCAGGTTGGGTGTATAGCGCAACACTCGATAACGCAGCGTTTTTCGGTCTTCGGGCATGGCTTACTCCGTAAAACTTTGATTCAAGAAATCACTTCCAATTAGGAAATGGCTGCATCGACGATTTCCAAGCTGCTATGAGCAGCTCGCGGACGAGTTTGCGGCGCCGCAAGAGATGTTCGAGCATCTTTTCGAGCGCCTCGAAATCGAAACCGTACCATTCACCGGGTATTTCCTTTTGAATTTCGTCGAGCACCGCCTCGTTCATTTTCGATTCCACCCGCCCCAGCCAGGGTTCAAACGATTCCAGCCCGCGGACCGATTCATATACGCGATGGCGCGAGTAAATTCCCCTGAGCGGAGCGTCCGGAAAATTCCATTCGCCGGCATTGAAACAGAACCCTTGATCGATCATCTGCGCTTGATAACGTGTTTCATTCTTTTCACGAGAGAAAATTGCCTGCCGGCCGTTCGTGTTGCAGGTCCACTTGTCGAAGACGAGCATGCCGCAAAAATCGGTAAGATTTACAACTTCGCGAAGCTGCTCGTCGGGAAGGAAGTCGTAAACCACCACTTCCGCCGGTGATCCCGGGTAGCGAGACCCGAACTGCAAGCCCGCCTTACAAGGCGCGCGCCCGCGTCCCAGCTCGATTACCAAGTCGTCGGTGTGCGCGATCAATTCTTCGCGCACCTCCACTACGCTCGCCGGAGGAACGGGAAGCCCCATCCGCGCCGCCAGCCGGGTACCAAGCAATTCGTTCGCCAGAATCCTGGTGCCCTGAGGATTATTCTGAAATTTTACAACGTAATAGGACTCTTCGCCCGGCGCGGCTTTAGATTCGCATCTCATCAGATGGGACTGCGCTCCACCGCGCATTCTCCGAACTTGCTCCAGCACGAGGGGCATGAAGCGCGTATGCTATCGGCCCAAAGAGGTCCACGGCAAGAAAAACATTTCGAAAGTAGGAAATAGCCGGTAGGTGTACTGGAATGATACTACGCTTACGACAGATGCTTATTTCTGAAGGAATCTCCTGAGGATGTGCAGAGCGACCGCTGATTCAAGAACGGGAAAAATGCTTCGCGGAGCGGACACGAGTGGAACGGGCCGCCCCGCGATAATTTTGTTTGTCGCGACCGAAGCCTAGCGCTTCTTACGCTTGCCAGCCTTTTTCTTGGGAGCCTTTTTGGTTTTCGATTTGCTTTTCGATTTTACTTTCGTTTTCTTCTTAGGAGCAGCTTTCTTCGGCCGCTTGGCTTTCGCAGCCGGTGCGGGCTTGCGGGGCGGAGGAGCCGGAGAAGTCTCGGGAGCCTCGTCGTCTTCTTCGATAACGACCTCCTCAATTTCTAGCGTGCCTTCATGGGGTTGTTCGGCCCCTTCCTCGCCTTCCTCTTCTTCGTAGCGGGGCAGTTCGTCATCGTCCTCATCATGCATTTTGGCGTGAAACATGCGACCCTCCGTGAGTCTCGGGATCCGAAACCGATTATTAGTCCCTCGCCGCTTATAAACGTAGAGTCGGAACTTTGTCAAGCCGCAAGGCTTGAAATTATGCTTATCAAAAAAGGGGACAGGTTTCAACTGGATTAGCGAGGTAACAGATTGTTACATCACAGTACCAACTAGCTGAAAAATAACGAGATATTTGAGGGGCGCTTCCAGTCGATTTAGCGGTTGACCTTGAGGACATCACCAGCAATTAGACTTCTTCCTGCCAGAAATGGATTGGATTGCCGCAACAACGCCACCGTGGTTCCATATTCGCGCGCGATCGAATAGAGCGTTTCTCCGCGCCTCACCCGGTGTTCGACGGGTTCGGCAGTGCCGGAGTTTCGACTTGCCGCCACTTTTTCAACTGTCGCGCCAGCGTTTTGGGCAGACTTCGGCTTCGCGTGCGGCGATGCATCATCGGGAGGTCCGCCGGCATAAATGCGCAATCGCGAGCCGCGCGGCACGCTAGCTCCTCGAATATTATTCCACTTCTTCAATTGCGAAACAGTCACGTCAAAGCGTCCGGCAATTCCTTCCAGCGAATCGCCGCGCTGAACCTTATAGTGAACCAGATGTATCACTGGCGGCGAAGTGGGCACATTCACCAGGAAACCGGCGGGCAGGACTGCGTGGGCCTGCAAATGGTTGGCGTTTTCGAGCGCCGCGACGGTCACCCGGTAATGCCGCGCGATGTCAGGCAATGTTTCACCATTTTCCACGCCATGCAGGCGCCAGCTGGTCCACTTGTCTTCGGGAACCTGCTGGATGTTCGATTCAAATTTTTCCGCGGTTCCGGCAGGCACATTCAATTCAAATTTCGGATCATTGGGCGTCACGCCGCGCAGCAGCTCCGGATTCAGCGCCCTCAAATCGTCGATGTCAGCGCCGGAAGCATCCGCCACGAGATGGAGATCGATGGGGTGGCCGGGCTTGATCGTGTCAATTTGAGCCGGCTTTTCGGGAGCCACTTGCACTCCGTAAAGCGCCGGGTCCTTCGCCACCAGCGCCATGGCGATAATGATAGGGACGTAATTTTGGGTTTGCTTGGGAAGCGCATGAAGTCTCTGCAAATCCCAGAAATCAGCATAGCCGGTTCGCTCGACGGCTTTTACCACATTCATCGGCCCTGAGTTGTACGCCGCCATCACCAGGTACCAATCGCCGAACATTTCGTACAGGTCACGCATGTGACGCGCCGCGGCGCGTGTGGCCTTTTCCGGATCGCTGCGCTCGTCAACCCAGTAGTTCCGGCCGAGATCGTATTCCTCTCCGCGGTAGGGCATGAACTGCCACAGTCCGCGAGCACCTGCGCGTGAAACCGCCGAAGGCTGGAACGCCGATTCGGCCTGCGCCAGGTAAATCAGATCCTGCGGCACTCCTTCCTGACGCAACACTCGCCGGATCATGTCGTTATATCGGCCTGCTCGCCCAAGGCCATGCTCCATGACAGCCCGGCCCTTCGCGGTAGTAAAGAAGCTAAGGTATTGCAGAACGGAATCATTCACAGTGAGAGGAAGGTCGTGCGGCACGCTGATCAATTCCTGCTCGACCTTGGCAGCCAGTCTTGGGTCGCCCTTGGGCAAAGTCATGTCCGACAGCGCGTCGATCGGAGCGGGAGGGCCCGCGGGTTCATCGTCTTCTTCTGCATCTTGCTCGGCGTTCAATTCGTAGGAATGGATCGTTTCACCGAGCTGATCGAGCAAATCGGAAAGGCGCTGGTCGGAATCAGGCTGAAATCCGCTCTGGAGGACAAGATCAAGGGCATGGTCGAAATCCACTCGGGCCTTGTCAAAGTCTCCCGCCTTGTACTTCTTCTGGCCCTTATCGAAGCTCTGCTGTACAGCTGCCACCAGGATATCAATCGCTGGTCTAGGATCACCCTGAAGCGGAGCCAGGTAAAGCGGATGTTCCGGGAAGGGCAGGGCCTCGCGGACGAAGGCTGGGACGGGAGCCGGAGTTGCAGCCGGCGGACGCACCTTGGCCTGTTTCGACGAGACGGTATCTTCGCAACCAGCAATGAAAATCGTCCCGGCGGCGAATAGAGCCCAGACTATGGTCTTCCTACGCATACCGTTTACCATCTCCTCGGTTACAGCGCTGTCGAGCCGCGAAGTGCCGCCAAACTGGCTTCTCACTAGGATGCGGCCTGCGGGCTCGGAAGTCGGGTCGCGGCGGATTAAACCAGGTAGAATGCCCGCTAAGACGCTAGAAAATCTTACGAATTACCGACGCTCGGGTCAATGGACATGCCGTACCAGTCGTTGACGATATCAAGACATCGAGTACTAGGGAATGCCCCGGTTGAGTCAGGGGCGAATGGTTCGGCCGACTACAGGAAACCTGGAACGGCTGAGTGTACACCGAGCCCCACCATTTTGGAATGTGTTGGCGAGGGCAAATGAGGGAAGAGAATAACCTGGCGGCCCGGCGGTCCTTTTCTCCGGTTTCCTCGTTGAACGCCGCGCGGGCTGCGCAAAACTGTTTCTAGCCCGGCGAATTCCTATGCAAGCGCCTGGCGCAAATCTTCGATGAGGTCTTCCGGGTCTTCTAGGCCCACCGAAACGCGGACAGTTCCCGGTTCGACTCCTGCCGCGCGCAATTCCGCAAGCGACATATTGTAATGCGAGGTATAGATCGGCAGAACCACGAGCGATTCGGCTCCGCCCAGACTCGCCGCGAGCAGGAAAATTCGCGTGCGGTCGCAGAAACGGCGTGCGGCGGGTAGCCCGCCTTTTAGCTCGAACGCAAACATGCCGCCGAAACCGCGCATTTGCCGTTTCGCCAGCAGGTGATCCGGATGCGATGGCAGGCCCGGATAGTGGACGCGCGCGATCTTTGGATGCTTGGCGAGGTAGCGCGCGACGATCATCGCGGTAGCGCATTGCCGTTGCACGCGCAGTTCGAGGGTCTTCATCCCGCGAATCAGAAGGAACGCCGCTTCGGGGTCCATCGAGCCCCCGAGATATATGATCATGTCGCGTACTTTCCTCATCCAGGCATCGCTGCCTGCCGCGGCGCCGGCGATCACGTCGGAGTGGCCGGCGAGATACTTCGTCGCACTGTGCAGCACGATATCGAAACCCATCTCAATGGGCTTTTGAAGCACCGGGCTGGCGAACGTGTTGTCGATCAGAGAGATCAAATCCCACTCTTTCGCGAACGCGATCGCTTTTCGCAAATCCACGAGCCGCAGGCTGGGATTCGTGGGTGTTTCGATATACAGCGCTTTCGTGCGCGGACTAACCAGACGTTCGATTCCCGCCAAGTCCGACTCCACGTGGCGAACGACGATGGCAATTCGCGGAAAAACATCGCGCATCATACGGTAGGTACCGCCGTAGACCTGTCGCGTGGCGATTACTTCATCGCCGGCCTTCAGAACGGCGAGAAGCGAACTCGAAATGGCAGCCATACCCGAAGCGGTGACCACGGCCGCTTCCGCGCCTTCCAGCGCGGCCAACTTCTTCTCAGCGACAGCAAGCGTGGGGTTTCCGTAGCGCGTGTAAATGTAAGCCGAACTTTTCCCCTGGGCCCAGCGCTTCATTTCCTCCGTATTGGCAAACGTGAAATTCGCGGTGCGGGCAATCTCCACGCCCACGGAGGCGCCGATGCCGAATTTTTCCTGGCCCGCGTGGATCGCAAGAGTGGCATCGCCCGCGCGTTTCGCGCTCTTTTTTATCTTTTTCATGGCGCAGCAGGATGGCTCAGCCTGTGACGGAATCACAAGCGCCAATTTGGTTGACGTCCGGCCATCGATAGCAGAGACGCGCTATTTTTCGTTCTGATTTTCATGAAGCTGCCGGCTCCTAGAGACGGCCCCGTGCTTCCCGCCGCAGACTGCCGAAAGCTGCGATACCTGCGCGCCGCCTTCACCTTTCGTTCGCTGACACATACGCGCCAGGTTCTCATCGAAAAACAAACTTCATGGCGACTTTGTGCCAAGATAGGAGCATGGAGTTCCAGGTAGTTCGTTAGGTTTATTAGCCTTTAAAAGAGGGCACTTATGAAGAAAAAGGCCACGAGCGCGCTGAATTTCACGGGTGCGATGATCTTACTCTTGTCCGCACTGTCACTTACGGGTTGCTACTACCTTCGACCTACGGGGCCGTGTCTGGGCGTCGGCTGCCCGGCCCGCACAGCGGGCCAAAACGGCCAGTACAAAAAAGGCGAAGGCCCAAAATCGCAGCCCGCGAATGCTCAGAATAAAGATTCACGGCCCGCGAACGCTCAGAGCGATCCGCAATCCGCACCGCCGGCGCCAAAAGAAGGCAACTTCTTTACCAACGCCTGGGCCAAACTCACCAGATCACGCTGATGCAGCTTCGCTTTCCTCTTCGCCCGGGTGATGCGGTTTGTGCGCGGCGATGACCTTTTCCGCAATTTCAGCCGGAACATAATCGTAATGCGAGAATTCCATCGAGTAGCTTCCCCGCCCCTGGGTCATGGAAATCAATTCGTTCGCATAGCTCAACATTTCCGAGAAGGGAACTAGCGCTTTCACCACCACGCTTCCTCCCCGCAGCTCGCTGCCGCTGATTTTTCCGCGACGCCCGCTGAGATGGCCCATTAAGTCGCCTGAATAATGATCCGGCGCATAAACTTCAACGTGCATGATCGGTTCGAGCAGAACTGGACGCGCCTGCTTCATGGCTTCCTTAAATGCGAGAGAACCTGCAATCTTGAACGCCATGTCGCTCGAGTCCACGTCATGATATTTGCCATCGTAAAGGCTCACGCGAATATCGGTGACAGGGAAACCTGCAAGAAACCCGCGCTCAGCAGAATCGCGCACGCCTTTTTCGACGGATGGAATCCAGTTTTTGGGGATCGCGCCGCCGAAAACATCATCCACAAATTCGATACCCTTTCCGCGCGGTAGCGGCTCCATCTTGATGCGGCAGAGACCAAACTGACCGTGGCCCCCGGTTTGTTTCTTGTGTTTGCCTTCGGCGTCAGCCTTGCCGCGAATCGTTTCGCGATAGGGAACCTTCGGAGGGTGGAGTTTCATTTCGACGTGGTAACGCTTGCGAAGTTTTGCGACGACGACTTCGATATGCTGCTGCCCCGCGCCGCTCAGCAGAAATTCTTTGGTTTGAGGATCGCGGGCAAAACGCAAGGCGAGATCTTCCTCCAGAATCTTGTGGATCGCGACGCCAATGCGATCTTCGTCGGCTCGCGTTTTGGGTTCCACCGCGAAAGTGATGGAAGGCTCGGGGATACGCGCAGGAGGATAAAAAATCGGCGCGTTCTTGTCACCAAGAGTTTCGCCGGTCGTGGAGTCTCTCAGTTTGGCGACGGTGCCGATGTCGCCGGCGTGGAGATCGTTCACTGCTGTCGCGGCCTTTCCTTGCATCACCTGGATGTGCTGCAGACGCTCCTGCGTGCTGCGGTTGAAGTTGTTGAGCGTGGCATCGTTTTTCAACACTCCGGACATGACTTTGAAATAGGTGATGCGACCGGCGAAGGGATCAGCCAGCGTCTTGAAAACGAAAATCGAAATTGGTTCGGAATCAGCGATTTTGCGGTCAATGGTATCGCCTTTGTGGTCCGGAGTTTTGTGGCCTGAAACCTTTCCGCGAACCGCTGGCGCGGGGAAAATCTCGGCTAGAAAGTTCAAAATTGCGTCGCTGCCGATGTTATGTAGCGCCGAACTGAGCAGTACGGGGAAAATTCTTTTGGCCAGGACTGCTTCGCGCAGGCCTTTTTTCAGATCCTCAATTGGCAACGTGCCTTCGTCGAAGAACTCCTGCATCAAGGCATCGTCGCCTTCCGCGACCATCTCGACAAGGGTTTCGTGCGCAGCCTTCGCTTCTTCGGCAAGGACCGCGGGAATGTCCTCGATTTTGGACTTGCCATCACCATCCGGGGTGTAGGTGAGGGCTTTCATCGAGATTAAATCCACGACACCTCTAAAGCCTTTTTCGTGTCCGATGGGCAATTGAATCGGAACGGCGCCACGGCCAAAAACATGCTGGACGGAATCCAGCGCGCGTTCGAAGCTCGCGAGTTCTCTGTCCATCCAATTCAGAACGAAGGCGCGCGGCTGATCGTATTCGGTGGCGTAGTCCCAGACCCTTTCGGTGCAAACCTGGACACCGGCGGCGGCGTCCAGGACGATCAGCGAGGCGTCCGCGGCGATGAGCGAGGATTTCGTTTCATTGATGAAGGTGGAGTAACCGGGGGTATCGAGGAAATTTATTTTCACTTTTTCCGGCTGGTGTGGCGCTTGCCATTCGGCGAAAGCGAGGCCGGTATTGATGGAGATTTTTCGAGCGATCTCTTCTTCGTCCCAGTCGGTCGTGGCCGAACCGTCCGCCACCTTCCCAAGGCGGGGCGTCATCCCAGCGGCAAACAGGAACGACGACACCAGCTGGGTTTTCCCAGTGTCGCCGTGGCCGACAATGCCTACGTTGCGTATCCATTCGGTGCTATACGATTTCATAAATCACCTCACATAGAAGGATCCATTCGTCCACAAAACGGCGATGGTCGCAGAAGGAATTTTTCTTAGACGTGCAGGCTGGAGAATACGCAGCGAAGACGCAGACTCACTCTTCATGACAGGCATTTCGCGGGGGACTATTGCGGAAGACAGGTTCGCGCTTTGCAAGAAGACAACCATCACGGCGCCGCCCCCGTCGGTTGACGCGCATGACCCTGCGGAAAACCGGATGCTAGCACACGCCGCGCTTTGGGTTCAACTCTTAGAGGAGCCGGGACTGAGTCGGCGAGCTCTGCGCCCGATTAGCCGAAAGTTTGTTCGTCGGCTGACGGGCCGTAGACTGAAGGAACGGCGACGCCGTTTAAGCGCAGGTAAACGCCGAGCTGTGCGCGGTGATGGACTATGTGGTTCATCACAAAGCCGCGCAGAACTGCGACCCGCGGCATGGAGAAAAGAGTTTGACCACCGGAGAGCAGCGTCCAGTTCTTCATCAAGGTTTCATCGCTGGCACCCGAAATTGCAGCGCGCGCCTCAGCCACTTTCTTGTCGAAAACTTCGAGAAGCTGCTTTCGCGAAGTCATCACGGTAGGAGTCGGAGGCGGAGCACCTACGGGGCGAAAATCGAGCGAGTCTTGGCCGATGATCGTGGCGGCCCAACCAGAAAGCTCAGCTACGTGGCCGGCGAGGCGTCCCATCTTCATTGACTTTTCGTGCGGAGCATAGTCGGGCTTGCCCTCGGGCACGCGTTCCAGTGTCTTACGAGTGCTGATCATCTCGTGATCGAATTCGGCGAGGATTGCATCTCGGATTGGCATGATTTTCTCCTTAAGTTTTATAAGTTTGCCCTGCCTGATTCTAACGGTTTTGGATGAAAAGATTCCAGAAAGGTTTCAACAAACAGCCGCTACGGGGCGATTCGAAAGCTGCCGCCGGCTTCCACATAACCGTACGCCATTCGCGGCGTGTTGAAGGCGGCAGCGGGGAGGCCATCGCGGTCGAGAAGGATCAATCCCCCAGTGGTGTGGACTCGGTGGGCTAGTTTGCGGATGCAAGCGTCGGCAACGGCTTGCGCGAGCGACAGCGGGCCGCCTTTCTCTCTGTGCGGAACGAGCACGCGCTGGTCGTGAAGAAGATCGATGGCCATCTTCGCCATCACAATTTTCATGATGCCTTCGCCGTGTCCGGTGCAGGAGACGCCCCCGGCTTCCGCGTCGGCGTAACAGCCGCAGCCGATGAGAGGAGAATCGCCTACGCGTCCGGGGAATTTGCAGCAAGTGCCACCCGTGGAAGTGCCCGCCGCGAGATTTCCGTGGCGATCGATTGCCACGGCGCCTACCGTACCGTGTTCGTGGCCGACGTGATGTTCAGCGGCATGCGAATCTTCGAGGCACCGGCGCCAGGCCATGCGTTCGCGCTCGTTCACGAGTTCTTCGGGAGCACAAAGCGGTATACCGTTTTCCTCGGCGAATTTTTCCGCGCCGGCAGCAACGAGCATCATGTGTTCACTTTTTTCCAGGATGCTGCGAGCAAGGCGAATTGGGTTGCGCACGCGTTCAACAGCAGCGACCGCGCCGGCTTTCAGCGTGGCGCCGTCCATGACGATGGCATCGAGCTGGACGCCGCCATCGCGATTCAGATGCGAGCCAATGCCGGCGTCGAAGGTGGGATCGTCTTCTAGGATTACGATACTGGCTTCGATGGCGTCCATCGCTGTCCCAGGGCCGGATAGAACTTTCCAGCCGGCTTCAAGAGCGCGACGGATTCCTGCGCGGCAGTCGTCGACTGCTTCATCGGGAATGTTCCATGCGCCGCCGTGGATGATCAGAGAAGGTTTCAAGTTTTGAGCAAACCGTGAGAATTGATAATATAACATCGAAAGGAAACCGCACGGGCTCAACGGTGGCGTTGCGCAATGCGCAACCTCACGAAACAGACTTGAGAAGGCGGCGCAATTTAAGGCGTGGGTGCAACACTAACATGAGGCCGAGGGGGAAGCGGCTTCCTTCGACGGGAAGCCAGTATGCCGATAGCTCAGAGTAGCTCGGGTGCCGCTAGCCTCCGCGTTTTGCCGCGCGGGTGAGAAGTGATGAGGTGTCGTGGGGCTGGACAGACGCAGGAATACTAACGCGCGATTTAGCACGGGCGGAGCTTGTGCCGGCAATCGATTCGCTGCCGGCGAGCGGGAGGCGGCCGTCCTTGGTTTGTTTCCAGGTATGCAGAATGCGGTGAATCACGGTGATGTTAGGTCCGATGGCGAGGATCCATAGCGCAATCGGCATGCGGTTGACGAGTGCACCAAGAATCATGAGCGCGAGGCGCTCGGGCCGGTCCCAAAATCCAACTTCTGACTTCGGCACCAACGATTCGGCGCGGGCTGTTGCGTAGCTCACCATCACGGCGCCGGCCATAGCCGCGCCTGCCAACACGGCGTACATGAAGCGATTTACCCGCGCGTAGTACACCAAGATGCCAAGGAAAACGATCAGGTCAGCATAGCGGTCGAGAATCGAATCTAGAAAGCCGCCGAACAATGACACGCGGTTTTGCCGTCGAGCCACCGGGCCGTCTAGAAGATCGCACAAGCCGGCCAGGATCATCATGCCGCCTGCGGCCCTGAAGCGTCCGGCTGCGAAGAGAACTCCGGCCCAGAGATTCAGAACGAGAGCCAGCCAAGTGATGACGTTGGGAGGAATCCCGGTCGGAGCGAGGAGCGCTGCCATCCGGTCGATGGGCCAGGAAAGGTAACGACCGATGGTGCGCGTCAACATTGATTCAGTGCCACCGTGCTATTCCTCATCGTAAATTGTCGAGAGACGAACGACTTCGTATTCCCTGGTACCCGCCGGAGTAACGACGGTTACTTCGTCGCCAGCCTTCTTGCCAAGCAACGCTTTGCCGATAGGCGAACTCGTCGAAATCAGGCCCTTGGTTACATCGGCTTCCTCGACCGTCACCAGTTTGTACTCGATTTCGGTGGACTTCGCAACGTCGAGAACGACGATGCGGGAGCCATAAGCAGCGCGATCCTTCGGGAGGTTCGTGAGATTCATCATGGAAATATCGGCCATGCGCTGGTGGAGCTGGCCGAGCCGGGCGGAGACGTAGGACTGCCGTTCCTTGGCGTACTTGTACTCGGCGTTTTCGGAAAGATCGCCGTGAGCGCGAGCTACCTTGATTTCCTTGGGCAGCTCATCGTGAAGTTCGTGCTCGAGGGCGGCGATTTCGTCTTTCAGTTTCTTTTTAATTTTCTCAGCGAGATCGATCATTTTGGCAAGTTTGAGAGGGCAAGAAGATGAAGGGATGCCCTCGCATCGCGGTTTTCACGATTACCCAAAGATTATAGAGGATTTGCGAGTGTTATCGCAAATGAGAGCGCTGCTCTAGAACGACCGGGACGCTATGCGAGGCGCTAGAAGGCAGTTTTGCACTCTTCTAAGAGTCCCGCCGGCATTAATGCGATCAAACCGGGCGGGGTGGTGTCCGTGCAGAGCGGTAAAGGTTCTAGGCCTGAGACCGCTGTGCACGTGTCTGTTGAGAAGCCAGAAAGTCTACAATTGCTTGGTGTGCTGCGCCGGGCTGGTCGGTTTCGAAAATGTGGCTGGCGTGCGGGATCAGCACCAGTTTGGCGTGTGGCAAACGTTCGGCGATCAGCTTAGAGTTCGCGGGTGGAACGAGCCTGTCGGTTTCGCCGTGAATGACGAGCGTCGGCGCCGTGATTTGCGCGATGCGGCTGTAAGCTTCCCACGCAATAATTCCTTGAAGTTGGCTCATATATCCTTGCGGAGTGGGGTACCACTTCATGCGGATGGCCATATCTTCGTCGATGCGCTCGCGCGGGGTAGCCACGTCATAAATGAACGGGATGATGGCCTCCTTGGCTTCTTCAGGCGTCATACCCTGGCGCATTAGAGTTTGAAGCGCCGCAGCCTCGGCTTGAATTGCGTGGGGACCACCGGAAGCGGTGCAACCCAGAATCAGCGAGCGGACCCGCTTCGGATACTGAAGGGCAAATTCCTGGGTAATCATGCCTCCCATGGAGACGCCGAATACGTGCGCGCTCTCAACGCCGGCGGCATCCAGAACAGCAGCAGCATCTGAGGCCATCAGCGGGATGGAATAGACTCCTGGAGGCACATCGCTTTGCCCCACGCCGCGATTATCGAAAGCGATGGTGCGATAGTTTTTTGCGAGAACGGGACGAGTGCGATGCCACATGTAGGAGGGGTAGCTGAGACCCATGATGAGCAAGAGAGGCTCGCCGGAACCCTGTTCATCCCAATATATTTTGGCGCCTTGATTTTCAACGAAGGACATGGAGCCTCCCGTAACGGCACGCAGCCGCTGTCAGTGCGCCGCGAAGGAAATCATAGAATGAGATAGTTACACACAAATGAATGTGACCAACGCGGCTGCCATTGTATATAATCCGGTTCACTATGCCAAACCAAGAAACGCTGTATCAGGTAGCCGACCGAGTCGCCACGATTACCCTCAACCGTCCCGATAAGCTGAACGCCTGGACGGCAGTTATGGAAAGCGAAGTGAGAGCCGGGATCGGCGAGGCGGAGCGCGACGAAAAAGTTCGCGTCATCGTGTTGACGGGCGCGGGACGAGGATTCTGCGCGGGCGCGGACATATCGCTTTTGTCCACGGTTGCAACGAAGGGACTCGACTCTGCGCAACGAGCGCAGGCGGTGCAACCTCACGGCGGCGCTGTCGAAGGTGCGCGAGCGGATTTTCAGAAAAAATATTCGTATTTTCCGGCGGTCACGAAGCCCGTGATTGCGGCTATCAACGGTCCCATAGTGGGATTGGGTTTGGTGATTGCTTTGTACTGCGATTTACGCTTTGCTTCCGATGCTGCGCGTTTTGGAACGGCGTTTGCGCGCCGGGGACTGATTGCCGAATACGGAATGGCATGGATGTTGCCGCGTCTAGTGGGACACTCAAACGCACTGGACTTGCTGTTTTCCGCGAGAATGATCGATGCGGCAGAAGCATTACGGATGGGGCTGGTGAATCAAGTCTACCCGCAAGGAACATTTCATGAGAAGGTGCGGGAGTATGCTGTGGACTTGGCCTCAAACGTTAGTCCGAGGTCGTTGCGCGTGATAAAGCGACAGGTATACGACGCAATGTTCCTAACGCTGGCGGAAACCTTTGAAACCTCCGAGCGAGAAATGCTGGAAAGCCTGCGGTCTGACGATTTCAAAGAAGGGGTGGCGCACTTTGTCGAAAAGCGCTCGCCCGTCTTCACCGGCAAGTAGAAGAGACCTTTGACCTATGGATTTTGAACTCAGTGCGAAGACCAAGGAACTGCAAAAGAGGCTCCAAAGCTTTATGGACGCCCACGTGTATCCGAACGAGGACCGGTTCCATCAGGAAATCGAGCGGGAACGCTGGAAGCCGACACGGATTGTGGAGGAACTGAAGCCGAAGGCGCGCCGCGAGGGATTGTGGAATTTGTTTTTGCCACATGATGAAAACGGGGCTGGGCTCACCAATCTGGAGTACGCGCCGCTTTGCGAGATCATGGGGCGCAGTCACATGGCGCCTGAGGTTTTCAATTGTTCGGCGCCAGATACCGGGAATATGGAAGTGCTGGCACGTTACGGCACGGCGGAGCAAAAGGAAAAATGGTTGAAGCCTTTGCTAGCCGGTGAAATTCGATCGTGCTTTTCGATGACGGAGCCGGACGTCGCCTCGTCGGATGCCACCAACATTGCATCGGGCATCGTACGAGACGGTGATGAGTACGTGATCAACGGTCGGAAATGGTGGTCCTCCGGAGCAGGAGATCCACGGTGCAAGATCGCAATATTCATGGGCAAGAGCAATCCTTCGGCGCCGACACACAAACAACAGTCGATGATTCTCGTGCCGCTGGATACGCCCGGAGTCAAGATAGTGCGGATGTTAACGGTTTTCGGGTATGACCACGCGCCGCACGGCCACGCTGAGATTCATTTTGACAAAGTGCGCGTGCCGGCGGCAAACATGTTGCTTGGCGAAGGCCGCGGATTTGAGATCGCGCAAGGACGTTTGGGGCCTGGGCGGATTCACCATTGCATGCGGTGTATAGGACTAGCGGAACGTGCGCTCGAAACAATGTGCGAGCGGGTGCAAACGCGGGTGGCCTTCGGGAAAGCGCTGTCCGAGCAGGGAACGATTCGCGCCGGAATCGCCGAGTCTCGCATGGAAATCGAACAAGCACGGCTGCTGACGCTGAAGGCCGCGCACTTGATGGACACGGTAGGAAACAAAGCGGCGCGCGCCGAAATTGCGATGATCAAAGTTATAGCGCCTAACGTGGCTCTGCGCGTCCTGGATCGGGCCATGCAGGCGCATGGAGCGGCCGGACTTTCGCAGGATACGTTTCTCGCTAGCGCTTGGGCTATGGCTCGGACGCTGCGGTTAGCCGATGGACCGGATGAAGTCCACGTCGAGTCAATTGCGAAGTGGGAATTGGCGAAAGCCAAGAAAAATTGATGCCGCCGGTCGTCATCAAGAATCCGCAATCGCTGAAAGAACTAGTGGGAATGGAAATTGGCGTCACGGAATGGTTCCCTGTTACGCAAGAGCGGATCGAGCAGTTCGCGGAAGCTACGGAAGACCGGCAATGGATTCATCTGGATCGCGTGCGAGCGAGAAAGGAATCGCCTTACGGCGACACGATTGCTCACGGGTTTCTTACACTCTCTTTGCTGAGCCACCTTATGAAGGAAGCGATTCAAGTCCAAGGCGGCGTGCGGCTTGCGGTGAATTACGGTTTGAATCGCGTGCGATTTCCCGCTGCAGTGCGGGCGGATTCCAGGATTCGTGCGCGAATTGCGCTCGTGGACTTGAAGGAACTCTCCGATGCAGCTGAAGCGACCTACTCCGTAACCATAGAAAACGAAGGATCTGCAAAACCAGTTTGCGTTGCGGAGTGGATCGTCCGCTACTACACCTGATCAACCCTTGTGCGATTGTAGATTTGGAAAGCTCGTCCGAGCGACGCGCTAAATTCGGCCAGTTTGCGCGCAGCGTAAGGAAGCACGCAAGAGTATTTGGATTCTCTCGGGCATGAGTGCAAAGCGTTCGTCTTTAGTCAGGCCCTGATGATAGCGATAATAAATTTGCTGGACGATGACAGCAAGTTTAAAGCGGGCGAACGTGAGGTAGAAAGCGATCTGAGAAGCATCGCATCCCGTTTTTTGAGCGTAGTAATGCACGATTTCTTCTCGCGTGAAACTGCCCGGATAGTTCGTGGGTCCCCAGCGATTCTGTTCCAGTTCTTCAGGGTCCGTGGCATCGATCCAATAAGCCAGTACAGCGCCGAGATCTGAAAGCGAGTCGCCGATGGTGCACATCTCCCAATCGAGAACGCCGGCAATTTTCGTGATGTCGCTCGAATCGAGCACGACATTGTCGTATTTGTAGTCATTGTGAATTAGCGAAACGGCGCTTGTGGACGGCATATGCTGCTGCATCCACGCGGAGATTTTCTCCACTTCGGGATAATCGTGCGTCTTCGAGCCGTAGTAGCGCTCGGTCCAGCCGCGCACCTGCCGTTCCAGATATCCGTCCGGCTTACCCAGATCGGAAAGACCCGCGGCGGCGTAATCCACGCGGTGCAGGCGCATGAGATTTTCAATGAAGGATTCGCTGAGCCGCCGTGCTGTTTCTGGGGGGAAATCCAAACCGGGCGGCAGCGTTCTGCGAAGGATGATGCCGTGAATCGGTTGCATCACGTAGAAGGGTGCGCCGATGATAGAAGCGTCGTCACAGTAGAGAAGCACTTCGGGCGCAGGGGCGTACACGGAGTGGAGCTTGGACAGCACGCGAAATTCGCGGCTCATATCGTGGGCGGACTTCACTTTGCTGCCGAAGGGCGGCCGCCTAAGAACCAGCTCTTTAGCGCCGAGATGCAGCGAGTAAGTCAAATTTGAGTGGCCGCTGGGAAATTGGCGAATCTTGAGCGCGCCCGTTTCGTTGGGGAAGTGACTGCGCAAAAAGGGTTCGAGCTTGGCTACATCCAGTTCTTCACCGGATCGAATGGCCGCCGGATGATCCAGGAAATCGCTCACAGCAAGCCTCCTAGCGGTACGTCATCATCGCGGGATCATCGAGATGCCCGTGGACATTGAAAGAGCTGAGTGTAAACAGCTCGGCGGAGTAGAGGAATTCACTCCAAGAGGAGTTCCGCGACATCCAGCTCACTTGCAAAGCCCTTTCCGAAGAAAGATGCAAAGCGCGCTGCATGGCAACCGCAATAGGGCCTCCCGAACTAAAAATCGCGACACGCTCACCGCGCGCGCCCGCAGAAAGAAACTTTGCGAGACCGGAGTTAACCCTGGAGCAGAACTCCAGCCAGGTTTCCACACCCTGAGGAGCGATCTCGCCGCGCACCCACTGGCCAATCACCACTTCAAATAACTTTTGAAAGGTCGCGCGTTGTTCGGCAGTGCCGGTCGAGGATTGAAACGCCGCGTACAGATCTCGGATTCGCTGATCGTTTTCGAGTAATGCGGGCAGGCTGCGCTTGAGCACCGCCTCTCCTTGATATTCATCGAACTCCGGCAGCACGAGAGGCTCGGGGTAGTTAAGACCGGCCTTTTCATAGGCGGCGTTCACTAGCTTGAGAGTGTCTTTCTGACGGACACATGGGCCGACGCAGGTGCGGTCGAAAACAATGTTGCGTCGCGCCCAATATTTGCCTAGAAGGCGCGCTTGCGTTTCTCCGAGCGTCGACAACTTGTCATAATTCTGCTCGAGAAAGGAGGCTTGCCCGTGACGGACAAGGTAGAGGGTTCCCATTGTTAGCTCAATATGGCGTCAATGGTTATACCGCAAGACCTATCGCGAAGGATGAAATTCCGGCAGGTTCAGATTCCGATGGACGACCGCTGACTTTCAATTGGCGCGCTCGAACAAAGCCGCAGCGCCTTGTCCTCCCCCAATGCACATGGTGACGACGCCGTAGCGCGCTTTGCGGCGGGCCATTTCGTTGGCGATGGTGCCAACCATTCTCGATCCTGTCATTCCGAAGGGATGGCCGATGGCAATCGAGCCGCCGTTAACATTGAGTTTCTGAGGGTCGATGCCCAGGCGGTCGCGGCAATAAATCACTTGGACGGCGAAAGCTTCGTTCAACTCCCAGAGATCGACATCGCTCGTTCGCACCCCGCAACGGCTCAGGAGTTTCGGAACGGCGAAGACCGGGCCGATGCCCATTTCGTCCGGTTCGCAACCCGCGACTTGGAATCCGCGAAAAATTAGTTTGTAAGGAATGCCCAACTGGTCGGCGCGCTGGCGAGACATTAATAGCGTGGCGGATGCGCCATCGGAAAGTTGCGACGAGTTGCCGGCCGTTACCGTTCCCTGTCCGCTCTCGGGATCGAAATGTGGTTTCAGGTTCAGCAAGCCTTGCAGCGTGGTGTCGGGCCGGTTGCATTCATCCCGGTTGGCGATAGCATCCTCTTTGCCGACGAGTTCTCCCGATTTCTTGTCCAGAATGCCGCGAGTGACGCGCATCGGCGCGATCTCGCCATCGAAGAAGCCCTCCTGCTGAGCGCGAGCAGTACGCTGCTGGCTCAGAAGCGAATATTCATCCTGAGACTCGCGGCTGACTTTGTATCTCTTGGCGACCACTTCCGCAGTGTTGCCCATCACCATGTAAATGCCCGGCATTTTCTCCAGCAGTCCGGGATGCGGGTTGTAGTCCCGCGTGATCATGCTGATGCTTTCCACGCCGCCGCCGACTGCAGCATCCACACCCTCGCTGATGATCTGGTGGGCGGCCATCGTGATCGCTTGCAAACCGGAGGAGCAGAAACGGTTGATGGTGGTGCCCGCAACCGATGCGGGAAGTCCGGCCAGCATAGCGGAAGTCCGCGCTATGTTCTGGCCTTGCGCACCGTGAGGCTGCGCGCAGCCGAGGACCACGTCTTCAATTTCTTTCACGTCCAACTTCGGAGTTTTGGCCAGCACGTCCTTGATGCAATGCGCGGCGAGGTCTTCGGGCCGCGTTAGGTTAAACGATCCGCGGAAAGATTTGGCCAGCGCTGTCCGCGAACTGGCGACTACTACAGCTTCTCTCATGTTTTCTCCAGACGTCGAAACGAAGTTACAGATCCACGAAAGTTTTACGGCCATGCTTTGTGATTGCAGCCGCGCGTACGGAAGACTAAGTTGCCACGCCTTCTTCCTTGCCGAACTGAGCGAAGGTCTTGCCCTGTTCAGCAAGCCGCTTCAGCAGCGGGGCGGGCTGCCAGATATCGCCATGCTGACGTTGGAATTCGGAGATGCGCTCGTAAACTTTCTTGAGGCCAACAGTGTCGGCATACCACATCGGACCTCCGCGATACGCGGGGAACCCGTAGCCGTTCAGATAAATAATGTCGATGTCTGAAGCGCGTAGCGCGTAGCCTTCCTCCAGAATGCGCGCGCCTTCGTTGACGAGGGCATAGATGCAGCGATCTGTGATTTCCTCGGCGGAGATGTTACGTTGCGGAATTCCCGCTTCGGCGACCCACTTGCGAATGAGTTCATCAACGGCAGGGTCCGGACTCGCGCGCCGCTGGTCATCATATTTGTACCAACCTGCTCCGGTTTTCTGCCCGAATCGGCCGAGCTCACACAGATTGTCTTCGGTGAACGGCTGGCGAATGCCCGGGACTTCCAGGTGGCGATATTCCTTGCGGATGCGCCAGCCAACGTCGAGGCCTGCCAGGTCGCCGACGGCCAGCGGTCCCATGGCGTTGCCGAAGTCGACCAGCGCCTGGTCCACGGCTTCGATACTGGCGCCTTCTTCGACAAGGAATTGCGCTTCGCGCCGGTAGGGACCGAACATGCGATTGCCGACGAAACCCCGGCAGTTGCCGACAAGTACGCCCACTTTGCCGAGCGTTCTTGAAAGCTGCATGCAAGTAGCGATAACTTCCTTCGAAGTAGCTTTGCCGCGTACGATCTCCAGCAGCCGCATAACATTCGCCGGGCTGAAGAAATGCGTGCCGATCACAAACGCGGGACGCGAAGTGGAGGCGGCGATCTCGTCGATGCTCAGGGTTGAAGTATTGCTGGCAAGGATGGTGCCAGGTTTGCAAACGCGATCGAGTTCCTTAAAAACTTCCTTCTTGAGCGCCATACCTTCGAACACGGCTTCGATGACCAAATCAACGTTTGAGAAACCGTCGTAGGAAAGTGTGGGCGTGATGCGCTTCAGGCGCTCATCGGCATCTTGCTGAGTGAAACGGCCGCGCTTGACGGAATTTGCGTAATTCGATTTGATCGTGGCCAGCCCGCGATCGAGCGCCGCCTGGTCCGTCTCTTTGAGAAGAACGGGAATGCCTGCATTGGCGAGAACCATGGCGATGCCGCCGCCCATGGTGCCGGCGCCAACAACCGCGGCAGTCTTTATCGGAATGAGGGGAGTTTCCTTGGGAATATCGGGAATCTTGGTGACTTCGCGCTCGCTGAAGAAAACGTGGATGAGCGATTTGGATTGGTCGGAGAAGAGGCAGTCGATAAAGAGTTTCTGCTCGACCTTGCATCCTTCTTCGAACGGCATTTTTGTGGCGGCTTCGATGGCTTCGACGGCAGCAACTGGAGCGAGCAGACCGCGCTGCTTCTTGGCAGCCGTTTCACGCGCGGAGGAAAAGATCGCCGCATTGTCCGTGGCATTGCCGAGTTTTTCGTTACGCTCACGCGTCTTGGGAGCGGGCTTGCCGGCGACTTCGCGTGCGAACTTAACTGCTCCGGCGAGGAGATCGCCATCGATGATGCGGTCGATGATGCCGAACTTCAGCGCTTCGTCCGCCTTCACCGGATTGCCGGTCATGCACATTTCGACGGCTTTCGCCACGCCGGCAAGCCTCGGTAGCCGCTGGGTGCCCGCCGCGCCCGGGATAAGGCCGAGCTTCACTTCGGGCTGGCCGACTTGGGCGCTCGAAACAGCGACGCGATAGTGACCGGCCATGGCCAGTTCCAATCCGCCGCCAAACGCGGTTCCGTGAATGGCTACGATCACCGGCTTGCTGCTGTCTTCCATTTTTAAGAGGAAGGGAGTGAGACCGGCGCCGCGCTGCTTGCCCGAGGATGTCATCTTGCCGAATTCCTTGATGTCCGCGCCGGCAACGAAGGTACGACCTCCGCCGATCAGCACCGCGGCTTTGACGCTCGCGTCCTGAGCGATGCGATCCAGAGCTTCTGAAATTCCTTCGGGGACACCCGGGCTTAGGGCGTTGACCGGAGGATTGTTGATGGTGATGATAGCGATGTCGTTGTCTTTTGTGAGTTGTACTAGATCAGTCATAGAAAGAACCTCTGGTTTGATAGTCTACGCGGTTTTCGCGGAGACGTTGCCGGCGTCAATCACCGTACAGGCGATGCGCTCGCGATGAAACGTGGCGTCTCCGAATGCCGTTTCCGATGCCTTCGCCCGACGGTAGTACAGGTGAACGTCGTTTTCCCAGGTGAAACCCATGCCGCCGTGGACCTGTATGCCGCGGTTGCCGACTGTGCGCGCGGCGTCGCTGGCATACATCTTCGCGATAGAAACCGCAGTAGGTGCGTCGGGAGCGTTTTCTTCCAATGCCCAGCCGGCATAGTACACGGCGGAGCGTGAACTCTCGGTTTCCAAGTACATGTCCGCGCAATGATGCTGCACAGCCTGAAATGATCCGATCGGTTTGCCGAACTGTTTCCGGGTCTTGGCATACTCCACTGTAATGTCGAGCGTCCGCTGCATACCGCCGACCAATTCGGCAGCCAGCGCAGCGGTGGCAATGTCGAAAGCGCGTGGGAGCTGCGCGGAGGAGCCCAATTCTTCCGCCGGGGTGTTGCTGAATTCGACGACGTAGAGTTTTCGCGTAAGGTCCATTCCGGACATAGGAGATATTTTCAGGCCGGGAGCTTTGGAGTCCACCACGAATACGCCGTTGCGCGCCACGACGATGATAAAGTTGGCGACCGCGGCATCCGGGACAAAAAGCTTTTCTCCGGTGAGCTTCCCGTTGGTAGCGCTCAGTTGGACATCTCGAGGGTTCCAGCTCGCGTTGGCTTCCAGAATGGCGACGGTAGCGCGTACTTCTCCCCGGCAGATTGGCGCCAGATATTTGTTTTTGAGCGCAGGGGTGCATACGGCATCCAGGACAGAGCCAGCCAGCACGACGGTGGAAAAAAAAGGGCCGGGCAAGAGCGCGCGTCCGGCCTCTTCCATCAGCAGCATAAGCTCCACCTGGCCGAGGCCGACTCCGCCGTACTCCTCCGAGAAAATGATGCCCGTGT
>JBAVQA010000083.1:0-22803 GCA_049693595.1 Candidatus Acidiferrales bacterium | reverse complement strand
GCTCTACACCGCGCTGATTGTGCTTGGCGCAGGTATCGTTCTGTTCCCCAAGGCGCCATTGTGGAAAATCCTGATCTATTCGCAGGTGGGGAACGGCATCTGGCTGCCCATTGTCCTGATTTTTATTTTGATACTGATCAATCGCCGCGATTTAATGGGTGAGCATACGAACTCGTGGGGTTTCAACGTGGTCGCCTGGACCGCCAGCATCATCATGATCATCCTGACGCTGGTCCTGATTTACACTTCTATCTTCGAGCCGGCATCGACTGGATTGTCAGGCGCTTTGCTTCGTCACCATTTCTTCTAGCGTTCTGTCTTACGTTGCCTTGCGTGTGTCCCCTGCGTGTGCTAGTTTTTCTGGCTGTCTCCTTCGAGTGAATCCTAGTGAAAGCAAGCGAACTGTTGAAGCCTGCGAACGCCGAGGAAGCGGAGCTGCTCGGCAAGCTCGACCTGAAGCGTCTTCCGCAGCACCTCGCCGTCATCATGGACGGCAACGGTCGCTGGGCGGAGCGCAGGCACCTGCCGCGCGTGGCCGGACATCGAGCGGGCGTGAAGGCCGCGCGGGAAATTATCGAGTCGTGCGCGCGTTTGAAGCTGCCGTATTTAACTCTTTACGCTTTCTCGTTGGAAAATTGGCGGCGCCCGCAAGCAGAAGTGGATTTCTTGATGCGCCTGCTGCGCGAATATTTGAAACGCGAGCTGCCCGCGATCCACAAAAATAATATTCGCCTGCTGATCATCGGGCGTGCCGAACAGCTCCCCGAAGGTGTGCGCAAAGATATCGAGTACGGAATGCGCATGACCGCGCGTAACACGGGAATGAAGCTGGTAGTCGCGCTGAATTACGGCGGCCGCGCCGAGCTGGTGGACGCGTTCAACGCCATGCTGGAACAGATTCGCTCAAACGGCCTCTCGGCGTTCCAGGCAGATGAACAGACTATCTCCGAACATCTTTATACCGCCGGCCTGCCCGATCCCGATTTGCTGATTCGAACCAGCGGAGAAATGCGCGTGAGCAATTTTCTGCTCTGGCAAATTGCCTATGCCGAGATTTATGTTACGGAAACGCTTTGGCCCGATTTTTCGCGCGCTCGCCTGCTCGACGCACTCGTTGATTTTCAAAAGCGCGAACGCCGCTACGGCGGACTTAACGCCTCCGAGTCCGGCGATTCAGCTAAGGTTGCGAAACGTTCCGCAGGGCAGGGACGAGGCTGACGCCGAATGCTCCTGCGCATTTTGACCGCGGTCGTCCTAATTCCAGTTGTCGTTGCTGCGGTTTGGTGGGGTCCGCCCGCGCTTCTGGCTGGGCTTGCCGGCATCGTTGCCATACTCGCTCTCGTCGAATTTTTCGACCTTGGGAACCGCGTGGGCCTGCGCGCTTATCAGAAGTGGACGAGCGCCTGCGTCGCCGGCCTATTCTACGCGCAATATTCGCAAGGGTATGTGGAGACGCGCACGATTGGCGCGGGCGTCTCGCTGGTTCGAAACGCAGCGGCGGGCGAGTTCTCCATTGAAGCTATACTCCTGATTTTCGTTTTCGGCTGTGTTTGCATCGGACTTCTCACGCGTCGCCCGCTGCACGAAGTCTTTCCTTCCATCGCGATCAGCGCCGCGGGACTTTTATTCATTGCCCTCCCATTCAGCTACCTCGTTCGATTGAACAGTATCGAGCGAGCGGGGCGGCAACTCGTGCTTTTCACCCTATGCCTGGTTTGGGCCGGCGATATGCTCGCGTATTTTGTGGGCCGCGGGTTTGGGCGCGTTCCAATGGCCCCGGCGCTAAGCCCTAAAAAAACTTGGGAAGGTGCGTTAGGAAATATACTGGGTTCGCTGCTCGTCGCAGTGCTCTTTGGCCGCTGGATGCAGATGGACGTGGCCACCCTGATGGTGATCGCGGGCCTGGCCAACGTCGCCGGGCAAATGGGTGACTTGATCGAGTCGGCTTATAAGCGAGGCGCCGCTGTGAAAGACTCCGGCAAATTGCTGCCGGGGCACGGCGGCGTTCTCGATCGCGTCGATAGTCTAATTCTGGCGGCGCCGGTCGTTTGGGTTTTGTATCAGTGGATCTCGCTGCCGCGATGATTGGTCAAGCTGGTTGAAGGGATAGGCGTGCGGACAGCGATGCAGTGGCCTCTCGCCGTAGCATCCAAAATTAACTAAGTTTCGAGTTCGTAGAACCAACTGAGAAACCGAACGGAGGATACATGTCAAAATCGCGAAGGGAATTCTTGGCCGAGACATCTCTCGGACTGCTGGCAGCAACTACTCCGCTGGCAGCCGCCGCTCCGTGCCTGAGCCAAGAACAACAACCTGGTCTGCCTCCCGGAGCGCCTCCCGCATTCGGTACCGCGCATCCCATGGGACCCATAGTTTCGCCCACCACTTTCGTCGAAGCAGAAAAGCTTGTACAGGTGGAACTGAACGAGACCGAGCGTGGCGTGGCCGCTGCCAGTTGGCGCGTCAACATGGCGCCGCTCGTAGAGCGACGCACCGGGCCGCGCAAAGTGGCGCTGGAACCGGGACTCGCGCCGTATTCGCGCTGGGATCCGGTTCTACCGGGACAGAAGGTGCTTCCGGCGCGCGATCGATTTATCCGTAGCGACACCGAACCGGGGCCGCTGCCTTCGAACGACGAAGACATTGCTTTCGCTTCGGTCACGCAGCTCTCGCGCTGGATCGAGCACGGGAAGCTGAGTTCTGAGCGGCTCACCCATCTTTATCTGGATCGGCTGGAGAAGTTCAATCCAGAGCTTCGCTGCGTGATCACGCTCACGCGAGAATTGGCGCTAGCGCAGGCGAAAAAGGCCGACGAGGAAATCGCCGCCGGAAAATATCGCGGACCTTTGCACGGCGTTCCGTGGGGCGGCAAAGACCTTCTCGACACCGCAGGCATTCCCACCACGTACGGCGCGGAGCCTTACAGGAACCGCGTGCCCACTAAGGACGCAGCGGTGGTGCAGCGCCTGCACGAAGCTGGTGCGGTGCTTGTCGCTAAGCTGAGTCTGGGCTCACTGGCGCTCAACGACATCTGGTTCGGCGGCCAGACGATGAATCCCTGGTTATTGGAGGAAGGTTCGTCCGGCTCGAGCGCGGGCCCTGGCGCCGCCACTGCCGCGGGGCTAGTCGGCTTTTCGATCGGGAGCGAGACTGGCGGCAGCATCGTTTCCCCTTCGATGCGCTGCGGCGTGACCGGATTGCGGCCCACTTACGGCCGCGTGGCACGAACCGGCGCGATGACGCTGTGCTGGTCGCTCGACAAGCTCGGTCCGATGACTCGCAGCGTGGAAGACACCTTGCTCGTGCTCCACGCCATTTCCGGACCTGACGCAGGCGATGTGTCAAGCGTGCCCAGCAAACTTGACTTCGACGCGGGCGCTGCCGTGCAGGGTCTCCGTGTCGGCTATTTTCCTGCGTGGATGAAAGAGAATCCCGCGACCGATGTGGACCGCGCGGCTTTAGAAACAGTAAAGAGAGTCGGCATGGTTCCTGTGGAAGTGTCCATTCCCAACTGGCCGTACGACTCGCTCGACCTGATTCTTTTCGCAGAAGGCGCAGCGGCGTTTGAGGAACTTACGTTGAGCCACGGTTTGGATCAACTCAAGATTCAAACGTATGACGCCTGGCCCAACCTTTTTCGGCAATCCCGGTTTCTTTCGGCAGTCGACTTCGTCCAGGCCGACCGGTTGCGCCGCAAGGTAGCCGAAGAGATGGCCCGCGTTTTCTCTGAAGTGGACCTTCTCCTGGTACCGTCGTTGCGCGACGAAATGCTGACCATCACCAATTTTACCGGACATCCCTCGCTCACACTGCGCGCGGGTTTTGTCGACGTATCCGAAGCGCGCAGCGACTGGGCGCCCGACCCGAGCAGGCCGCTGCCGAAGTTTTCTCCGCCGCGCCGCGTTCCGCATGGCGTCACCTTGATTGGCGGGCTTTTTGATGAGGGCACAGTGGGAAGCGCCGGCCTCGCGTTAGAGCGCGCCTTCGGCGTAGCCGGTGAGCGGCCACCCGGTTTCTGAGGGTTCGGAAAAAATAGACAACAACGAGGTACAGACCATGACTCTGCTCGCACGGGCGGTTTTGCTAGTTGCCGTTGCATTTCTCGCAGCGGGGATGGCGTTTGCGCAGACTCCGTCGCAATATCCGGTGGTCGAAGGCGATTATGTCGCACACAACTTTAAGTTCAAATCGGGCGAGGAGCTTCCAGAGCTGCATTTACACTACAGGACTCTGGGAAAGCCGGACCGCGATGCTCAGGGTCGAATAAAAAACGCGGTTCTGATCCTGCACGGAACCGGCGGGTCAGGCCAACAATTTCTGGTCCCGCAGTTTGCCGGAGAACTATATGGTCCCGGACAACTGCTCGACATCAACAAGTACTTCATCATTTTGCCCGACGGAATCGGCCACGGAAAATCTTCGAAGCCGAGCGACGGCATGCACGCTCATTTTCCCGCATATGACTATGACGATATGGTTGCAGCGCAGCATCTTCTCGTTACAGAGGGACTGGGAGTGCAGCACTTGCGGCTGATCCTTGGCACTTCCATGGGCTGCATGCACTCGTTCGTTTGGGGCGAAACCTATCCGGACTTCATGGACGCTCTGATGCCCCTGGCGTGCCTGCCCGTGCAAATCGCGGGACGCAACCGCGTTTGGCGCAAAATGGTGATGGATGCGATCCGCAATGACCCAGCCTGGGATGGCGGCGAATACAAAGACCCGCCAAAGGAGGGACTGCTCACGGCCGAAGATTTCCTGGTAGTTGCGGGAAGCGCGCCGCTCTTGATGCAGAAGACCCTGCCTACTCGCGACGCGGCGGACAAATACGCGGACAATGCGGAGAAACGGGCCGCGACGCTCGACGCAAACGATCTGCTCTACCAGGTAAACGCGTCGCGTAATTATGATCCGTCGCCGCAACTGGAGACGATCACGGCGCCAGTGATGTGGGTCAATTCCGCCGACGATTTCATCAATCCGCCCGAACTTGGCATCGCCGAGAAAGAAAGCAAGCGGTTGAAAAATGGAACGTTCGTTCTGATTCCCATCAGCGAGCAGACGCACGGCCACGGCACACACACGTGGGCCGCCGTCTGGCAGTCCTACCTGAAGCAACTCCTGGACAAGTCAGCGCATTGACGCGCTAACCCCGATTATGAACGAAGCCAGCATCGGGAAAGCGGGCTCACTCCGCATTCGCATATTCTCGCAAACGCCGATAAACTAGAGCAGATGAAGAAGATTGCGATACTCGGCTCGACAGGTTCCATTGGCCGTCAATGCTTCAAGGTGATCGACGCTCATCCGGGAAGATTTGAGGTCGTAGCGCTGGCCGCGGGATCAAATATTGCTCTGGCCGCCGAACAAGTGGCTAAGTATCGGCCACAAGTAGTTTCAGTGGCCACGGAATCCGGCGCGCGGGAACTTTGCGCGGCTTTGAAGAAGAACCGTGGGCACAAGGATCCTGCGCAGCCGGGTCTTGAAATACTATTCGGCGCCGAAGGGATCGAACGCGTCGCCACGCATCCCGACGCGGAGATGGTTGTGTCAGCCGCTGTCGGCGTGGTCGGCCTCCCCGCCACATATAAAGCCATAGAACAAGGCAAGCAAATCGCGTTGGCGAACAAGGAAGTCCTGGTTGCCGCCGGGGAAGTGGTTATGGCCGCCGTAAAACGCCACGGCACCGTTCTGCTCCCGGTGGACAGCGAGCACAACGCAATCCACCAGTGCTTGCGCGCAGGCCAACCAAATGAAGTGAAGCGCCTGATCCTCACCGCTTCCGGCGGTCCTTTCCGCACCACGCCTCTAGCAAAAATAGCGAAGGCAACCCCGAAGCAAGCCCTGGCGCATCCAAACTGGAAGATGGGTCAGCGCATCACGATTGATTCTGCCACGCTGATGAATAAGGGGTTTGAGGTTATCGAGGCGCGCTGGCTTTTCTATGTTGGTCTCGACCGGATTCAGGTCGTCATCCATCCGCAGTCCACGATTCATTCCATGGTGGAGTTTGTGGATGGTTCAATCCTGGCACAACTTGGAGCAACGGATATGCGCATGCCTATCCTTTATGCGCTAACCTATCCCGAGCGGGTGCCGTCCAAAGATTGTGCTCTGGACTGGTCCACTTTGCGGAAGCTGGAGTTCGAAGAGGTTCCAGTCCGAAAATTTCCGTGCCTCGCGCTGGCGAAGGAAGCACTCAGGCAGGGAGGCCCGCTACCGTGCGCGTTGAACGCAGCCGACGAAATCGCGGTAGCCGCATTTCTCGCCGGGAAGCTGCCTTTCCCGGGAATTGCAGCAGTGATCGAGCGGGTGCTGGAACGCATGCCGCGAGCCGCATTTAACAAAATTGAAGACGTACTCGCCGCGGACGCCGAAGCGCGAAGGCTCGCTCAACTGGAAGTCGAGCGCAGAAAGAACTAAAATAGGGGAAGCATGGCTAACTTTCATAATGCAGTGATCGCCATCGTCTCGGTGACCATCGTTCTGGGCATCGTGATATTCGTTCATGAATGGGGACACTTTATCGCTGCGAAACTTTCGGGCATTCGCGTGGATGTTTTTTCCTTCGGATTCGGCCCCCGTATATTCGGAGTGAAGCGCGGCGACACCGATTACCGGTTGAGCGCGCTGCCCTTCGGCGGTTACGTGCGCATGGCCGGCGACAATCCGGTGGAAGAACGTAGCGGCGCGGACTATGAGTTCCTTTCGAAGCCGCGCTGGGTCCGCATGATCATAGCTCTGGCCGGCCCCACGATGAATATCGTGCTGGCCTTTGTTGTTTTCTGGGGCATTTTTTGGCTTGTGGGTCTTCCCTCGGATCCGTATCTCCGGCAGCCCGCGGAAGTCGCGGCGGTGCCGCAAAAGGATGTTGGTGCTTCCGGCGTTCAAGCCGGCGACCGGATTGTTGCAGTAAACGGCGTTAAGACCGGCACGTGGGAGAAGGTAATTACTCAACTGAAGGATGTGCTTCCCGGCCAGGCAATCAGCCTTGGCGTCCAGCGAGCCGGCGCGGAGCAAACCCTTTCTGCGAAGATGCCACCCGCTTCCGGCACTCTTGAGTCAGTGATCGGCTACCCGCCAATGCCTGCCGTCACGGACGAAATTGGAATTGGCACTCCGGCGGAAAAAGCTGGAATGAAAACCGGCGACAAAGTTGTCGCGATTAATGGGAAGCCTATCGTCACCTGGGAACAGTTGGTCGAATATGTGCACGGGTCCGGCGGGAATGCGGTTCAGTTCCTGGTCGAGCGCGATGGCAAAGACTTGACCTTCGATATCACTCCGATTCAGGGCATGGCTGCCGATGGAAGCGCAGTATGGCAGGTGGGCATTTCCCAAAAAATTCAGGCGGATTTCGAAAGGCAGGAATTTATTCCCGCGGGAAGAGAAGCTGCCTTGCAGACGGCGTATGGTATGCGCCAGATTCTAGCAGTTCTCGGGGGTCTCTTTACAGGGCGCGTGAAGCTAGGTCAGCTATCGACCGTCGTGGGCATTGCGCGCGAATCCGGTCGAGCAGCCAAGCGAGGCCCGGTAGATTTCATATCGTTGCTCGCATTTATCAGCCTCAATCTCGGCATTGTGAACCTGCTCCCGATTCCGATCCTCGACGGTGGCCACCTTTTGATGTTGGCGATCGAAGGATCCCTGCGCCGGGACCTGAGTCTTGCCGTAAAAGAGCGATTCGTTCAAGTTGGTCTGGTCTTTCTGCTGGGTATTTTCGCATTCTTGATGTACAGCGACATCTTCAAGCTGATTCAATTTCACTAGAGACGCTGCGAAGGCCGAAGGAGTCCGCGTGCACGAATCCCTTACGGTGATCGCCCATTTCCGCGCGAAACCGGGCCAGGAATCGCGTGTTCGCGAAATTCTTCAAGGTTTACTCTCTCCCACTCGAGCGGAGGCAGGCTGCATCAACTACGATTTGCATCAATCGCAGACGGATCCCGCGCTATTCGTCTTTTATGAGAACTGGACCAGCGAAGCGCACCTCGAAGCACATTCAAAGTCGTCGCACATTCAGTCCCTCCGAAAAGTGGCCGGCGAAATCCTCGCGGGCCCGATTGAAATCACGAAATGGCAGGTTGTGATTTAGTTTCGGCTTAGTGCCATTCCCACAAATGCGATTTTGGTATAATGTCTGCTCATACCATGTCAGCCACGCCTGCACATCGCGTTTCGAGCGGGGAACGCATCAATCACGAAGCCCCCGGAAGGCTTGAGCACGAGCTGGCCTCGCGCGGAATACGCCTCACGCGGCAGCGAAAAGTACTTCTGCAGGTTATGGAAACCGCCCGGCGGCATCTCGACGCCGACGAAATTCTCGAACGCGCCCAGAAAATCGATCCGGGAGTCACGCGCGTCACCGTCTATCGAACCCTCGATCTGCTGAAGCGCCAGGGATTAATCGACGAACTCGACCTGCTTCACCTGCGGGGCGACCGTCATTTTTACGAGAGCCACGGCCCGCGCGACCATATTCACGTCGCTTGCATGGGATGCGGGAAAGTCCGAGAGTTCGAAAGCGAGCTTTACGAAGAATTGAAGCGGCAAATCTCGCACGATTGCGGCATCGAAATCACGGTGTCGCGCACCGAAGTAGGCGGCCTCTGCGCGGACTGCCGCAAGAAACGCAATCCGTAACTAGCAGCTCACAAGCCGGACGCCCTCGCAGTAATATCTTCAGTCGGCAAGTCGCGGGAAAATCAAAACGGCATCGAGCCGTATTGCGCTTCAAACTCCGCCAGCGGCACCATATCGATAGCGTCCCACGGACATCCTTCCAGGAACGCGCCATCAGGTCCTTTGCTGGTGCAGAGTTTGCAGCCGATACAAAGTATGGGATCAACGAGGATCTTGCCGAAGGGTTCGTGCTCCGGGTCGGGAACCCAGAACATGCATTCTGCTACGGGACAATACTCTACACATGCGGGTGAGCCTGAGCATCCGGTGCACATATCATTGATCACGGCTACAATGTGCGGCTTGCGTTTCCGGCGAGTGTTCGTGCCTTCAGAAATCGGCTCATACTTCGCGACCTCGCCCTTCAAAAACGGCGCAACTTCCGGAGTAATGTCAGGCACTCAGCCTCCCGCTAACTGGTTGCTGCCCTCATTTTCGTCGGAGAGGGCAGGGAAGTCAATCACCTAAGAAGCTTGGTGTTAATGCCATTATTTGAAACTCCCTGTCGAGCATGGGTGAGGGTTAGCGCTCGCCGATGGGATCTGCGGCAGCTACGGGATTATAACTATCCGGGAGCGTTGTTCTCGTTGCCAGGCGTTTTCGACGTCGGCAAGAGGAACCCGCTCGGTGTCGATTCGCAATTTGGCATTGGCGCCGTGCGCCATCACTTGTTGAAGGGCATCCGTGAGGATGTCTAGGGAGGGCATTCCGGCAGTCCCAACGATCGTCAAGGGCGTGCTGCGCAGCACCGCGGCGGGAAGCGAGATGGTTGCTCCAGCGGATTCGCCCACCTGAACAAGCCGAGTTTCAGACGCCACCACGGCAAATTCGTTGCGCGTGAGGGCAGCCAGTAGCGCTTCGGTTGGGCGGCCCCACAGATAGTCGATGACAACCTGGAAGCCAGTGTCGCCAGCCTCGCGAGCGAACGCTTCGGTGAGATCCTGACCGCGCTTATCGATCTGGATGGTCGCATCCGCGCCGAGGTTTTGCAGGGTGCTCAATACCTGTTCGTTCCGTCCCGCGGCGATCACACGGCCTGCGCCAAGGAGCTTAGCTATCTGTACAGCAAGTTTTCCGGTGACACCGGTCGCGCCGAGAATCAGGACAGTTTCCCCAGACGCCAACTTTGCGCGCGACCTCAGAGTAAGCCACGCCGACACGGCCGGATTGGGTAGCGCCGCGGCGATGTCGTCAGAGAGACCATCGGGGACTGGGAAGCACTGTGCACGGCGCAGGACAGTGCGCTCCGCCATCGCACCGTACGGCCGCCGTGGTCCGCCGAAGAACACGCGGGCGCCATCGTCGAGCGAGCCGACTCCGTCGATGCCACACACGACGGGCAGTTCGCGAGGGCTGGCGTAGTGCGAGCCGCTCGCCATCTGCATGTCGACTGGCTTCAGCGCGGCAGCGCGGACATGAACGATCACTTCGCCTTCACCGGGAATTGGCTCCGGGAACTGCTCGAATCGAGGAGGTTTCCCGAGTGCATGCAACACGGCGGCATTCATGCTACTTCTCCAGCGTTCGGATCAAGTTTTCGGTGAATTCGCTGGTGCTCGCCGTGCCGCCGACATCGCGCGTAAGCGATTTATGTTCGCAGTAAACTTTGTGCAGCGCGTCTTCGACTCGCTTCGCCGCCTGCATTTCGTCGAGATATCGCAGCATCATGACCGAACTCATCAGCAGCGCGGTGGGGTTAGCAATGTTCTTGCCCGCAATGTCGGGCGCCGTTCCGTGCACGGCTTCGAAAACCGCTACAGTCTCGCCCATGTTTCCGCTTGGCACCACGCCCAGTCCGCCGACAAGCCCGGCGGCAAGATCGCTCATAATGTCCCCATAAAGATTGGTGAGCAAGAGCATGTCGAACTGGCTGGGATTTAGAACCATTTGCATGCAGGCGTTATCGACAATGATTTCTTTGTATTCGATTCCGGGATATTGCGCAGCCACTTTGCGAACCGAAGTGAGGAACAGCCCGTCGGAAAGCTTCATGATATTGGCTTTATGAACGGCGTGAATTTTCTTTCGGCCAAACTTCGTTGCGTACTCAAACGCAAAACGCGCCACGCGCGTGGACGCGCGCTCGGTAATAATCTTCAGGCTCTCCACCACCCCCGGCACCACCGTATGCTCCAGACCGGCGTACAGGTCCTCGGTGTTCTCGCGAATCAAAACGATGTCCACGTTCTGAAAGCGTGACTGCACACCCTCGAGATTCTTCACCGGACGAAGATTCGCGTATAGATCAAGCGCCTTTCGCAGTCCAACATTGATACTCGGAGCGCCGGTGCCGACCGCAGTCTCCATCGGCCCTTTCAGCGCTACCCGGTTCTTGCGAATGGATTCAAGGACACCCGCGTGCATGAAGTCGATGCCGCGCCGCTCGATTTCCGCGCGCGAGGCAATTTCTTCCCACTCAATCTCTAATCCAGTCGCGGCTAGTATGGATTTAACAGCTCTAGAAACTTCAGGCCCGATCCCGTCTCCGGGAATCAAAGTGATGGTGTGTTTCATGGTAGGGTATTCATTTTAGGCGGCTTGGCGCTCACAGTCCACAGCGTCGGTTGGGTCGGTTCCTAGAGCTGAGCCAGCCGCCAAAGTAGGGCGGGCCTGTTAACTCTTTTAGCCTCTTAAACAACCATCTGCCGGAATCCAGTCGCCCGCCGCCTGAATCTGATATAATGTCTTTGGAATTGTAACGCATGATCTATTCATGCGAAATCTGTGGAGGCTTGGCGAATGGTTCAACTTACACCAGTGGCAGTTACAAAAGTTAAAGAGATTCTTCAGCAGCAGACTCCCTCACCGGCCGGTTTGCGCGTGGCCGTGGTTGGCGGGGGCTGCTCCGGCTTCAGTTACCACATGGCTTTCGAAAATCAAGTCAACGAGAACAGCGACAACGTCTATGAGTTTGAAGGCCTAAAGGTTCTCGTCGATCAAATGAGCGAGATGTATCTCGAAGGCGTGCAGATCGACTACATCGAGACTATCGAAGGTTCGGGCTTCAAGTTCAACAACCCGAACGTGAAGAGCACTTGCGGCTGCGGCAGCTCCTTCAGCGTCTAACGGTATCGCGGACGTCTCTTTTTGCTGGGGCGTCCGCTTCTTCTCGCGCTTGTAATGACCTCAGACCATCGAAACCACTGTCTTTACTGCATGCCATTGAAAAGCTCGCCGTCGCCTCGTATGCTTAGTGCCGGAATATGAATATCGCTCTGGCCCAGTTCAATCCTACCGTAGGCGATTTCGAAGGGAATTCAACCCGCATTCTAGAGTTGGCGCATGAAGCCCAATCTCGCGGAGCCGAATTGGCCGTCTTCTCCGAGCTCTGCCTCTGCGGCTATCCGCCTCAGGATTTGAGCGAGCGCCCCGCATTCGATGAACTCAATCAAAAGGAACTCCTTCGCCTGGCGAAGAAAATCCCGCTGCCATCGCTCGTCGGTTACGTCGGCGGGGCGCAGGACAATACTGGAAAACCGGTAGCCAATTGCGCCGCTCTCATCGCCAACGGAAAAATCCTCTTCGAACAACGCAAAATGCTGCTGCCCACATACGACGTGTTTGACGAGTCGCGTTATTTTCAACCCGCTCATACGCAGCACATTTTTCCCTTCGACACGGAAAAACTTGGGGTCACCATTTGCGAGGATGCTTGGAACGACAAAAGCTTCTGGAATCAGCGCCTCTACGATCGCGACCCCGTTGCCGAAATCGTCGGGAAGGGAAGTACCCTGCTTCTGAATCTGTCCTCTTCGCCCTATACCATTGACAAGCGTTCTCTGCGCCACGACATGCTGCAAGCGATCGCTAAGGAATATCGCGTACCCGTCGTGTACGTAAACCAGGTTGGTGGCAACGATAGCTTGATTTTCGACGGCTCCAGCGTTGCCTTCATGCCTGACGGCCGGGTCGCAGCGCGCGCGAAATCATTTGAAGAAGACCTCGTGCTCTTCAACAGTGTCACTGGCGAAGGCGATATCCGCCCGCTGGTGGAAGATGAGCTCGAAGCCGCTTTCCGCGCGCTGGTAATTGGCACCCGCGATTACGTCCGCAAGTGTGGTTTCAAGCAAGTCGTTGTCGGCTTGAGCGGCGGCGTCGACTCAGCCCTCGTCGCTGCCATTGCCACGGACGCACTGGGCCATGAAAACGTGCTCGGAGTCGCCATGCCTAGCCCGTATTCTTCCGAAAATAGCATGCGGGACGCGCGCCAGCTGGCCCAGAACCTTGGCATCAAGTTCCTCGTCCTGCCGATTAACGAAACCTTCGACAGTTATCGGAAGACCCTGGCGACGGCGTTCGCCGGTACGCGCGAGGACGTGACCGAAGAAAACATCCAAGCGCGCATTCGCGGAAATCTGCTCATGGCGCTATCGAATAAGTTCGGCTCCATGGTTCTGAGCACAGGCAATAAATCCGAGATGGCCGTTGGATATTGCACTCTTTACGGTGACATGGCTGGTGGCTTGGCGGTAATTTCCGACGTGCCCAAGTCCATGGTCTACGCGCTTTCAAACTTTGTGAACCGCAAAAGGGAACTGATCCCTAAAGAAACTCTCACCAAGCCGCCTTCCGCTGAGCTTCGGCCTAATCAGAAGGACTCCGACACGCTCCCCGACTATGACGTCCTCGACCGGATACTCAAAGCCTATGTAGAGGACCTGCGCAGCCCCGAGGAAATCGCGGACCATTACGGATTCCCGCTTGACCTGGTTCGAGGCGTCGCCCTCCGCGTGGACCAGAATGAGTACAAGCGCAAGCAAGCCCCGCCGGGATTGAAGATCACGTTAAAAGCCTTCAGCGTAGGACGCCGTTTCCCTCTAGCCCAGAAATTCTCCGTCTGAGCTCGGCTCGAAATGCGCGTTGAGCTACCTTCCGTGAGTTACGAACTCGGAGAAGTACAACCATTTGTCGCATTGCATGGTTCTGGATACAATCCCTTGTCTTTGGTGGGGCCACACTTAAGCCCCGGGCCGATTCTTTCCGTAGCCCATGAGGGAGCAAATGAATAAATTTCGGACGTATCTTATTACTCTTGTCGCACTTCTAGTTTCCGGATCCCCGGGTTTTGCCCAGGCACCCCCGGCATCCGCGGCCGCGCCGTCTGCTGACCAGACTAAAATCCTGCAGTCCACGGAAGCATTCGTGCGCAACCTATATGCATGGGGCCCTGAGTTCAAAATACGGCTCGGGCCCATGACGCCGTCCGCTTCGCCGGACTTCTATCTAGTCCCAATCCACGTAACCATTAACGACCAGACCGACAGCGGAACGGTTTATGTAAGCAAAGACGGGAAAACATTCTTGCGTGGCGAGATCTACGACATGTCATCGAATCCCTTCGCAGAGAACCTCGCACATCTAAATATCGAAGGAAACCCGACATCGGGGCCGGCGAACGCACGCGTTACGATCGTCGAGTTCAGCGACTTCGAGTGCCCCCATTGCCGCGACCTATTCAGGAACTTGAAGACGCTGGAGACACAGTACCCGCAAGTCCGCGTAGTTTATAAGGATTTCCCGCTTACCCAGATCCATCCATGGACAGAAACAGCCTCGATCGGAGCGCGCTGCGCGTACATCCAATCACCCGCTGCTTTTTGGAAAATACATGACGCAATCTTCGAAAGTCAGGACTTGATATCGCCTGAAAACATCTGGGAAAAACTCCTGGGTTTCGCTAGCGCCGCCAGCCTCGACACCGACGCCTTCAAAGCTTGCATGTCATCACCCGAAGCCAAAAAAGCCGTAGACGCCAATCGCGCCGACGGTCTAGCCCTAAACGTCAACAGCACCCCCACCGCCTTCGTAAACGGCCGCATGCTAGCCTCCAGCGATAAATCCGCCCTAGAGCAATACATAAAGTACGAGCTAGCCCGCCCCGCAGCCAAAGCCCCCCTCCAATAGCCCCCGCGTGCCCTCACAACACCCGTCCTCAAACCCTTCCGCCCACCTGTTTCAATGGCAACATAATATCCATTCTCGCACGACCCGCAAGGCAAGTCTTTTACCCTGTTCAGCGGTACGGTGTCAATGGTTATTTTTTTGAATTTGGATTTGGAGTGGGAAGTGAGAGCGCTAAGGCGGTGGTGGCGACGGCTACCAAGGAAGTTGAAGAAGGAAGTTGCAGAGGATAGATCGTAGGTGACTGTCACTTTCGGACACGCAAATTTTTGCAGTGCGAGGCAGCCGTGGGAGTGCGAGGCATTCATGAGGGGACGAAAGCGGGGGGAAGCCTCCGCTTACCACAGAATCCGGGCTCGGTTGAAGTGCGGCGACAAGCCGCCGCACTTCGGGAGGACGTAACCCTTAGTTCAATAAACACAAACGCGGAGGTAAAGGCCAAGGTGAAGAATACGGAAAGCGCGAACCTGAAAATCGGTGAATTGTTTGGCCGCGCTGCAGTTATGAACGACAGGACCTGAAGCTGTTGTTACGGCAGGGGCACGCCAAGGATGCGAGCGTGCGGGACGGGAACTTTAATCTGCGCGTTCGGATAGGCCTGCTGGGCCGCCACGATGCGAGCGTCGCTATTGAACGATTTGGCGAAAGCGTGGGGACTGGGAACGCCAGCCTTCACACTTCCCGGCTGGATTGCGGCAGAGTGCAGCGAAGCTGTGAGCTTGGGAAAAAGTGCGGCGGTCGTGGGCGCCGGCAATACAGCGATGAGCGCAAGGATAACGGTCTGCACGCTGGCTATTGCGGAATTTACCGCTGCAATGACTGTGGCGTTTGCGACGTGAACGGCGCTAAGAATCGCGCCGATATTTTGCTGCGCGTCTGCGACGGCTGCATCGATTTGGCCCAGGACGCCAGCCGGAGCCGAGGCGAGATCGGTTTGATACTGCGCTACCAGACTACTAGCCAGTGTGAGGTCCGCTTGAACTTGGCCGGACGCATTTTTTACTGTGTCGAGGACGGCGGCGCTGGGAGCCGAGTTCCCTTCCGCTGCGGCAACGATATTGAGGATGCTGCCTGCGATCTGAACGGCCGTCGGGAGCAACGCGATTACCTTCTGAATGTCCGCTTCCCCTTGCGTTGAATCGCAGCCGCCGAGCGTTACGGTGCCTATCGCTAGTGTGCCGCAAAGAATTCCGATTAATACTGCGTGTGCCGCCTTACTTAAATTGTGCATTTCGATTTCTCCTTGAGTGAGGTGAGGATTAGTCTGTTGTATCGAGCGAACAAATTTAGCTAGTCTGGGAAATGTGCACGATCAGGCCCGAAGTCGCCGCGTTCACGAAGCTCTGGTCCAAGGCATCGAGGTACTGCACGAGTTCGGCGGTGTCGTTGCTACTGAGTGGCGATAGTGAAACCCTGCGGCAGACCGGCGGCGATTACCGTGGGGGACGCGGATGTTACGGGCGAGGTGACTTGTGACTTCCCTGCTGAGTCAATGTAAGCAACTACGATGGTGAAAGTGTCCGCGCCGATAGGCAGCTGGCTGTTGGCGGTGTCAGTGCAAGCCTGTGGCTGTGACGCGCCGGAGCACACCGTGACCGGGCTGGTTTTCAGCGGCACCTGCGCACCCTGCGCATTCAGATAGCCCCAGGTAAATCCCGTGATGCAGCCGGAGGTGACGCTCGCGCTGCACTGCATGTAATTCGTGAAGTTGTAGCTGAAGCTGGCGGTGATGAGCCAGTCTTTATTGACGGGCGTAGGCGCTGGCGGCGTTACGGGCACGGTCTTGGTGCAGGAAGCCAACCAAAGCGACGCGCTAAAAATTGTAAGCAGAAAGATTCGCGCTGTGTTTTTCATTTTTCACCGTGGATGGGATGGAAGGATCCGTGACCACAACTCCAAACGTGACGGGGTTCGCGGGAGACGGATTGATCACCGAAGGAATTGCCGTACCTGAAAGGCTGGAAGTTTGTGGGCTGCTCGCGTCCGAATCAGAGACATTCAGCGTAGCTGTTCGCGACCCTATCGCCGTCGGCGTGAAAGTCACGAAAATCTGGCAGCTTGCGCCGCTGGCAAGCGTTGTGACACACGAAGTGGTTTTGCTGAAGTCGCCGGGGTTCGAGCCGGTGAAAGAGATTGTGACTCCTGTAATCGTTACGCCAGTGTTGTTTGTCAGCGTGAAAGTTACCGGACTATCGCTGCTATTGCTGCCTAAGGCCGTGGCCGCGAAAGCGTAAGGAGTGGGTGTCAGCGTGACCCCTACGCCTAGACCAAACGGCCCGATATTCCACGAGCCAGTCGTCGGCCGCGCTACAGCCGTCGCCGTTCCGCCCGCCGTGGATGTCATACAAAGCCCCGCCAGATTCGCGTTTGCCGTGCACGTTGAAGTCAGATTGGTCCCGGCCGAGAGCCCTACGAAGCTGCCGGTTGGCTGCGCCGCCCCGCATTCATACGTCGCGCAACTATTCAGGTTTGGAACCAGCCCGCTATAGTGAAACCCGTGTGTGTCGAATCCCCCCGCTTGCCAGGTGGTGAAGCTGCTCGTGTTCACCGCCGCTGTCTGCCAGGCGTTGTTTCCGCCAGCATTGTTCCCGTAAATGTTGTAATCGATCTGCACCGGAGCCGCTTGCGACGAGCCGATTTGCTGGTACAGCACGTCGGTGGACTGCCGGATATTGTTGACCTGCGTGGTGCCTGTCTGGGTCGAATCGATGCTCGGATTGTTATCCCAGATGGTCCCGTTGCCAGTGGTCCCGTTGCCGAGAAAATAATTGTTCACGATGAAGTGCTTGTTGCCGCAACTGATCGCCGGAACGCCGTTTGGTGGGTTCCCTGGTGTGGTGTAGCCCGCTATCACATCGTTCCACTCATAGAGTGTCCCGGTGCTGGAGCCGCTCCCGTTCGCAAACGAGTCCGATGGCCCGCTGGCGGGTAAGCCTCCGCATGGCGAACGCCCCTCAATGAACATATCGACGCCGGAAGTTGCTACGCCCCAGTCCCCATCCGCCAAATTGTCGTGATGGTAGATGGCTTGGACGCCCCCGGCGTTGCCGCCCGAACCGTTTCCCTGATTGTAGAAGTGAATCCCGTTTCCGTGACAGGTCCCCACGCTGCCATTGGAGAAGTTCCCGATGTCGTGCTCGTGATTGTTGAACCATTCCAAATCCTGGAAGACGGTTCCCGCTCCCGCGAATCCCATTAACCAGCAAGCGTGCCAGAGGTCATTGTTATAAAACTGAGCGGACTGCCCGTTCGTGTAGGTCGTCTCGTCCCAAATGCTGCCGCCGTCGTGTGCGGTCATGTCGTGGACGCTCGTAAACGACCCGTTGATTTGCACCAGTTCGCTGCCGTTGTTTGTGTCTGACATCATGTCAACGGATGACGGCCCCCAATGACCGTTCTCCACTATGAAGTGGCTGACATTGTTCGCCTGGATTAGCTTTGCGTTGCCCTGCTGGTAGGTGCAGGCTCCCGCCGGACACACGTTGCTCACCGTGCCGCCCGTCGCCGTGGTGCACCCTGCCGGTGTGGCGTAGGTGAAAACCGTGGTGCTGACATTGGTGAGCGGCTGCACCTTCACGTTGCACGCCGCAACGCTCGTCCCTGAAATGATCACCGCTGCGATGTCGTTTGAATTGGCCGGATTAATATACGGTTTGCAAGCCGTCGTGCAGGTCGCTGTGGCGGTCCCGCCCGACACGCTCACCCCGGACAGCGGCTCCGAGATCCCGCCATTGAGCGTGTTCTGAAGCTGGCTCGGGCACGCGCCGGAATTATAAGTGGCGATGTTGCAACTGCTGTACACCCCTGCGGAAATTTGCCCGTTCAGCACCCAACACGATTGGTTATCGAAGACGAACCCGGCAGTCGAGGTGTTATGGTAGGGCGCTTGGATGACTGCGCCCGCTTCCCATATAAGACTGATCGGATTCGTGCAAGTCGGACCCGTTCCGCTTGGACCCGTTCCGCTGGTAGTAAAGGTCGCCCATTGCTGGTTGGCCGCTCCATTCCACGTTCCACAGATGTGCAGAGTCACACCGGCCGCAGCCTTCAAGGTCATGCCGTTCGAAATATCGTTGTAGGCGTAGGCGTTGGCGCAGCTCGTCCCATTGTTCGCACCCTGCGCCGTCTGCGCGTAATAATAATTCTGCGCCCGCGCTAGAACCGGCGCACCGAGCATCAGGAGCACGGCTATCAGAATTTTTCTCATTTTATTGTGCTCATCGCGCCCGTGGAATTGTTGTTGGTGTAGCTAGTCACCCAATCGATGTACTGCGCCGCCCTAGGGTTCGCCCCGCCCGCAGCCCGCGCCGCGGTCGCGCCCAAAGTTAGAAATCCGGCAAAAAAAACCGTAAGCACACCAGATTTTCGCATTGATGAGCCTTTAGACCGTATTGATACTACTTGACAGTTGCCCGTGCGGCTGCGGACAGCAAACCGCGGTATGGTCAAAAGTGCCAAAACGAAGGATGCTCGGCTGTCGATTTAAGGACCTGCAAGAGCAAAGCGTTTTAGGAACACGCCCCGAATTTAGACGATCTGCCAAAAGACTTGATCGCGCCGGCCTCATCGTTCTGCAAGTCGAACACTTTGTGCAGCATGCTCATTTGGAGCATCTCTCTAATTTTGGCGCTCGGATTCAACAGCTTCAATTGCCCGCCCGCTTTGCGCAGTGACGTGTGGCCTCGCACCAGCTCGCCAATGCCTGCGCTGTCGATGTGCTCCACTTGGCTCAGGTTCAAGATTACCTTTGTGTTTCCCCGTGCCAGCAAATCCTGCACTGCGTCGCGCAGTATGATGTTGCCTTCGCCCTGCATGTTCCTTCCGTGTACTTCCAGCACAGTGATGCCTTTACCCGTCGGCCGAGTCGTAGCCCGCATTTTATCCGCATCAACCTCAGCGGAAGTGGTGTCGGTAATTCCCATGCGGTCGAGTATCACGCAAGCCACTCTTGCGGTTTCGTGCGATTCCGTTCTAACTACGATCAGCGACCGGCCTTCTTTTAGAATATTCAGAAACACTTCCGCGTCTTCCGCCGACTGCTCGTCTCTCAACACATCAGCGTCAACGTTCCTACTCAGTTTCGCGCCAGCCGCAGCTCCTGCCTTCTGCCCAAACAGCCCGAGCAATGCCGCAGCGCCCGCGCCGAGTGCGAAAACTTCTCCTGCGCCGGGGATCAGCGCCCATGAAGCCGCCGCCAATCCGGCTCCGAAACCAACAGCTCCGCCCGCGATACCTCCGGCAAAGCCGCCGATCTTCTTCCCCAGAGAAACAGCCTCGCTTTCAGACCGCGTCAAATAGACGATCGCGTCTTCCGGCACGCCGTTCTCGAGCAAATATCCCAGCGCGTTTTCCGCACGTTCTCGCGAACTAAATACTCCAACCGCGGTTTCCAATTGAACCCCCCGGGGACGAAACTTCTTGCCGCGGGCATGGCTGGGAACCTGCCCGGTGCAAAATCCAGGAGACAAAATTGTACACCCGGATGGCTCTTGGGGAATGGAACTAGGGTGTCAGGCGGTGGCTCAGTTTAGTTCTAGAGTTGATCGCGGGCCAGCAAGACAGGCCATCGTGTAACACGGGAAGCCAGTCGTCACTGGATTTTCTCTATTTTGGTTATTTCGAGTTCTGAGGGTTTCGATGAGTGATCGAATCTAACGTAGAAATTGTCAAAGAATCCGTTTCGTCCAAGTATGGCAGTAACAGATAGTTTCTTACAAAATCCTGCCATCACTTCAATTATCCAATCGGCTTCGATGTAGAGTTTCACTTTGTGAAAATAGACAGGCTCCGGCGTAGTCTGCGTTATTCCGCCTACGGATTCCTCAATTCCCTTCTGCCAGTCAATTCCGAGAATGGCTGCGACGTCGGATTTAAATAGGCACCACGGCGACCCAGAATCCACTACGGCCAAAAACCTCGGAGTTTGCTCGTGGTTGTGGCCCACGCGCACGGACACCATGGGCATCCATACCGCCGTCTCGTTCCTGAAAGCAGCTGACGGTTTATCTAACGGGAGACGTGTATGTTTTTTCTTCACGCGAAAGCACCGAAATAAACCGCATTAGACCAGCTCTTGGGTGCCCAGATAACCATTGGGTCTTCGACACCGTTGTTTTTGGCCTCGTTAATTGCCTCTTGCATCGTCTCACCACGTCCAACGATAGCGCTCTCTTGCTCGTTGAGCGCCAACCAGCAATTACGCGGTGCTTTAGCTAGCAGATCGGAAATATCATGAGCGGACATAGCGTCTCCCTCGCACAGGAGGATTCATGCGAACACTACCTATCTTTGTTGGATACGGACGCCAAAGCAACCGGTATTTTCTTAAGACAATCTTTGTATTCTATGATACATATGGGACATGGATACTAAGACTATTAACCTGCGTGATTTGCCAGAAGACCTAGTGCGGCGGGCAAAGGCCTGCGCTGCGCTCCACGGGATGACTCTGAAAGAATTTGTAATAAAAGCGCTGGAATCTGCGACTCAGAGAGATATTCCTGTAGTAACGGGAGCGTTTGGTTTTATGGGCGCCCGGCGAAAAAGGCGAATCACAAAACGTCTCGAACAGGTTTGAACCTCCGCTACATGCCGAGGTCGATGTCGCTCACCATCACCGGCGCGAGTTTGTAGAAACGCAGTCGTCCGACGGCTAGCGTGAGGACGTTGCTTCCGTTCGCGGCCCACGACGGCGGTGGGATGGAGATATCGTAATAGGAAGTCGCGCCGCTGGTGATGTCCTCATGCTTCCCGGTCGCTACTGCCTCGCAAACTTCTGCGCAATCCTGGAACGACGGATCTCCTTCCGCCGGCCACTTTTGCGAATTGGGGTCTGTCGCGTTGAAGCTCGAAAATTGCCACGGCTTCAGAATCACCGAGCGAATGTCGTGTCCCCACCACGAAGGGTCGTTCGCGCGATTCTGAATCACCTGCGCGACGCCACGTCTTCCTAAACTTCCTTCGCCGCGCGCTTCGCGCCACACGCACAGCTTCATCAGATCGAGTGGGCTTAGCTCGCTGTATGCCGCAGCTTGCATTATGAAACAGGACCATCGATTTTCGGCGTGCCGCTGGCCGGTATGGGGGCGGATTCTGGAATTGCAGATGCTGCGGCGTTACTTGGAAACTTCACAAGAGGAATGTTTTCGCTCTGCTCCTTACTGTCCTTTCCGGTCAGGGTTGCCATCAACGCCCCGGAAAATCCGGAGAACGTCGAGACCACGACCATGCTCACGTTCCCCGTGTCGCCGTGATGCAAAACGTGAATCAGCAGGCTGAGCAGCCCCGCGAAGCACACGAACAGGACAAGTAGATTCCCGCCCTTGGTGGCCAGCGAATCAAGGAATTTCTGCCAGGATTGCATTGCGTCTCCCCGGAACATTCAAAGTGCGGCATTCTCGCGGTGTCGTTCTGGAACTGTGGTGTGCGGTTGGCTTTTGTAGCGGCGGCCTTCAGGCCGGCAGTCTTTGACTTTTTCTTACCGCGCGCGCCAAACAGCCAGCGGGACGCCGGCGCTACAAAAGCTCCGCGCGATCAGCGGTTCGTCGAGTTAATCGTTCGGCCGAAGGTCAGTTCGGCCCACTTCGCCGCGACCGCGGTGTCCGTATTTGTGTCCGAGCCGGAATTATTTCGCGTGATCGCAAGAACGAAGTTGTTCCCTGCCGAGCAGCCGGTCGTGTTCAACGCAGTGAGCAGCGTAAGATATTCCGCGCCAGACACCGCCGTGTCGCCAACGGTGGACGAAACCGTTTGCGCCGCGTTCAGCACGGGATCGTCGGTGGACGTGCCGGTCAGCGAATTGCATCCGGTTTGCACGCTCCACGCGGTGAAGTGTCCGTTCGTGGTGTCCGTGGTGGTGAAAGCAATCTTCAAGTCCACGTTCACGCCAAAATTCCAATCCACGGGCAGTTCGAGCTCGATGTACGCCACATTGCCGCGCGCAAACTGCAGCACGCCTTTTCGCGTGTGCGTTCCCTGGCAAGCGGGCGCTGGAGCGTTGGCCGTCCCAATCTGCCAGCCGTTCCCTGCCGTGACGTTGTTGCAACCCGCGGCCATGAAGAAAAGTTTTGTAGGCGCGCTAAACGCGCTGTTTGGCGATTCGGCGTTCGCGGACAATCCGCCCGGAGTCGTTACCAAGCCGAGAAAATTTCCCGTGCCGTTTACGTTGAGGTTGAATCCGCCGTTGCTCGACGTGTTCACGGTAGCGTGCGCCCCTTGCAC
>JBAVQA010000082.1:0-3669 GCA_049693595.1 Candidatus Acidiferrales bacterium | reverse complement strand
GCACCTCTGTCTATTTCCCCAACCGCGCCGTGCCCATGCTTCCCGAAGAGCTGTCCAACGGCATTTGCTCCCTGAATCCGAAAGTGGACCGTTTGGTGATGAGCGTGGTGATGGAAATGGACGCCACCGGCGAAATGATCCATTCCGAATTCTTCCCCGGCGTGATTCGTTCCGCCGAGCGCATGACCTACACCAACGTCAACAAAGTCATCGAAGGCGACCCGGAGATGACCGGGCGGTACGCGCCTCTCGTCCAGGATTTCCGCCGGATGAAAGAACTCGCGCTTCTGTTGAATCGCCGCCGCAACGCTCGCGGCTCGATTGATTTCGATCTTCCCGAGCCCATCATCGAATTCGATAACGACGGACGCATGCTCAGCATCGTCCGCAGCGAGCGCAACATCGCGCACCGCCTGATCGAAGAATTCATGCTCGCCGCCAACGAAGCCGTCGCCCAATACCTCGAAAAACGCGGAGTCGCTTCGCTGCATCGCGTTCACGAAAAACCCGACCCCAAAAAAGTTCTCGAGTTCGAGGAAGTCGCGAAGGCCTTCGGCTATTCGCTCGGAGTGGACGACCTCGCCGAGCGCCGCGTCGCCGTTCGCCACGGTTCGGTCCGTCAGGAAGCGCGAGCCGGACGCGGAAAGCGCGGCCGCACGCGCCCGATGACGGTCACAATGCCCGCCGCCGATGAAGTCGATATTCGTCCTCAGCACTATCAGCGCCTCACCCGGAAAATTGCCGGCAAGCCGGAAGAGCGCATTCTTTCCTACCTGATGCTGCGCTCGCTCAAGCAAGCGCGTTACGCCGCCGACGTCCTCGGGCATTTCGCGCTGGCCACGAAAGAATATGCGCATTTCACCTCGCCCATTCGCCGTTACCCTGATCTCATTGTGCATCGCGCTCTAAAATGGGCGTTGGAAAATCCTGATGTAAAGCCTATTCGAGCCGCGGTCGAAGACCCTCGCCCGGGCAGGCCTGAATCCGTCGCTATGCTGGGCCCTTATCGCCGTGTTGAACTCCAGGAAATTGCCGTGGAAAGTTCTGAAGCCGAGCGCCGCGCTGATTCAGCGGAGCGCGAGCTGATGGAATGGAAGACCGCGCAGTTTATGGAAAGCCACCTGGGCGAAGAGTACGACGCGCTGATTATTTCAGTGCAGAAATTCGGATTCTTCGTCGAGCTGGTGGAGATTTTCGTGGAAGGTCTCGTCAGCGTGGATCGCCTCGAAGAATTCACGGCCCAACGTTGCGCTTATCGCGACCGCGACCATGCCATCGTTTGCGAACCGCACCGCGGCTCGCGCGGCAAAGGCGCGCAGACGACTTTCCACCTCGGCGACCTGATCCGCGTGCGCGCGGAACGCATTGATCCGTTCCGCCACCGCGTCGAATTTTCACCGGCCTGAAGAAGCGGCCATGGAACCAACGTACTATGAGAGTCCGGATCGAAATTTAACTGATTTTCGGAGGTGAACATGTCGGCCCGCCAATGCCCAAATTGCTCTGCATTTCTTCCGCCAGGGCAAATCGTCGCCTATTCCTACGACCTGATCTGTCCCTCCTGCCAGCACCCGCTGGAAATCTCCGCCCTCAGCCAAAACCTCTCGGCATATGTCGGCCTCGTCGCCGGCGCTATAGTCTGGTGGCTGGCCAGCGCTCATTACTCCGGGAAGCCCGGCGCGCTCGCATGGGTAATGCCTTTGCTCTGGAGCTATCTGGCTTTCAGCGTGGTAGCGCCGCTCGTTTTAATCTTCACTGCCGACCTGAAGTTGAAACCTCTGGACTCAATCGTGTTTCAATATGAAACTCCATCTTCGCATCCTTCTCCGCATCCTTCGCACTAGTCTCTTGGTAATAGAATTAACCACGTAGTATACCCAATCGTACTATTGACCGTTTTCCACACACAAATCAGACTGGGAGATCATGGGAAGTTACTCGGCTCTCGTAGGCAAGCGCGTGGAAGCCCGCTATCGCACAGCCGATGTTCACTTATCGGCGGTCGGCACACTCGTGTCCGACTCGGGAAAGTCGATATTCCTGGAAGATCGATTTTCGCAAGGCGGACGAGAAAAAACCGTGCGCGTCGAAATCCCTTATCAGTTCGTGATTCAAGTCAGCGAAACTCATGCTGAGCCTTCCCGGCACGCGCCGGTTCCGGCGCATCCTTCCAAGAAGAAACGTTAGTCCTCAACTCGGTTTTGAACCGCCAGCTTCGAAGTAATTCCATGCCATTTTCCGGCAGCATTCCCGCAATCGCGCGAGTATATTCGATTCTTATCCACGGAGGCATGGATGAAACCAACAGTCGGATTCATAGGACTCGGATTGATGGGCAACCCCATGGGAAAAAATCTGCTCAAAGCGGGATTCCCAGTTGTGGTGTGGAATCGCACCCGCGAAAAGGCGGAAGGATTTGCGCGCGAAGGCGCGCAGTTCGATGTGAAGGTCGCAGCCAATCCGCGAGAGACGGCTGCGAAAGCAGAGTTCCTAATAACAATCGTCAGCGATCCGCCGGCGCTGGAAAGTGTTTTGTGGGGTCCAAATGGCGCGATGGAAGGTTTGCGGCGTGGCAGCACCTACATCGATTCCAGCACCGTTTCTCCCGCGCTCGCTCGCGAAATAGGAGCTGCCTGCACGGAACGAGGAGTGGGCTTTCTCGACGCGCCGGTCACAGGTGGCACCTGGGGCGCCGAAAAAGGCGAGCTTGTTTTCATGGTCGGCGGGGAAAAAGAAGTTCTCGAGCGCGCCAAGCCCGCGCTTCAAACGATGGCGAAACATATTTTTCTTCTGGGACCAAACGGGGCCGGTCAAACGGTGAAACTTGCCATGAATTTAATTCTGGCGTTGCAGGTCGACGCGCTGGCTGAAGCGCTCGCGCTCGTGAAGACTGCCGGCGTTCCCGGCGAGCGTCTGATTGAAGTATTGCAATCCAGCATGGCACGCGCGGGAGTGCTGGACGTGAAAGCGCCTCTAATGTTGAAAAACGAATACCCGCCAAGTTTTCCTCTTCGGCTGATGCACAAAGACATTGGGCTCGCGCTCGATCTGGCCAAACAGCATGCGATCACGCTTCCGGCCGCGGCCGCGGCTTTTTCCACCTATGACGCGGTGAAAAAATCTTCGACCGACGATCCGGACTTCGCCGCGGTCGCGCGCTTCTGGAAAAAATCGTAGCGAACAAATCCTAGTTGCCTGCCACAGACGGGAAAAAACTGAAAGGGAGATCGCGCCCGGAACGCAGGCCGGCGGGAGCGGCGAGGACCGCGGGAATTGCGTTGACGACAACGGCAGCGGTGGCCACGTCACCATGCGTGCCGCCGGGAATGACGAGAGAAAGATTTGGCTCGCCCTTTAATTCGATCGTGTCGGAGGGCTGCTTTGCGCCGACGAACATTTTCAGCTCCATAAAAATTTTCTCTTTGCCCGCGGCAGTTCCACGAGCGATTTGATGCACTCCGGCCACCTGGCCGCGCGCAACCACCAGGAATTCGGTCCTGACCTCTTCTTCCGCGATCACCGGGTTTATCGTCTCTGAAATGTCGTCCAGATCGAACCCCAGTCCGTCTGCGACCATGGCAATCGATTCAGGCAATCCGTGATGTTTAATCACGCCAGCGGCAACTTGCGCGCGAAATTCTTCAGGCGTCATGCCCGCGCCGATTTTCT
>JBAVQA010000081.1:0-1777 GCA_049693595.1 Candidatus Acidiferrales bacterium | reverse complement strand
GAGGTGGGATTCATGGCACCTTTCTTTTACAGGAATAGTAAGTCGCCCTCAAGTTCAAAAAAACTGGAGACCATAATGGCTTTGATGGCTTAGCGACGGATCTCCCGTTCAGGCTGTGGAGTTTAGACTGCTCTGACGTATGATGAAGCTTCGGACAGGAGGCAAGTGATGGGTTTTTCTACCGACGCGATTCATGTGGGGCAGGAACCTGACGCGCTAACGGGCGCGATCGTGGCGCCGATCTACCAGACGTCGACGTATGTGATTGAGGAGATGGGCAAAAGCAAGGGCTACGACTACGCGCGGACGAATCATCCCAATCGCAAAGCGCTGGAGCGCACGATCACGAAGTTGGAGGGAGGCCACGCGGCTTATGTGTTCACTTCGGGAATGGCGGCGATTGATTCGGTCTTCCGGCTTTTGCGTCCCGGCGACCACGCAATATTGTCCCAGGCGGTTTACGGCGGAGTTTTTCGGCTGACGACGCAATTGCTGGTGCAGTTTGGCATGGAATTCAGCTACGTGGACACTTCCTGCCTTGACAAAGTGAAAGCCGCGATCAAACCGAACACGAAAATGATGTACGTCGAGACTCCTACGAATCCTACGATGATAGTCACTGACTTGGCTGCGGTGGCGAAGCTGTCGCGGGAAAGAAATCTGACGCTTGTAGTGGACAATACTTTTCTTAGCCCTTATTTTCAACAGCCTATCGCGCTGGGGGCGCATATCGTCGTCCATTCGATGACGAAATATTTGAACGGGCACAGTGATTGCATTGGCGGCGCGGTGGTACTGACGCGGCCGGAAGACGCCGAAAAAATATATTTCGTGCAGCGGTCGGCGGGAGCTGGACTCGCGCCCATGGATTGCTTTTTGGTTTCGCGGGGACTCAAGACGCTGGCGGTGCGCATGGACCGTCACAATTTGAATGGGATGGCGGTGGCGAAATTCTTGGAGTCCCACAAGAAAGTGAAACGGGTGATTTATCCGGGGCTTGCCTCTCATCCGCAACACGAAGTTGCTAAAAGGCAACAGACGGGATTTGGCGGGATGCTTTCGTTTGACCTGGGGTCACTCGACGCGGCTAAGGCGGTTTTGAATCATGTAAAACTCTGCTCGTTGGCGGAAAGCCTGGGCGGGGTGGAAACGCTGATCTCGCTACCAGCTCTGATGACGCATGCTTCGATTCCAGTCGAGAAGCAGAAGGAAATCGGGATTACCCAAGGCCTGATCCGGCTGTCGGTTGGGATTGAAGATGTGGAAGACTTGATCGCCGACCTGGATCAAGCGCTGGCAAGAGTGTAGTTTGCGCTGCCGGCAAGGTTTTCTCGGTTGAAGCCGTAGCGGGTTTATTTCTTTTTTCCTAACGGCGGTCTTACGGAATCGGAAATCCAGGCGAAGTAGGCCGCGGCGCCGTGGGCGACGGGCAGGGCGATGATTTCGGGGACGTCGTAGCTGTGCAGGCGCTTCACCTCGGCTTTCAATTTAGCGAAACGAGCTTGGGTCGTCTTGATGATGAGCAGAAATTCCTTCGCGGACTCTACTCTTCCCTTCCAGCGATAAACTGACTGCACGGGAGCTGTGACGATGTTCGCGCAGGCGGCGAGCCTCTGTTCGACGACCTTACGCGCTATCTTCCTGGCTTCCTTTGCCGAGCCACACGCGACTAGAACGACTATTTTATCTGTCATCTCGAAATTCTCTGTGTCTTTACTAATACGCCGCGCATCATTTTGAATGTTGTGGGTTTGCGGCTTGGGGGCCAAGATACAAT
>JBAVQA010000080.1:0-3697 GCA_049693595.1 Candidatus Acidiferrales bacterium | reverse complement strand
GCCACTGGCCAGCCCGTGCCGCTCAGTCCTCAGACCGAGCCCTTCTACGAGATCGCCGATTTTCTCCTGGGCCTGCCTTACAGCACGACCGTACAGTTCGGCCCCAACATCTATCTGCGCAGCTGGGATTTTATCAGTTACGCGCAGGATGACTTCCGGGTGAACAAGCAACTCACACTTCTTTTCGGCCTTCGCTACGAAGCTGCCACGCCGCCGGTTGAAGAGAACAACGAGATCGCCAATCTCGACTTGAATTCCACGGCCACGCAAGTGGATGTGGTCACACCCGGCGGGCTCGGAACGTTCAACGGGCGCTATCCACAGGCGCTAGTTCACGGTGATTACGGCAATTGGGCGCCGCGCATTGGATTCGCCTGGGTGCCTAAAATGATTAAGCCCAAGACGGTCGTTCGCGGCGGATATTCCATTTTTTACAACGAAGCGATTTACAACACTTTGGCGCAGCAATATCTCGCATACGAGCCGCCGTTTTCCACATCGGAAAACCTGATCACCTCGGGCACCCAAGTTCTCACGCTTCAAAACGGCTTCCCGACCTCCACCATCATCTCCAACAAGGGAGGTGTGAATCCGTTCTACAAAAATGGAAGCGCGCAGATTTGGACTTTAGGGACCGAGACATCATTCAGTCAAAACTGGATTTTGGATTTGACCTACACCGGCACCAAAGGAACAAATTTGGATCTGCTCCGCGCGCCGAATCGCGCCCCCTTGGGCACCAGTCCCTTGAACACGCAAAACGCTCTGCAGATTCCCAACGCCAATAGCTTTTACTTCGACCAATCCGGCGCGAACTCGATTTACGACGCTCTTCAAGTGCGCTTGGTTCACCGATTCACGAAGGGCGTTTCCGTGCAGGCCTTCTACACTTTTGCGAAATCGCTCGATAACGCCAGCACGATTGGCGGCACCACGCCGATCGTAGTCCAGCAAGACGGCAATTTTGCCGCAGAGCGCGGACTCTCTTCCTTTGACGTTCGCCATCAAGCCCGCCTTCTCACTCTGTACGAGCTGCCCTTCGGCGAGCATCATCGCCGGTTAAACCGCGGATGGGCCGAGCACGTTTTCGGAAATTGGCGGCTGCAAAATATCGTAACGTGGCAAACCGGAACGCCCGTTACGGCGTATCTCGGTGGCACTGCGTCTGATAATGGGACTGGGGCAAGTTTTTCACTCCGTGCGGATCAGGTCGGCAATCCGAACGTAGGCATTTGCGGCGGGTCGCCGCTGAATTTTTTTAATACCACCGCTTTCGCCACCCCTGCTCCGACTACATACGGCGACGAGCATCGCGGCTCGATCGAGGGGCCCTGCAAATTCAACTGGAACGCCTCGCTGGCGAAATCCTTCCGCTTCGGCCCGCAGGAGAGGCATCACTTTGACGTTCGCGGGGAGGTCCAAAACCTTTCCAATACGCCGAGTTTTTCGGGACTCTCTGCGACGCTAGGCTCGTCGTCATTTGGCCGCGTGACCAGCGCAGGCCCGATGCGCACTATGGATGTTATGATCCGGTATAACTTCTGATGAGAAAATTCCCCCACACAATCGTTTCTCCCTTGTTTGTGGCGCTCTTTGGCGCAGGGCTGGCGCTCGCACAGGCCCCGCAACAATCTGCCAATCCGTCCGCGAGACCTCGTGCAAATCAGTCCGCGCCGGTCGCCATCCCTATGCCGGCTTCACAGCCTGTTTCGTCTCAGTCTCCCAAGAATCCTGCTTCGGTGCTCCGGATGTCGTCGGATCTGGTTCGCATCGACGTCGAAGTGACGGACAAGTCCGGCAAGCCTATTAAGGGACTGCGCGCGGACCAATTCGTTGTCACCGACAACGGCAAGCCTCAGGCGATTTCGACTTTCTCTTACGCGGACATCGAAAGCATCGAAGCCGCCAGCGCCGACGATGCTAAACCCATCGTCGTGCCGGTGGATAACGCAGGGCCGAACGCGCCCTCCGAGGAAGCAATCAGCGATCAACTGCGCGATCGCCGCCTGATCGTTCTTTTCTTCGACATAACATCCATGCAGACCGACGACTTGATTCGCGCGCATGACGCCGCGCAGAAATTCGTCAAGCAGCAGATGACCAAAGCTGACGTGGTGGCCGTGGTCGCTTTTTCCACCAGGCTCAACGTACTCACAAGTTTCACCAACGACCGCGCGATCATCGACAAAGCCATCGCGCAGTTGACCGCGAACAGCTCGTCTGACCTCGCTAACCCACTCTACGCCGCGGCACAAAACGGCGAGTATGACGTCCAGGAATATACGGGAGCGGCCTTCACCCCTGACGAGACCGAGTTTAACGTCTTCAATACCGACCAGAAGCTCGCTGCCCTCGAAGGGTTGGCGAACGTTCTCGGCGGGATCCCCGGGAGAAAGGCGCTCGTCGAATTCACCGGCGGCATCACGCAGACCGGCGAAGAAAACCGCACGCAGCTTCGCGCCGCTACCGATGCCGCGAATCGCGCCGATGTTTCGATCTATTCCATCGACTCGCGTGGCTTGTTTGCCGCGCCGCCGGGTGGTGATACCACCACCAACGCCGCGACTGGGACTTCCCTGTTCACCGGCGCGTCGGTGTTTCACCAAACCGACCAGCGCGAGGATTCACGCGACACGCTCGCCACTCTTTCCACCGATACGGGGGGAAAGGCCTTCTTCGATTTGGGGGATCTCAGCGATGCGTTTCCGAAGATTCAGCAGGACAACGCCGGGTACTACCTGATCGGCTACCGGCTGGGCGGGGATGTGAAACGCGATGGCCGCTGGCGCGCGATTCACGTGAAGGTCAACGCGCCGGGAGCGCACATCCGCTACCGCGACGGCTATTACGCGCCGCGCGATTTCCAGCACCTGGAAAAAGAGGATCGCGATCAACAACTGGCTGACGCGGTAAATTCGGACAATCCTGTGGTCGAACTTCCTGTGGCGGTGGAGACGGGCATGTTTCGGCTGAGCGACCAGCAGACTTACGTCCCGATAGCGGCGAAGATTTCCGCGAGCGCTCTCGATTGGGCTGAAAAGCATGGGAAGCGACAAGCTGAATTTGATTTCGCCGTTGACGTCCGGGAGGTGCCGTCCGGACAGGCGGTTGCGCAATTGCGCGACACCACTCTGGTGAACCTGGACCCCGAGCGGTTCCAGCAGATAAATCAAAATAATCTGCTGTATCAGGGCGGTGTGGTGCTTGCGCCGGGGAATTATCGGCTGAAATTTGTGGCGCGGGAAAATGAGTCAGGGAAGATCGGAACGTTTGAGGAAAACCTGGTCATCGCCGCGGCGCAGCCGGGCAAGATGACACTGAGCTCGGTACTGCTTTCCAGCCAGCTTGTGCCGGTGCAGAAATCATCCGAGGTCCAAACAAAAGGGCAGGGAGTGCGGGCCAAGCTCACGAACTCGCCGCTCGAAATTAACGGGGAGACGATTGTGCCGAGCGTGACACGATTGTTCACGCAGAGCCAGACGCTGTACGTTTTCTTCCAGGCTTACTTTCCGGAAAAAACTGAGAGCAAAGAAGCCTTTGACGGAAATTCGCTGCGCGCGGGATTGATTTTTTTCCGGAATGGATTGCAGGTGAATGCGACGCCGTTGTTGGCTCCCGCGGAAGTGGATGCGAAGAAGCACGCCGCGTCGTTCCGCATCAGTTTGCCCCTGGCGAAGCTGCAGGGCGGGCGCTACAC
>JBAVQA010000079.1:0-2349 GCA_049693595.1 Candidatus Acidiferrales bacterium | reverse complement strand
TCTTTCTTTCTTTCTTTCTTTCTTTCGTAGGTCCACAACATACGCCGGGGAATCAGATTATTCTTCGCTGCCTCACCGTTCCGCTCTCTTCCCCGCCGCTACTTCCGCCGTGAACTGTTGCGACTGTCCTCTCGGAACGCTCAATGTTTCCCATTTCTTCCCGGCCTTGGTCGCAAAATGCTTTGTCAAAAGAATAATTTGCCCCACGTGATGCGCGTAATGCGCCACCTGACGATTAATCGCCTGCATCACCGAATGCGGCGAAGACCGAATGGTAACTGTCTTCGTCAGATCGTCTTCCGTGAGCGGCTCCAGCGCCTCGAAAAGATATTTCCAGCCGCCTTCCCACATTTCCGTCAGCTCCGTGCGTGTCTTCGGCGGCGCTTCAAATTCCGTGTCGCGGTTGCGGTCCGGCTTTTCCCCATCGGTCGTAAGAAAATCCCTCCAGCGCGACCGCATATTCCCAGCCAAATGTTTCACGATGATCGCAATAGAATTCGACTCCGCATCCAGCGTCACGAACAGCCCTTCGTCCGGACATTGCGCCATAGCCCGGTCGCCGAGCCTTTTGTATTGCCTGAAAATGTTCGTAGAGTCCTTCAAGTACGACGTACTAAGTTGGTGTGCCATAGCGCCATTTTCTCTCCCCCGCGCCGACTGTCAACCAGCAAGCGAGGTCCTGGGAATAGCATCGTGATTAGCTTCTTGCATCCTCGTGATTTCGTTTGTCATTCTGAGCGAAGCGAAGAATCTGCTCTTTCTCTTGTAGTGTTCGCATCATATTGACTATCTGCCCCTGGGGACTTTGCCAAGCATGGGTGTTGTGGCGGCTCCCTCAGGCGGACGGATTTATCCCGGCGAGAAGTTTTTCATCTCCAATTTCAGCTCATCCCCCAAATGGGAATATAGCCGCTTCTCGGAGTTATGCTCACAACATCCAGGTCCTTGAATTTCTCGAAGTCACATGCTAGCGTCGGTCGTGATTAAAATTGAATATCGTCGAGCGCTTCAGCAAGGGCTGGCTCAGGTCCCTCGACAGCCCCTAATCCCAAGCCTCCCAGCTACAAATGGGACCTCAAATTTGAGCTCCCCGGCTGCATTTCTAACCGGTTCTGGCCTACAAACAGAAATGGCTGTAACTCACTCAAAACAAAAGACCGGAACTTTTCTAACCGGTTCTAGAATTGCATGTAGCCGGTTAGATTGTTGCCCAGATTTCACTCACTTTCGTCCTCCCGTCCGCACACTTCTTGCCTCCTCCGCCCCAGCGATAGGTACGGCGCGCAGGGCGTTGCAAATACCTCACAACCCGCATAGGCTGGCCGTCATTCAAAGGAGTTCTCCGGCACCGTGGCGCTGAACAAAACATTTTCGGTGAACTCGATTCACTTCGGCGCAAACGCGCCGCTGTTTCTGATCGCGGGCCCCTGTGTGATCGAAAGCGAATCGCACGCGTTGCGCATGGCCGAAAGTTTGGGCGCAGTCGCGTCCGAATTGGGTATCCCTTACATTTTCAAAGCTTCATACGACAAAGCCAACCGCACCTCGTGCTCTTCATTCCGCGGTCCAGGCTTGAAAAAGGGTTTGGCAGTCCTAAAAAATATCAAGAAAAAGACCGGCCTGCCGATTCTCACCGATGTCCACGACGTGTCGCAGGTCGCCCCCGCCGCCGAAGTTTGCGACATTCTTCAGATTCCCGCCTTCCTCTGCCGCCAAACGGATCTGCTCGTCGCCGCAGGCCGCTCCGGCCGCGTTGTAAACGTGAAAAAGGGCCAATTCCTCTCGCCCTGGGAAATCGCCAACGCCGCGGAAAAAATTGCCGGCACCGGAAACGAAAAAATCATTCTCACCGAACGCGGCAACTCCTTCGGCTACCAAAATCTCGTAGTCGATATGCGCTCGTTTCCCATCATGCGCAAATTCGGTTACCCCGTCGTCTTCGATGTGACTCACGCCGTCCAATTGCCCGGCGGCGAAGGAAAATCCAGCGGCGGCCAGCCCGAGTTCATCGAGCCGCTCGCGCGCGCCGGTACCGCCGCAGGCGTGGACGGACTATTTCTCGAAGTCCACGACAATCCCGCAAAGGCTCTCTCCGACGGCTCGAACGCGCTGCCTCTCCCTCAATTCCGTCCGCTGCTCGAAAAAATCCTGAAGCTCGCAACGCTCGTGCGCGAATGGAATCCGAAATGAGTCTCGCCACCGCCAAACGCGTACTGCGTATCGAATCCGAAGCCATCGCCGGCCTGATCGACCGTCTCGACGACCGCTTCGAGAAAGCCGTCGAACTTCTATATGCGTGCAAAGGCAGGGTCGTCGTCACCGGCCTCGGCAAATCCGGCCTTATCGGAC
>JBAVQA010000078.1:0-2941 GCA_049693595.1 Candidatus Acidiferrales bacterium | reverse complement strand
CGGCATCACGCCCTGCGCCCGCAGCTTTGACCTGGTGCGTCTCGACACCGGCGTGCAAATTCATATCGTGCTTCCCGAAGGCGCGTGCCCCGGCCAGCCCGTCTGGTCCGCTGACGGAAAGCGCTTCGCGTTCGTGAATCTCGATACCGACTCCGTGGAGCTCTGGATCGGCGATGGAAAAACCGGCGCAGTGCAGCTAGTGTCCGGAGCGCGCCTGAATCCAATGTTCGGCGACGAACTGCAATGGATGCCGGACCAGAAAACTCTTTTGGTCAAGCTGGTGCCCGACGGAATGGGCGCGCCGCCTCCCGAACCCGTCGTGCCGCCCGGTCCGAGCATTCAGGAGACCACCGGCGAAAAAGGGCAGAGCAGCACCTACGAAAATCGCGACACACTCGGCAACAAGCACGACGAAGATCTCTTCGATTACTTCGCCGCCTCGCAACTCGCTTTCGTCGATGCAACCACTGGTGCAATCGCGCCGGTTGGCAAACCGGCGAATTACGATACGCTCGATCCCGCGCCGGATTATCGGCACATCCTGGTCACGTCCATTCACAAGCCATACTCGTACGTCACCACTTACGATCGCTTCCCGCGTGAAGTCGAAGTCTGGGACGTGGCAAATCGTTCGCACGTTGCTGCTCATACGATCGCGTCGCTTCCGCTGGCGGATCGCGTTCCCATCAACGGCGTTCCGCTGGGTCCGCGCGATTTTTCCTGGCGCGCCTACGAGCCGGCGACGCTCGTTTGGGCGGAAGCTCTCGATGGCGGCGACTGGAATGTTACGGTTCCCAATCGCGACAAGATCATGCTGCTGAAGGCGCCGTTCGACTCACCTGCCGAGGAAATCACGCGCACCGGGCAGCGTTATGTCGACATCTCCTGGGGCGAACAATCGCACATCGCGCTTTTGTACGAGTACGATAACAATCGGCACTGGCGGCGCACCTTCATCCTCGATGTCGATGCTCCGGAACAAAAGTCCCGCTTGCTTTGGGATCTTTCCACGGACGAAAGGTATGCGAACTCCGGCGATCCGGTGATGCGCCAGCTCCCGAACGGCTTCTCCGTGATTCGCATGGACGGTGATTCGATTTTCCTTTCAGGAGTCGGCGCTTCCCCCGACGGCGATCGTCCGTTCCTCGATCAACTCGATCTCACCACGCTGAAATCCAAACGCCTGTTTCGCAGCGACAAGACTTCCTACGAGCAATTTCTCGCTTTCACCGGCGCGGACGAGCGCACGTTTCTCACCTGGCATCAATCGCCGACGGACCCGCCGAATGCGTTTGCGCGCACCCTCGGAAACCCCATCGATGCGCCCGCCGGAGAATCGGTTTTTGCTTCAATCAGCGTCGCGATAACTCACATTCCCGATCCCACGCCCGAGGTGCGCGCGATCAAAAAGCGTTTGGTGAAGTACAAGCGCGCCGATGGGCTTGACTTGTCCTTCACGCTCTACACGCCTCCCGGCTATCAAGAGGGCACTCGCGTTCCAACGATTCTCTACGCCTATCCTCTCGACTACGCCGACGCTTCGAAAGCCGGCCAAGTTTCCGGCTCGCAGGAAACCTTCACCCGCCTGCGGCAGTACCGTCTGCTGCTTCTCGCGGGCTACGCGATCATCGACAACGCTTCGTTTCCCATCGTCGGCGATCCGAAGAAAGCCTACGACACCTATTTGGAACAGCTCGTCGCCGACGCCAAAGCCGCAGTCGATGAAGCAGTGCGCCTTGGCGTTGCCGACCCCAATCGCATAGGCGTCACCGGCCACAGCCACGGCGCTCTGATGACCGCAAATCTCGTGGCGCATTCCGACTTGTTCCGCGCCGGTGTCGCTACCAGCGGCTCCTACAACAAAACGCTCACGCCATTCGGTTTTCAGAACGAGCGCCGCTCCGTTTGGGAGGCAACGGATGTCTATCTGAAAGTCTCCCCGTTTTTCTCCGCCGACAAATTGAAGACGCCGCTCCTCATCATGCACGGCGCGGAAGACGCCAACCCCGGCACCACGCCGATTCAATCCGTCAAGCTCTTCGAAGCCATTCGAGGCAACGGCGGCACCACTCGTTTGGTCCTCCTCCCGCACGAGCCGCATTGGTACTCGGCAATGGAGTCCAACGAACAGGAGGTGTACGAGATGCTTCGCTGGTTCGACAAATACGTAAAGAACGCCCCGCCGCGTTGAACCTGCCCGTCAGAGTTTGTGTCGCAACTCCGATTTTCGTCAGGGCACGGCTTCAGCCGTGCCATACCGCCGTCGCACCCTCAGGGGTTTTAACCCCTGAGGCCCCCCAGGACCGCCAATCTCCCGATTGGCGCCTTGGAAGGTCGCGGCTTCAGCCGCGACATAAAGAACGCCTTCGAAGAATTTTCCTCTCGGCGGATTTTTCGCCGAGCCTTCGTTTGCTCGGCCCGGATGCGTCCGCGAAAGCGGCGGCAAGCCGCCGCACTCCAAACCGAGCTTCGCCGCGATTCTGTGGAGCGCGGAAGCTTGTCTGCCGGCAGGCAGGTTGCTCCCGCTTTCTTCACCCAATCGTCTTGCCGTAGCAATATCCCGTAGGGGCGCTGCTTGCTGCGCCCGCTGCCGCGCGGCCCATCATGTGCGGAAGGCCAATGCCTCATCCCGGTGCGCGGGATGAGTTGCATCTCGGCCGGTGTCAAAAGGACTGCCTCCCAAATCAATGCCGGAGGCGTGGCACAAGTTAGCCCAGCGCGTAAGCGCTGGGAAAAATTCCGAAGCGAGGCCAAGCGCCGTAGGTGCGGCACCTGCAAACTTCATGCGTGCCTTGAACCGATGCGACGTGCGAGGCGGGTCGTTGAGAGGGAAGCGGGTGCAAAAAAAAAGAGGCGCATGGCAGACTCACACGCGCCTCCTTACAAATAAATCAATTTTTCGTGTACCTCAGGGATCACCTCCTTATCGACACAGCATGTC
>JBAVQA010000077.1:0-16516 GCA_049693595.1 Candidatus Acidiferrales bacterium | reverse complement strand
TCTTCGCTTCGCTCTCCGGCAGTTGCGCAACTCTCCGGGATTTGCCGCGCTGGCTGTGCTGACGCTTGCGTTTGGCATCGGCGCAAATACCGCAATGTTCACCGTGGTTGAGAGCGTGCTCATCCGTCCGTTGCCATACGCGCATCCGGAGCGCTTGGTCCGCATAGGCCCGCCAATGGCAAGCGGCTTGAGCAATACATCGTGGCTGAACTACCGTGATATTCGCGACCAAACGAAAAATATGGAAGCGGTTGGCTGTTACGCCGAAGATGTAGGGGTCGTGCGCGGCAAGGATGGCTCGGTGAGCGTGGTAACCCCTGGCGTGACTCCCAGCGTATTCAAGATGCTCGGCGCGCGCCCGCTCCTGGGCCGCACGTTCACCGAGGAGGAGGGACAGCCCGGCGCTCCCAAGACTGCTGTAATCTCGGAAGAAATGTGGCGGAACGTGTTCAATTCCGACCCCGAGATATTGAATCGCACGATTGCCGTGAATGCACGACCGCGCGCTATCGTCGGCGTGATGCCGCGCAATTTTCGATTTCCTGAGTCCGTGGGGCAAGATATGCAAAAAGGCTTGTGGCTCCCTTTGCAGCCGACGCAAGAAATGGAGACCGAGCGCGGGGAGAGCTTCTTCTCCATCATCGGCCAGCTCAAACCCGGCGTGACCCTGGGCCAAGGCCGCGCTGAATTGAGCGCGATCGTACAGCGCGTCCATGAGCTCGACCCAAAGGTCTCAAACGACCTTTCATTTCGAGCGATCCCCTATCAGGAAACACTCACCGGCCCCGTTGCTCCGGTATTCCTGGGGCTGGTGATTGCCGTCGGACTGGTATTACTGATTGCTTGCGCGAACGTGGCCAATCTGTTGATTGCCCGCTGCCTCGTCCGCCAGCAAGAGTTTGCGGTGCGCGCCGCGCTTGGCGCCGGGCAGTGGCGTTTGATGCGGCAGCTAATCGCCGAAGGAGGTCTGCTCAGCGCGGTCGGTTGCGCCTTAGGATTTGCGCTAGCCGCTTTTGCGATCGCATTAGTGCACAAGCTGCCTCCGGACACCATTCCGCGCGCTGAAGCTATTAGGCTCCGCTGGACCGTGGTGCTGGTCTTGGCGGCCATTGCGACAGTCACTACGGTGCTTTCGGCATTCTTACCTGCGTTGCTTGTCTCGCGGTCTGACCCGCAGCGGGTGTTGGCGGGCGCTTCCCGCGGCGTCGGAGCGCGCTCGGTGCGGCGCCGCCTGAGCGGCGCTGTAGTGGCGGGCGAAGTGGCTCTTTCGGCCTTGCTGTTGGTTGCCACCGGTCTTTTGTTCCACACGCTGTGGAACCTCGAACATGTGAATCTGGGATTCGATGTCACGCGAGTGACCACTTTCACGGCCATGCCCGCGGACGCTTCCGGCTTCGCGAACATGACGGTTTCCTCTGACGCGGCGCACGCTCCCACGTCGGTCGCCACGCTTGTTTATCAGCCGGTGTTGGAACGAATGCGGAATGCTCCGGGCGTGGAGGACGCCGCCTTGGATACCGCGCCGCCATTTTCGGGAATCGATATGCATACCAGCTTCAACATCGTGGGGCGGCCGAAGCACACCGGGGAGGACGGGAACGCGCGGGTTACGGCAGTGAGCGGAGGATACGCGCGGGTGATGCGAACCCCTGTGATTCGCGGCCGCATGATCGGCGATGACGATACCGAAAATTCCCCGTACGTCATCGCCATTAACGATGCGCTGGCACGAAAGTATTTCGCCGGGAAAGATCCCTTGGGAATGCAGCTCGATCTTGGAGGCAAAGACACCGGAATGATCCAGCCGTACACGATCGTCGGCATCCTCGGCGACCAGGTGGACGTCAGCTCGTCTCAACCTGCGCAGCCGTTTCTAATGATTCCTTACCGGCAAGTTCCGAGCACCTCGCTTTTCTACCAGGCTCTGATAAAAACGATCGTGAATTTCGTGGTGAAGACTCGCGGCGAGGTGGCCGTGGCGCCCGCCATGCGCTCGGTGTTTCACGACCTCGCTCCGGACTACGCCCTCGATAATTTCCAGACCATGCAGGCGGCCGTGGACTCGAGCAATTTCAGCTCGCGAATGGGGCTTTATCTTACTGGCGCGTTCGCGGCGATGGCCGTGCTGATGGTGATTGCGGGATTGTACGGAGTCCTCGCGCAGTTGGTGAGCTATCGCCGCCGCGAATTCGGTATACGTCTCGCGCTGGGCGCCACTCCCGGCGGAATTGCGGGCATGGTGCTGCGGCAAGGTTTGGTCTTTGTCGGCGCCGGCCTGGCGATAGGGATTGTGGCTGCGATGTTCGCCGGGAATTTGGTGAAGAGTTTCTTGTATCAAGTGAAGCCGGCGGATGCGTGGACGTATTCCGGTGTCGTGCTTCTGTTGCTGCTTGTCGGAAGCGTTGCGGCGCTCATTCCCGCGCGGCGGGCGGCGGCGGTCGAGCCGATGACGGCTCTTCGGGACGAATAGGCGGCGTCCTGCACAAAGATTTGATATACGGTACAGGATTAGGAACCGGCTCAAGACGCGGAAAAAATATCCGGTGATGTTTCAATCTACGGCCGCGCGAGAAAATTAAATTAATGGACGTTTTCGAAGAAATTGTGAAAGTCAGAAAGGCCGGCCACCGCGCCGCGCTCGCGACCATCGTGCATACCAACGGCTCTATTCCGAGCTATGAAGCTTCCCGCATGCTGATCCGCGACGATGGCTCGATCCTGGGCACCGTGGGCGGCGGCTGCGTCGAAGCGGAAGTGTGGGCCGCGGCCAAAGAAGTGATTCAAAGCGAGCTGCCCCGCAAAATGACGTTTAATCTGAACCACGAAGCCGGCTACGATTCCGGCCTCATCTGCGGCGGCACTCTGGAGATTTTCGTGGAACCCATTTTGCCCCAGCCCATGCTTTATATTTTCGGCGGCGGGCACATTTCCGCGGCTTTGGCGCGAACGGCGAATCAAGCCGGATTTTCGATCGGGATTGCGGACGATCGCGACACATTCGCGAACGCGGAACGCTTCCCCATGTCCTCGGAAATTTACACCTCGTACGAAGAAGCCTTTGAAAAGATTCGGCCTAATTCTGCCACCTACATCGTCATCGTCACCCGCGGACACAAAGATGATATGCGCGTTTTGTCCTGGGCCGTGGAAACCGAATCGCGCGGCTTTTCTCCTCGCTACATCGGAATGATCGGCAGCCGCCGCAAAGTTACCTCGGTTTATAAAACGCTGGAAGCGGCCGGTGTGTCGCCGGAAAAATTTGAGCGCGTTCGCGCACCCGTTGGCCTGGACATCGGCGCGCTCACTCCCGAGGAAATTGCAGTCAGCATCACCGCCGAACTAATCGCGGTCCGGCGCAACGCCGGCAACCTCGCTCACAAATCCTTACAACTTTCCAAAATCGCAAGCTCGCAACACGACTGAACCAGCATGCTCGCCGTCGCCATACTGGCCGCCGGTGAATCACGGCGCATGGGCCGGCCGAAAGCGCTGCTTACCTATCGCGGAAAAACTTTTGCCGAGCATCTCGTTTCCGCCACACGCCACGCACGCGTCGGTCTCACGCGAATCGTTCTGGGCGCCCAAGCGGAGGAAATTCGCAATCAGCTTCCCTTCGATCCCGAATGGATTCTCACAAATCCGGATTGGCAGCAGGGCCAGCTTTCTTCCATCCAGGCTGCGGTGCGCAGTCTTTCCCCGGGCGCAACGGAGGGACTAATTGTCTGTCCCGTGGATCATCCGTTGATATCCAATTTCCTGGTCGCCCAGCTCATTCAGGAATTTGATTCCGCCGAAAAACAAATCGTGCTGCCTACCTTCAGGCGAAAGCGCGGACACCCCGTGATCTTTCGCGCTTCGCTTTACAATGAATTGCTCGCCGCTTCGCCACAGGTCGGAGCCCGCGAAGTGGTCTGGGCCCACGCACAGGACGTAGCGGAAGTTGAGACCGGCGAAGAGGGCGTCGTACTCAATTTGAACGATCCGGAAACTTTGAAGAAGGCCCTCGGTGAATAAGACCGCCGCGAGCGAATCTCAAACAAGTTTCAAATAAAGAGCGGACAGCGCGTCCCCGCAAAGTTGCGCGGCGTGAAAAGTCGCTGGCGGTAGCATTCCCAGCGCCTCGGAAATTTTTTGCGGTGTGATCGAACGAAACTCATTCGGAGATTTTCCCGCCAGCAGATCCGTGAGAACCGAGCTTGCGGCAATTGCCGCAACGCATCCCTGAGTTTTGAATCGCGCCTCCGCCACACGTCCCGCTTCCACGCGCACCGACAACCGCAGTACGTCGCCGCAAACCGGGTTTACGACCTCGACCACAGCGGTAGCGTCCGCCATTTCGCCGGCGTTGCGAGGATTCCGAAAATGTTCCAGGATCGTTTCATTGAACATAAATCGTGCGCCGGCTAATGCGAGCGGCCTCCCCTAAAATCCAGCTCTGCGCCGCCGCTTAGCGGTTCGCAAAATTTCCATCCGGACGTTTCAAACCGGAACATTCACCAGTTTATTTGTCGCCGAACTTTGTCACCAAATTTCGCCCGGTCGAACTGCAAAGCCTTTGCTCGAAGTGGTAAACGGTGTTGAATACTTGATAGACGGCCAATCAACTCTCGTAACAACGGCGTTCGCTTTTTCTTTCAAATTCATTGACAGATGGCGCATAGGAATATACCTTCTTGATGCGGTCCCAGCCAGCGCTTTACCGAACGGGCGCGGAAGCGCAACAATTAATCTCGCCTATAACAAAATCGTTAGGAGACATCGAGATGCGACGAATTGGACATATCTTCACCCTCGCGGTGGCTATCGCGCTTTGCGCGAGCGCCGGCTTCGCACAAGAAGGGAAGCTGAAGATCAAAGTGACACCGTCCCAGGCTTACGTGTTCGTGGATGGCAATGGCATTCGCGAAGGAAGCCGCGGTATCAAACTGAGCGCCGGAAAACACACAGTGGTGGTGGTCAATTACGGCTATAAAATTTCTACGCAGGACGTCAACATCGTGGCGGGCAAGTCCACCGATCTCGCTGTGACCCTGGAAGCCTACGGCGACAAAGTCGCCGGACCCTGGGGCCGAGTCTATATCAGCGGCACAGACCCACGCGCCGCGGTTCTTTCGAATGGAAAGACTCCCGGCTATTTTGTGGGCCACGTAGACGAATTTGATAATGACTTCTGGGTTTGGAAACAGGAATTGCTCCTCCCTCCGGGAACGCATCATCTAACGATTACGCGCGGCGGAAAAGAACTATGGACCGGCGACGTGAAAGTCGAAGCAGGGAAGAAAGTCTCGATTAACGTCGGCAAGAACACGCAGGTCACCACGGACTGGTCTCACCGTCAGGCTGAACTGCAAAAGAAGGCGCCGCTGCCCCGATTCTATGCGGGCATCGCTAGCGCGACTGTAGTCGTCGCGCCGGTGAAACTCTCCGTCTCCAATGCCACCGCCAATATCAACTGCAGCCAGAATACGGACATCGCTTGGCAGACCACTGACGCAGTCGATGTGACCATCGACAACGGAGTCGGCACAGTCAATGCAAGCGGCACCAAGTCCGTTTCACCGCGTGCAACCACTACGTACACGCTGACTGCGGCGGGCCCCGGCGGATCCGTAACGAGCACCGAAACTGTTAACGTCAACACCGCCGTGCAAGCAACCTTAAGCTCCAGCCCAACAGAGCTGCACTATCGCAAGATCGGCGACAAAGTCGTCACCGATGACAACGGCACGCTGACCTGGACTACCTCGAACGCTGACTCCGTCAACATCGATCCCATCGGCAAAGTTGATCTCAACGGCAGCCAGGCAATCAAGGCGGACCCGACCAAGACGGACATCGGCACTGTGGACGAAAACAAGAGCTACAGCCTCACGGCCACAAACGTCTGCGGCGGAACTTTGACGACAACCGCGGCCGTTCACGTGACTGGCTCTATCGAGCCTATCCCTGCCGTCGTCCTGCAGAGCATTTTCTACCCCACGGACTATCCGGATAAGGGTCACCCGCAAGTTGGACTCGTAAAGAGCCAACAAATGGAACTCGCCACGCTGGCCGACGGCTTTAAGAAATATCTCGAATACGACGGCGACGCGAAGCTCTCCATCGAATCTCACGCGGACATCCGCGGCTCAAAACCGCATAACCAGGATTTGAGCGAGCGTCGCGTGGAGCGTATCAAACAGTATTTGGTCGATCAGGGCATTTCCGCCGACAAAATCCAAACGGCCGCATACGGAAAAGACCGCCAGTTGGAAAAGTCGGAAGTGAAAACTCTGGAAGAGACCAATCCGAACAAGGCTCCCAAGGCGCGCGCGGGAAACAAAGAAGGCAGCTGGCTGGCCTACAACCGCCGTGCGGACATCGTGCTGTTGCCTTCCGGAAACAAGTCGGCGCAATTCTATCCGAACAATGCCGACGACGCCGGAATCATCTGGCAGATACCCAAGCCGCAGCTCAAGAGAGTCGAAGCAGCTCAGTAGTAATTTTTGAAAAGCTCGTATCGCGAAAAGCGCCGGAGAGCGAACCTCTCCGGCGCTTTTTTAATTGCTAGCTAAATCTGCTCAGCCTTTATTGAGAGCGGCAAGAAGCGTAGCGGGAGTTGCATTGTCGCCGAAGGTTTTGCTCAGGTGGGCGAAGCGATCGATGTTTCCCGGCGCGAAAATAAAACTCCCGCCGAGCTGAAAGGGGTTCTGGCCAAGTTTGTGCTGACGATGCCCGGCCGCCTTCGCGCGATTGCGGCTCTCGAAATTGTCGCGGCGAGCTAGGTGCAACAAATTGGCGGAACGCAGGTTGGCGACGGCGTAAGCCTGGCGCTGTTCGTCGATCAACAGGGGAAACGCGATTCCGGTCTCTTCGCGGAAAATTCCTGCGTAGTTTCGGTCGCCGAGGCCGATGGCGGCCAGCGACGCGCCCTTCTCCAAAAAGGCTTGCTCGTGTTCGCGCAACTGCGCGACGTGCTCGCGGCAAAAAATTCAGCCGTAGTGCCGCAGAAAAACGATCACGGCCGGCCGCTTCTCCCACAACGAACCGAGACGGATTTCCCGCCCGTCGCCGTCGGGTAGAACGATATCTGCGAGCTGCTTGCTGAGAGTTCCCTGCACGTCGAACTATCATCGATGAGCCGGCATTCGTCTGTCAACGCTTTACGGTTGCGCCGTCCGGTGGTTGGGAAGATTCGGTGTCAACTTCGGGATAATAAATTCTTGAACCAGATTTGCAACCGCAGTTCCGCCGATACCAATTGCCTCATTTTCGAAGACTAGCCCCGCTCCGCGATCTTTCGGCGGATAGTAGAGATTTGAGATACCGCCGGCAACCAGCCCTCCCGAGATGCCCGAATAGTTAAACTGCCAGTGCCCGTTGTCGCCCTTGCTGATTACTGAAGTAGCGATCGCATACAGTATCCGCGACCGCGTGCTCCCGGTTCCCTTGTAGAAATACCGCGGATCTTGTTTCATCAGCGCCGGGAACAGAGCCCCTCCGATAAACGTGCTGGTAATCGTATCGGCGTATGCCGCGCCGTAACGCTTTCCATAACCTGACGCGCCCTGCCCATACCCGCTGAATTGATTTCCCGCCTGTTCGTATCCGGCAACCGCTCCAACAAGTACAAATGTCACCGGATCAATTGTCGTCTTCCACGCCAGCTCGAATTTTTGCTTGGGCGTCAGCGGCACGGCGTCGTGCACGTAACTAATATAAAAATTTGGAATCACGCCCAGGATGCGTTGCTTCTCTTGTTCTTTGATTTGCACTTCCGCCAATTCGGTAGGCCCCAGCCCGACGACACGAACCTCAGTCGTTTCCGTGGCAACGGCCAATGCAATCTGCGGGACAATGTAGAACTGCCCGGGCGCCAGCACTCCAGAATATGTTTGCGCAGCCATGCCCGCCGACGTGACGGTCACCTTGAACGCACCCGCCGCTATCTTCGCAAACGAGAATTCCCCGTTGTCGCCCGTTAGGATGTCGCGATTGGGAGATCCGTCCGCGCTCGTCAGTGCTACGCGCGCTCCGGACACGACCGCTCCCGTTTGATCCACAACTGTTCCGGTGATGTCTCCCGTCGATCGCTGCTCCTGTATTTGCTCAACGGCTGTGGTCGCGGTTCCCGGCGCACTCGCTCGACCACTCTCCGCTCCCGGAACGGAAGTGGGCTGTTGAGACCGGGCCCCGGTCGCGTGCGCGCAGAGCAGCACGCACAGGCTCGCTCCGAGCAAGCCCCCAGCGCCAAAAATCACGCGTCGGACGTTTCCGCCCAGGGCTTTCTCGTACGAGTTTTTCTCCGCGGAATTCACAGTTATTATTTTATCGCCTTCCCTCGTCGTTCCAGCACACGTATGTTTGACTGTGTGCGCTCGTTTCAGGTTGCACCATAGCCCAAAACGAGTTCATCAACTTTGACTCCTAGTGAATTTGTAACCGCCCAAGTAGAATCTTCGCGACCATGGCAACCAGAAACTCCGACCGGAAAGTTCGCATTGTTTCTCTTGCGCCGAATGTCACCTCCATTCTGCTGGCCCTGGGCGCCGGCCGCGAACTCGTCGGCGTCAGCAAGTGGTGTAAAGATGTCGCCGACGTGGGACGGCGTCCGCAAGTGGGCGACTGCTGGAAGATGAACATCGCCGAGGTGATGCACCTCAAGCCCACCATGCTGATCGGTTCCGTGCCCTTTGCGTCCGACACCGTGGAGAAAATCCTCGCCGAATCCGTGACTTTCGTCGCCATCAATCCACGCTCGCTGGCAGACATCGAGCGAGATATTCACACGTTAGGCAGAATCGCCAACCGCGCCGCCAAGGCGGAGAAGTTGATTCTGAAGATGAAGCAAGCTTTCGCTGCCGTGGCCGCTGCCGCCAAAAAGAAGGGCCCGAAGCATCGGCCCCGAGTTTACTGCGAGGCTTGGCCGAAACCGCGCATCAGTTCCCCACCCTGGGTTAGAGAGCTAGTCGAAATCGCAAGCGGCCATATGGTGGGCGCAGCCGGCGAGCGCGTTACCGATGAAGAAGTGGCGTGGGCGAAGCCGGACGTGATCGTCCTAGCCTGGGCCGCCACCGGAGATCGAGCAAAGCCCGCAAGCGCGTTGCGAAATCCGGCGTGGCAAGATGTTCCGGCGGTGAAGAACCGCCGCGTTTTCGTGATCCGCGACGAACTTTTGAACACTCCCGGACCTCCGTTGATCAAGGGAGCGTGGGAACTTTTCCGCGTGATTCACGAACGTAACTAAAGGAACCCGAATAATGATAGTCGTGGCCGCGTTAATCGAAGCCGACGGAAAACTGCTGGTCTGCCAACGGCGTCGCACCGATTCGTTCGGCCTGATGTGGGAATTTCCGGGAGGGAAACTCGAACCGGGCGAAACTCCCGCCCAAGCCCTGGCGCGCGAGTTGCAGGAAGAACTCGGCGTCGAGTCGCAAATTGGTCCGGAAATATTTCGTACGCGCCATCAATACTCCGAACTCGGCGACGCCATCGACTTGATTTTCTTCGCAGCCACGGTCATACCCGCCGACATTCGCAACCAAGCCTTCGAAACCATGGAGTGGCGCGTTCCCTCGGCTCTGTCGGAATTGAATTTTCTTCCCGCAGACCGCGAGTTGATCGACAAATTGAGTTCCGGAACACTCAAGGTTCCGAAAACGGACTAGACGGGGGCGAGATGAATATCTCAAGGGAAGATCTGGACTGGGCTGCTTCGGAGAAGTTACTTTCCCCGGAGCAAGCGAAGCTCTTATGGACGCGGCTCGAAGCGCGTCGTCCTGACCGCTCTAGCTTCGGGGTGGCAAACGTCGCCTACTATCTCGGCGCGCTGATCGTCATGTCCGCCATGGGCTGGTTCATGACTCTCGGCTGGCAGAAGTTTGGCGGCGGAGGAATTTTCCTGATTGCCGCGGGCTACGCGATTGCATTTCTGTTGGTAGGCCACTATCTCTGGTTCTCGCAGAATCTTAAAATTCCCGGCGGACTTCTTTTCACGCTCGCGGTGTGGATGGTGCCGCTGGCAATTTACGGCATCGAGGAGCTTACAGGAATCTGGCCGCAAGGCACACCGGGTACGTTCCGCGACTACCATATCTGGGTAAAAGGAAGCTGGATTCTGATGGAAATTGGAACCATCTTGGCGGGCGCAATCGCTCTGAAGTTCATCCGTTTCCCTTTTCTGACTTTTCCAATCGCCTTTTCGCTCTGGTACATGTCCATGGATCTCACGCCGCTATTGTTTAGAAAAAACGAATTCACTTGGAACGAGCGTCTATGGGTCTCGCTCGTTTTTGGCGCTCTGATCTTGGTGCTCTCCTATATTGTCGACCGCCGAACGCGTGAGGATTACGCGTTCTGGGGTTATTTGTTCGGCTTGTTGGCTTTCTGGGGAGGCCTTTCGCTCATGCAAAGTAGTAGTGAGTGGAACAAATTCCTGTACTGCCTCATCAATCTGGGGCTGATGTTGGCTGCGATCTTCCTTGATAGGCGTGCCTTCCTGGTCTTCGGAGCCTTGGGCGTGTTCGGGTATCTAGGCCATCTTTCTTACGAAGTATTCAAGGATTCCATGATGTTTCCGTTTGCACTGAGTGTGCTGGGCCTGCTGATTATATATCTCGGCATAAAGTATCAGCGAAATCGCGAATCGATCGAGGGAGCGGTCTTGAATTTCCTCCCCGACGGCCTGAAGAATCTCCGGCCAACAGCTCGTTAGAGGCAGCGAAGCCCGTCCGCAAAACTCAATACCGCCGCTCCTGAACCCTCCCGGCGATCGGTGGCGAATCTAGTCTCGTTGATTTTTTCGAAAGTTAGACGACGGCTCCGAATGCACGCAAGCCCGTATGGGTGTATTCTAGGAATGCGAAAATTATCGCGGGCAGATTTGCGCTGATGCATTCCCGCGCCGCGGCTCACGAGGCAATCGAAGAGATGGAAGAGGAACTAAGCACGCCGATACAGGGGTTGGATGACAACGAGCTGCAGGAATGGCTCGAATCGCTGGACTCCGTTCTGCAATCCAGCGGCCCCGACGTTGCCTCCTACATTCTGGAGCGCCTGCGGGCGCACGCCAAGCTTGTTGGCATCGACATTCCCTTTACCGCGAAGACGCCCTACGTCAACACCATCCCTCACCTTTTGCAGCCCGACTTTCCTGGCGATCAACAACTCGAGCGCCGGATCAAAAGCATCGTCCGCTGGAACGCCATTGCCATGGTTGTGCGCGCGAACCGAGAAGAGCACAACATCGGCGGGCACATTTCCACCTACGCGTCCGCCGCCACTTTGTATGAAATCGGATTCAACCATTTTTTTCGCGCGCACACTTCGGAGTTCGAGGGCGACATCCTTTATATCCAAGGCCACGCGTCTCCTGGAATTTATTCGCGCGCGTTTCTGGAGGGGCGCCTTTCCGCCGAGCAGCTTGAAAATTTCCGTCGCGAATTGAAACCCGACGGCGGCCTTTCCTCGTATCCGCATCCATGGCTGATGCCCGATTTTTGGGAGTTCCCGACGGTTTCCATGGGCCTCAGCCCGCTGATGGCCATTTATCAGGCGCGCTTCAACAGGTATCTCGAAGACCGCGGGCTCAAACCCGTGACCGACGCGAAAGTCTGGGCCTTCCTCGGCGACGGTGAGACAGACGAGCCGGAATCTCTCGGCGCCATCGGCCTGGCCGCTAGAGAAAAGCTCGACAACCTGATTTTCGTCGTGAATTGTAACTTGCAACGCTTGGACGGCCCCGTACGCGGCAATGGCCAAATCATTCAAGAGCTGGAGGCCGAGTTCCGCGGCGCCGGCTGGAACGTGATCAAAGTTCTCTGGGGCACGGAGTGGGATTCCATTCTCGAGCGCGACACCGAAGGCCTGCTCGTAAAACGCATGGGAGAAATGGTTGATGGCGAGTATCAAAAGCTCGTCGTCTCCTCCGGCGAATACGTCCGCGAACATTTCTTCGGCGCGAGCCCGCAGCTTCTGAAATTGGTCGAGCCTCTTTCAGACGAGCAACTCCGCCGCCTGCGTCTCGGCGGCCACGACCCCAGAAAAGTTTATGCCGCGTACAAAGCTGCCGTGGACCATCGCGGAGCGCCCACCGTAATTCTCGCGCGCACCATCAAAGGCTACGGCCTCGGCGAGGCCGGCGAAGGCAAAAACGTTACGCACCAGCAAAAGAAGCTCAACGAAGACGAGCTCCGCGAATTTCGCACGCGATTTGATATCCCGGTTAGCGACCAACAATGCATCGACGTTCCCTTCTACCGTCCCGCCGATGACAGCGAAGAGATTCGCTACCTTCGCGCGCGCCGCGAAGAGCTTGGCGGCTATGCGCCTCAGCGCCGCGTCCGCGCGAAACCCATCGCCGCGATCCACGAGGAGTTGTTCAAGGAATTTTACGCCGGCAGCGATGGACGCGAAATCTCCACCACCATGGCCTTCGTTGCCATCTTGCGCAAACTTCTGCGCGATCCCGAAATCGGCAAATTAATCGTCCCCATCGTGCCGGACGAAGCCCGCACCTTCGGCATGGAGTCGCTCTTCCGCACCGTGGGAATTTATTCCAGCGTCGGCCAGCGCTACGAGCCCGTGGACGTGAAGACTTTGCTCTACTACAAGGAAGCCAAGGACGGCCAAATCCTCGAAGAAGGAATCACCGAGGCGGGCTCGATGGCCTCGTTTATTGCGGCCGGCACCGCGTACGCGACGCACGGCATCAACACCATTCCGTTTTTTATTTTTTACTCCATGTTCGGGTTCCAGCGCATCGCCGACTTCATCTGGGCCGCCGCCGACATGCGCGTCCGAGGCTTCCTCCTCGGCGGAACTTCCGGCCGCACCACGCTCGCCGGCGAAGGGCTTCAGCACCAGGACGGCAACAGCCACGTCCTCGCGCTCACCGTGCCCAATCTTCGCGCCTACGATCCCGCCTACGCTTACGAGCTTGCCGTCATCATTCAGGACGGCATTCGCCGCATGTACAAAGACGGCGAAAGCATTTTTTACTACATCACCGTGATGAACGAGCCTTACGCCATGCCCGAAATGCCCGGCGACGTCACCGAAGGCATCCTCAAGGGCGTGTACAAAGTCCGCCCCTCGACGCACAAAAAATCAAAGCTGCGCGCGCAACTCTTCGGCAGCGGCGCAATCCTCAACGAAGCTCTTCGCGCCCAGGAAATCCTCGAGCAAAAATACGGCGTCGCCGCCGACGTCTGGAGCGTCACCAGCTACAAAGCGCTCTACACCGACGGAATCGAGACCGACCGCTGGAACCGCCTGCATCCCGCGGAAAAGCCGCGCGTCCCGTACGTCACCGAAATGCTGAAAGATTCGCCCGGCGTCCTGGTCGCGGCCACCGACTACTTGAAAACTTTGCCGCACATGATCAGCTCGTGGATTCCCCGCCGCATCGCGTCGCTCGGCACCGACGGCTTCGGCCGCAGCGACCACCGCGAATCCCTGCGCGATTTCTTTGAAGTGGACGCGCGCTTCATCACCCTCGCCACGCTCAACGAGCTTTTCCTCGACGGAAAAATCGAAGAAAAAGTCGTGAAGAAGGCCATCGTCGACCTCCGCATCAACAGCGAAAAGCCCAACCCGGTCACGTCGTAGCGGCGCGCCGCCCTGGGAACGCCGGACTCCCGTCCGGCCTCTTGCCGAATTTGTTTTTGGCCGCATGATCTACACCACCGCCCTTCCGCCATCCACCACAATCACCTGCCCGGTCACAAAATCCGCGCTCGCCAAATAGACGACCGCCCCCGCAATGTCCTCGCCTTTCCCTGTGCGATGCAGCGGGACGCGCCTAATAAAATCCTCATCCGGCGCTTCGCCGGGAAACTGAATGGTCCCCGGCGCGACGGCGTTCACCAGAATTTCCGGCCCCAACGCGCGCGCCAGGCACTGCATCAGCATGATGCATCCCGCCTTCGACACGCAGTAGTGCGTGTAAGACGGCCACGCGCCCAGCGACACCAAATTGATGATCCTCCCGCGTCCGCGCCGTTTCATGATCGGCGCCGCCTCCTGCGCGCACAGGAATTGCGACTTCAGGTTCGCGTTCATCATGTGGTCCCACTGCTCTTCGGTCAGGTCTTCAAACTTCACGGCCTGAAAGATGCCCGCGTTGTTCACCAGAATGTCCAGCCTGCCGAATTCGTTCTCCGCCGCCATAAATAATTTTTCCACGTCCTGTCGCTTGGAAACGTCTCCTCCAATCGCCACCGCGCGCCGCCCCATCGCGCGAATCTCCTGCGCCAGCTCTTCTGCCTCCGCCTTCGACTCCATGTAATTCACCACCACGTCCGCGCCCTCCGCCGCCAGCCCCAACGCAATGCTCCGCCCCACCCGCTTCGCCCCGCCCGTAACCAGCGCCACCTGCCCTTCCAACCCTTTCCCCGCCATTTCCGTCGTCATCCCTGACCGCTCCTTTCCCTGGGGCCGCCCAGGTCCACGGTTTAGTGGAGCCTGGGGAAGAGGCCACGAAGTGGCCGGAATATGTCCACACGTTAGCACTTTGCCCGCCGCGACGGAACGAAGGAACAATGCTAAACTTGGGGATATGGAAGTCACTCTCCGCATCCCGGACGAAATCGCCAAGCGGCTTTCGGCCGCCGGAGGCGACGTTTCCCGCCGCGCTCTCGAAGCGCTCGCCTTGGAAGGCTATCGCGAGCAAACTCTGACTCTCTTGCAGATTTCGGAAATGTTGGGATTGTCGCGCGTCGAGACTGAAGATTTTTTGGGACAACACCACGTTCCCCTGGCTGTAATCGAGGAAGCGGATCTCGACCGCGAGGCAGCGGTCTTCGAAGCGGCGTCTCGCCGGAAGCGCCGCTAGTAGACTCGCGGCATGATCGCCGTCTCCAACACCACACCGCTCCGTTATCTGATCGCCATCGGCCAGGAAAACCTCCTGGGACAATTGTTTACGAAGGTCTTTGTGCCTTCGGCTGTGCGCGAGGAATTGACGGAAGCTAGAACGCCGGAGAACGTGCGCAGCCGCGTGTTGTCGCTCCCGGCTTGGTTTGAAGTTCACTCTGTGCGAGAAAGCGACACGAGCGATTTTCCGGTCAAATTGCATCGAGGGGAACGCGAGGCCATCTTGCTGGCAGAAACTCTGCGGGCCGATGTTTTGTTGATTGACGAGCAGATTGGACGGTCTATAGCCCTCAGCCGGAATCTGCCGCTCTCGGGAACACTCGGTGTTCTGGAACGGGCTGACACGATGGGCCTCGTCGCGAACTTCGCCGAAGTTCTCAAGCAGCTCAAGGCTAGCGGATTCTTTATCGCAGATCCGCTGGAGCAACACCTCTTGCAACGACATCGGGCCCGCAAACAGTCTGAATGAGATATGGAGAGAATCGAGACCACAGAAGCAAAGCCTCCGCGCGGTTTGACGGCTATGGGAATTTTTCTTGTGTTCGGCGCGGTCACAGCGACGCTTGCGGGGACAAGCCTGCGCTGGCCGCGCACATATCTCGACGACATGTGGCTTCTCAATCCGCGGGCTCATCGCGAACTTACGCCCTACGGACCAGTCGCCGGACTCCTGTTCCTGCTGCTCGGCGCCACGCTTGCCGTCGCCGCCGCGGGTTGGTTCAAGCGCAAGGTCTGGGGATGGTGGCTCGCCGTTGCCGTCATTGCGACTCAGGTGTTGGGAGACTTGCTCAACGCGTTCTCGGGCCGCGTCGTCGAAGGAGCCATCGGCGTCACAATCGCAGGCCTGCTGCTCTTCTACCTCACCCGCCCGCAAGTCCGCGCCGCTTTCAAACTCAGTGGCGAGTGACCCTTCCTGCGTCAGGGCAAGGAAGTGGCTAGTGGCTAGAGAGACGCACCGCTTGCGCAGGTTCACTCGCGCAAGCTTTTGGATTTTGAGTTTCGATAGTAGTGCTTGGCGTGCAAATCTAGAACCGGTTAGAAATGTCGCAGTCTTTTGTTTTGAGTGAGTTACGACGAATTCTGTTTGTGAGGCAAAACCGGTTAGAAATGGGCGGAAATTCGCGATCGATGCTTCGTGTGCGGCGAAATTTTTGGTTTTGCAAAATTGAATTTTTTGGCTATTTGAGCTGAGTGCGACTCTTTGTTTTCTGCGAGTTACGAGGTGTTCTACTTCCTGAATTTGGCGATTAAATCTGTCGCAGTTCGAGGAGCATCGGGAGCGATCTACCAACATTGGCGAGCGCAAACTCCGCGCGCCCGCCGCTCTCCTGCCACAACCTGTCGTCACATAGCCTCCTAAAAATAGCTGCTACCCTTTGTCGCCGCAGCGGCGTAAAGAGAAGCAGCTTTACCACTGGCCCTTTTTCGGGGCGTAAAGCCTTCAAGTACTATTGGTTATTTATATGGGAAGTGCCTTTATATCATACTTTTATGGCGATGTCAAGGGGTGTTGTGTGTGTGAGCATAACTGCGGCGATGCGGTTCTGTTCCCGTTTTGAGAATGACTTGGAGTAGAAGGTCGGGACGAAGGATTCAAAAGCGCGACGTCAAAACCCGGACCCTTCGAACAGAAGCTGTGAAAAAACATCCCGAGGTTCACCTG